>SVJK01000007.1 GCA_015069015.1 Oscillospiraceae bacterium
TGGCGTAAAAACACACACCCAAAACGGGTTCGGATGCTGACGCAACTGCTTAAGGCTGCACATCGTAGGCATGGATATAATGTGTTTGTCTTGAACCAAATTCTGTAATTTTATCTATAGTCTTAAAAACCCCCTTACATTTCACATATGTAAGGGGGTTTTTTCTGTATAGGAAACTTCGTTCCTATACAGTAAAAAACAATTATATTGCCGTGCAAATTTTTTTGAAAAGCAAATTTGCTTTTCTTGATTTTACTTGATTACTGAATCAAGTTTCATATAATTGTTTTTGTTTATCAGATATGTTCGAAGAGTGTGAATATCTAAATCATAGTTTTCGGGAATTTTCAGGTTTATAACTGTGCTGTTTTCAGTCTGAGCATCTGTTTCAACAACTGAGGTTTTAACTGATAAGAGTTTGTTATTTTCATAGATTCCCACAAGTACTATTCCTGTTTTTGTTGTGTCAGTCAGGTTGGTGATTTCCACGGAAACATTGGCAGATTGCCCGGGAAGAAACTCCGGCACTCCAACATAGGAAATTCCGTATTTAGGTTCACGCACTTCAAAATCAACCTTATTGTCGCCACTTGAACCGTGACCAAGGGCTGTTTCAAGATTAATATATTCTATGGTACATTTTTCTCTTCCCGAGAAAGTCACAAGAGGTGTGAGCGTTGCCTCAAGAGTTTCAGAGTTGTAACTGAAATCAAAGGCTGCATTTTTTCCGTTAACCTTAAAGATGAAATTGTCTTTTTTCACTGTAGACATTTTATCTGAGAACTTAAGAACTGCACTTGCACCCTCCAGGGGGAATGAGTCAAGACCTTCGCTTCTTTCACCGTCTTTTTCCGTAAACTCTGTCACATCATAAGTCTGACCATAGTTGGTTATGGAAATATTATCAATATAGTAGGTGCTTTCAAGGGTATTGCTGAAGTTCATGAATCTTGGAATGTTAATATAGAGAATGTTTGAAAACTTATCGCCAAGGTTGTGGTTTTTGGCTGTCATAACACCATCCACGTATACATCGCCTGTTTTGGTTTCAAGATTCATTACTGCCTTAACATTATACCATCTGTCCTTTTCAAAATTCCCGTTCGGTGCCAGATTGGATGCGCCTGTATTCTGTGCAGGACCTGCAACAAACCATTCTCCACCGCCACCGGTTTTTACAAAAAACAGTCGAACTGCTCCACCATTGAAATTTTCAAATTTCACATCAAATTCATATACAACCCATCCGCCTGAAAATGCGTTTGATGTGCCTGAACCGGGGAATCTCATTTCCCAACCAAGCTTATCTGTACCGGACATAGAAACTTTCATACAATTGTCGTTGGTTTCGCTATCAACAACGATTTCAGGATCATAACCTTTGTTCCAATAGCTGTATTCAAAGAAATCAGATTGATGGAATTCTCCATCGTCAAATCCAAGGAAATAGCTTTTGCCGCTAACAGGATTATATCTTACAAAATCCAAAACAATTGGTTCTGCCTCATCGGCAACAAATCCATCTTCATCAATGATCTTTGCTGTCAAAGTATTATTTCCTGATACGCTGACAAAGGTAAATTCACCTTCGGAATCGCTCTCTCCTACTTTAATATCGTTCTGATAATATTCAATCTTTTCACCGGATAAAAGATTTGCGGTTGTTGATGTGGTGATTTTTGTTCCGACAAAACAATCAGAATCATATTCACCCACAAGACTTATGGAAATATCATCTCTGGGAGGTTCAACAAAGAATCTCCACATAGTTTCTCCGCTGGCACCGTCACCACGATATGTGTATTCTATCACGCAAAATTCATCACCTGAGAATGTTACAAGTGGTGTGAGTGTTACTTCATTGTCTGCAGAGTCATAACCAAAGTCGAAATCAATATTTTTTCCGCCTACTTTGAATTCAAAATCATCTTTAGCCATCGATGTCAGCATTTCGGAGAATGACAAAACTACACTTCCACCTTTGCGTGGGAAAGAATCAAGTCCTTCAGTTCTTTCGCCGTCAATCTCGGTATATTTGGAAACCTCATATGCACGGCCGTAGTTTGCAACACTGATGTTATCTATGAGATATGTACTGTGTGCATCATCTTCATAGTTTACAAACTTAGGAAGAGTGAAGTAGTTAATATTTGAAAAATCTTCTCCAAGATCATAATCTGACCACACGAGATTGCCATCAACATACATATCCATCTCTTTGTCATCAAGATTTACTACCACTTTGATATTATACCATTTATTGGTCTCAAATGCACCATCGGAAGCTTTTGACCACTCTCCGGTATCTTTTGCAGGTCCATCACAGATAAATTCATCACTATCTGTTTTTATGGAGAACAGATTAACAGAGCCTGAGTTGAAGTTTTCAAATTTCACATCATATTCATACACTACCCAACCGCTTGAGAATGTGTTTGAAAGACCGGATCCGGGGAATCTCATTTCCCAACCGTTATATTCTGCTCCGGATATGGAAACCTTCATACAATTATCATCGGTTTCTGCATCTGTAACTATCTCCGGAATATAGCCTTTTCCGGTAGTATTATAACCATAAAAATCATTCGCATCAAATGAATTCGAATCAAATCCGAGAGAATATGTTTCACCTGACATTGGTGCAAATTTTGTAAACTCTAAAACTATTGAGTTTGACACAGCCACAACATCGCCGTATTCATCAATTACTTTTGCTGACAACACATTTTCACCGGCAACACTATAGAAACTAAAATCGCCGTCGGTGTCGCTTTCGCCAACCTTTTCACCGTTGAGATAGTAAAAGATTTTTTCGCCTTCCAAAAGCTCTGCATTTGTGGATACATTAATTTTTGTTCCGAGGAAATTGTCAAAATCATATTCCCCTACAACAGTCATAGAAGGACCTTCTCTCGGAGGTGCAACTGCAAATTCAACATATGAATTACCAAAAGCACCCATTCCGTCTACAGTTTTAAGAGAAGAATACTCTATTTTACATTCTTCACCACCAAGAAATCTTTCGGTAGGTGTGAGAATTGCTTCGTTATTATCGGAATCAAAGCTGAAATCAAAATCAACTTCTTCACCATCTGCTGTGAAAGTGAAGTCATCTTCGTTTATATCGGACATATCTCCGACAAACTTCAAAACTGCACTTGCACCCTTGTGGGGGAAGGAGTCAAGTCCTTCATATCTTTCATCACGGTACTCTGTGTATCCTGTAACACCATATCCCTCGCCGTAGCTTACAAGAGAAATGTTGTCGACACAGAATGTGCTTGCAGTATTGCCGTAACGCATAAATCTTGGAAGGTGTACAAAGTATACATTGGTGAAGTTTGTGCCGAAAGTGGCACTTTTAACCAGTTTGCCATCAACATAGCAATCACCGGTACGATTGTCAATGTCAACTACAACCTTAACATTGTACCATCTGTTCTTTTCAAACTTGCCCTCAGGTGCCCATTGGGAATTACCTGTGCTTTCAGCCGGACCACCGCCTACCCATTCTCCGCCGGTGGACGATTTGATAAAGAACAAACGTGCTTCACTACCATTGAAATTTTCAAACTTGACATCATATTCATATACAAGTATGCCACTTTTGAAAATGTTGTGTGCTTCCTTGCCCGGATAACGCACTTCCCAGCTATTATAGGTTGAACCGGATATTGAGACCCTCATACAATTACTGCCGGTCTCATCATCCGCTACAACCTGAGGATCAGGGGCGCCTTTTGTGGTGGAATCATATGCAAAAAAGTAACTTTTGCTAAATACTCCATCATCAAAATCGTTTGAGAAACTCTCTCTTCCCGCTATGGGAGTATATCTCATGAAATCAAGGACAAGGGGTTCAGATGCACCGATTTCGGTGCCATCTGAACTAATTACCCTGGCAATGAGTTTGTTTCTTCCTGCTACGCTTTCAAAAGTGAACTCTCCGGCAGTTTCACTCTCTCCGACTTTTGTGCCGTTGAGGTAATATTCAATTATTTCGCCATCTGAAAGGGATGCATCGGATTCAACATTGATTTTTGCTCCCATAACGGTGTCATAGGGATACTCGCCCACAAGTGACAGTAATATTTCACCATCTGCTATTGCCATTGCAGGAACGAGTGACATAATCATTGCGACTATAGTTATTAATGCTATAATTTTCCTTTTCATATATTACTCCTCCTTATTTCGCAATAGTAACAACTTCTAAAATTGAGTTCCATGTGTTCAAAGTATTACCATGGCAGGAAAGTTTAACATATCTTCCTGATGCATTAACCGGGAAGTCTTCAAGTTCAGTGCTTTCACCGCTACTTTGACCTCGATATACTTCTGTATAGTTAATACCATCGTTTGACACGAGAATTTCAAACATTGTACTTCTGAGATTTCCTTCAAGGAACGCCATCATAAGTTTGTCGATATTCACTTCTCTTCCGAGATCCATAACAAGATATTCTGAAGTACCATCTGCAGACCAACGGGTTTTCAAACTATAGTCAAAGAGGTTTGCAGGGTCATTTCCATCACTTGATGATGCATAGAAGGAAACAGGTTCCACAACTTTGCTGATGTCTATTCTGTCGCTGAGTGAGTCAACAGATGCTTTTTTGCTGATTTTCAAAATTCTTGCAAGGCTATCATACACTGTTGTGTAGCCAAGGATACTTGACAAATCAATGGGGTTCACATAGAGAAGACCATTATCTGCAATAAATGGTGCAGATGTGAGATTAATGGGAAGCTGATTGAATATTGCATAGGTACTTCCTACTGTTATAATCGCTTCATAGTTCTTGTTTTTCAAAACGTAGTTGTTACCGCTTTGAGTAACAGTTGCACCTCTTGCTACGAAATCATCAGCTGAAAGATAGGGCTGACCATCTTTTAAAATTGTTGCCTGACGGTTATAGTCAAAGTTTCTTGCATTAACGTTGTAGATAAGATAATCACCAACACGTTTGATTTTGTCACTTCTGGGATAGGTAAACTGTGTAACCTCGGCATCATCAGAAGCCTTGGAAATTGTGTATGTTCCGGGTACGAGACTTGCAAATGCTGCATTGTTCTCTTCGGTAACTTCACAAACAACGTTTATGCCTGAACCTTCAATATTCCACTTACCAACAGCAAGATCGGTAATAAGAATACTCATTTTGTCGTAACCATTATTTTTTACTGTGAGAGTAAAATTCGTTGCAACGGGTTTTCTTGTTTTTGAAAACAGAACAACTTTGTCCATTGCAGTTACACCAACAAATGCGCCATTGTCTTCATAATACATTGGCAAATCGGGAAGTGCCTTTTTGGAATCGGTTACATACATTGCATTGAGGAAAATGTCATCACGAGCAGGGTTTTTGGGAGAAATTTCAAGTCTCCAATCACACTGTTCGTTATCATTATCACCGGTATCCTCGTTTGGATAGTTCTTTCCGTCTACCCAGCTGTCAAAGCCTTCACCACCGACTTTTTCGATTACATGCTCTTTGGGAAGCATTGTATTAATTACAAGTTTACCGGAATAGTCGTAGTCGTCTCTTCTGACAATTGTCTGACTTCCATTAACTTCAGGTTCCTGAACAGCCTGCAGATTCCATGTCTTTTTAAATGACTTATCCTTTGCAGCTATGTTGTCATAGCAAACAAATATGAGAGGATAATCCGTGTTGAAGGTGTTTATCGCTACCATTGAACGAACATATTCAGGAACTGTGTCTGTGTAGGCATCAGCGATGTTGGATTTCATATAGCTGAATTCCGGTGTTTCTTTGTTGGGTCCTATATACATTCCTTCGATGAATGATTCATCGGGATGAGAGAAGAATTGTTCGAGAGTATTGGTGTTTTTCTCAATTCTCTGTCCACCATCGTTAGAATAGTCTCTTACGGTTCCTCCTCGGAACATAGGTTCTTCATTAGGATTGTATACGGTCATACAGTTTTTGGAGATTGTTCTTCTGTAGTAGTTGAAGTAGTGGGATACTCCCCATCCGCCTTCTTTACCCTGATATGTTCCGCCGTGACCTGCAAGAGTACCTTTGTAGTATATCTGGAAGTTACCGATATCAGAGTGTTCATGGTCATGGTCACCGACAAGTTTTTCCTGACCGTTCATAAATACAACTGCTGTGTCACTATCTTTACCAGTTGTCCATGAGGTTCTCATAAACATGGCTGTAAGAGGATATGACGTTGTATATGTAAGAGGACGTTCATTTCCTTCGTCGTCAGGATATGCAATACCTTCATCAGGATCAAGAAGAAGGAGTGTGTGAATTCCGTTATCATATACGCTGGAACCGGGTGAATAGTTTCTGATAGACAACTGTTTGATATATTCACCTCTGAGGTGATCGTCTCCATAATATGCACCAAAGAGCATCATAGCATAGTCATTGGAATTATAGTACGGACCTGTAGTTTTGGTGAACTGAAGATATGAGTCACCATCTTCAGACCAGAATCCTGACGGGAGTCTGTCATGAATCCAACGGAATGCAGGTTTATCGGAATTGGTTCCCATAATATCAGGATAGCCCATACGGTCAAAGATTATCTGACAAATCTGCTCCCAAGCAATTCGCACCGGACCGTATGCACTACCTGCAGGGTGGTTATAGCTGTCAAAGAACATCTTTCTTGTCTGGAACATATCCTGACTCATCATACCAACTGCAAGGTTATACATTTCCGGGTCTTCATCATAGATTGCTATACCTGCTGTAAGCTGGAAGTAGAATACTTCACCTTCACCACCATGACCTGCAAAGGTTTCGGTAGTTGTGGTAGGATATTTAATTTCCATAAGGGATGCGGTTTTCTTCATATATGCAATGAAGGTTGCCTTATCCTCGGGAGTTAAGACATCATAGCACCAGTCATACACAAGACCGCTCGCTGCAAGAGTTGAGCCAATACTTCTTGTAATGTCTCCAACCGATGTATCCCAAACGAGTGTTTCATACATATCAAACATATGCTGAACTGTTTCTCTTGCGTGATTATCATCAACTTCTCCTATGAGATAGAGATATGCTCTGCATTGAATGTTAAAAAGAGCTGCCCAGGAAAAATTGTTACTTTTTCCTTTATCGGGCATGTGACAGTCAATTTCCTGCATACCGCGAACTCTGACCTGATCTAAAACAGGCTTTAAGACAGGATGATTTGCATTTGCAACAAGTTCGGGTATCATTTCCTCTGTTGCAAAAATTCTCGGATGAGTATTTGCAGGAGGAGTCATTTCAGGAAGAGGATACGGGAGCTGCGAAGGAAGACCAATCATAGTGTTTGGAAGGTCATCTTTTCCCTCAGGCACCCAGGTAAGGTCATTTGTAATCACAAACTTGTCGATAACAAATCCTGAGTCACGGTATTTGATATTATATTCAAATGTATCTTCAACCATTTCACTTTTGCCGATGTTTACCCAATGGTATTCAGGGCTTCTCTTAACCCCGAACCACCATTCCTTATAGGCATCCATTTTTCCATATTTGAAAAAGAATGAGTCTGCATTTTTGATTCGTACCCATATGTTATAGTATCCTCTTTCAAGGGGAGGGATATCTATAATAAGGCTCATTGTAGGATCTTTAATTTTCGTGGAATCAGACTGAAATCCTGTGCCCGATGTTGTGAGGGCAAGACCGCCGGATGCTGCAGAATCTTCAACTATTGTGGCATCTTTGCCATATTCAATTCTTTCACCTTCCACAACGAGGTTGCCGTTTTCTATCTTTGCGTGTTCCACTTCCGGAAGTGTAAGATTTGCGTTTTCAACTGCATCAGAATATGAAATCTGATAGGCTGATGTACTAATGCAGGAAAACATCATACACGCCATTATGATAAGTGCAATAATTTTCTTCATAGTAAATCGCTCCTTTCAGATTATTCATAAAGTACCATGAACTTAGGATCGCCGGAGGTACTGTATATAAACAGATATCTTGTTTCCGGATATGACATAAATTCCTGAGGAAGTGCTGTCTTTAATACTTTTTTCCTATTTTCTGTTACAACTTTATAGTAAGCATAAGTCTCGGGTTTCATATATGCCTCAATGGTACCTGTGCCGTCGAGTTTGACAAGCATACTTTCTTCATCGCTCCAGGTGATTTCACCAAAAAGATATCTTTTGGATGATGAATATCCGCTTATGGAACCCGAAAGAACTCTTTCTGATTCATCAAAGGCATATGAAACAGAATATATCTTATTGGCATCTTTTTTCTGTATTTTCAAAACGTCTCCGCATTGGGGAAGTTCTCCGCCAAGACCATCCAAAACGACTTGTTTGGAACCAAAAAATTCAACATCTGTTTTTATGTTCTTGCCTTTAATTTTTACAGATGGAATTCCTTCATCATCCATTGTTTCTGTGACTCTTTCAACAACCACCACAGTTTCTGCGCGTCCTGCTGTCCCCTCATCTTTCAAAACAACAAGGGAAGCCACTCTGCTGTTTTTCCTTGTTCCATAGGCTTCTGCAACAGGATATTTCTGACCTGTGACAGGTGTAAAGGTTCTGTAGAGAACATCATCATCTCTGCTTTCTTCTTCAGGTACGATAATGATTGGTGTAGCATTTAAGAGAATCTGTCCGCCAAAACAATTTGTGGGTGCCTGGCGGTACTCATAATCATTGGAAGAATCAGCAAAGATTGTTCCCTGGAATTTATAGAAACCGTCAATTGCTCCATCTGCATTGTTACAGATATAAATCCAGTTGATTTTTCCGTCTTCGTTTCTTCTGTACATTATTGCCTGACGTTTAACTCTTCCCTCGGGAGTGTATCCGATTTTATTCATAACTTCCGCAGGAGTGCAAACGGAACTATCAATGCCATAGAATGTTGTCACCTTATCTGCAAGCCAGAATGATTCAAAAGATCCTCCGCTTGTGAAAATCTTTACAAGAATATCATTTTCACCGTCCATACCTTGTCCGGGTTTTGCGTCGGTGATATAACCAAGGCTTGTTGTAAGATATTTTGAAACATCAATATCTGATACAAGACCGTCTTTGTTGAAAACAAGTTTCATTGTTTTGCCAACCTCAACTTTTGGAAGTTGAGTGCTGTTGTTGAGAGATTTTGATGATTTAAAAACAGTGCCGCCTATTGTGAAATAGTGTATGCCGTTTCCATGTTCATAGCCATCGAGAATGCCTGTGTATTCATCAATTGTGACTATAACAGATGTTACTGTTCCATCAAGATTTTTAGATACACTGAGTACGTTTCCTCTCTGGATTTTGTCAAGGCTTACAGGCTCGCCGTTAAGGTTTCTTATGAGAGCTGTTTTACCGTCGGTATAATCTCCCAGATCTATCATCTCTGTGTCACGGTACATTGGAATGACTACATTGTTCACTACCGAACTTACTGTATAGGTTTCATAGGCATCGATAAAAACAAAATCTGCAATACCATCGTCATTGTTATCTATGCTTGTAAGGCTTCCGTCAAGATTCTGATCTTTCCATGGGTTAAAGATTGATGCGGGGTAGGTTTTGCAAATAGTATTATTGTACAATACTCTTGTGTGTCCGTCCGTTTTTATTTTCTTTTCTTTGTTTCCCACATAGTACACAATACCGTTTGAATATGTCCCCATATCCTCATTGTTGATTTTAATTATTTCGTTTCCGTATTCTTCAAAATACAGAATGAAATTCTCACCTTTTTCGACTTTATAATATACATTTGCACAAAGTCCGAGTTTCTGAGAAAGATCTTTCCTTTTGGGATCATAACTGAATTTTGTTTTTTCAATTACAAGTTCATCAAAATCAAGGTCATTGGTATAGGAAAGGTCGTTTCCGTGAACTCCTTTTACTATCCCTCTCATAACTTTAACATCAAGATATTTTTCAAGATAGGTGCTATAGCCATTTTCTATGTATACTTCTGTTCCATCGTCGCGAAGAACAGGCTGTTCATACATGGCAGAGTTTACGGCACTTTTAAAAAGCATTCCTACAGTTTCGCCTGTCACATAATCCTCAGGTGATATTTTCAGCGTGTGGTTATTGAGTCCGAGAGTGTTGGCAACATACATATATCCTGCAGGATATCCGCCAAGACTCTGAGCCTTTGCATCATAGCCAAGGAATGAAACAAAAGTTTTTATGAGTTGGTTATAGGTTACAAGACCTTCGGGATTAAACTGACCGTTGCCGGTGCCATTCATGATTTTCGCATCGGCTACTGCATCTGCAAATAGTGCATCGGCATAGTCAACATCAGAGAAATGTCTGCTTGCACTGCTGCTTTCTTTTGATGTGTTTGCAAGAAGAAGATTTGCAAAACATCTTGCAAGTTCAATTCTTTTTATGGCACTTGCAGGATTTATATCTTCAGACATAATTCCTACTGAAACTGCAAAATCATAATCGGGTGTATATTCTGGACTTGAAACTACTGATGTTTGTCCGTCATTTGCAAAAGCATATGCTGACACAGAAAAGATTATTGCTACAAAAAGAGCAATTGATATTAATCTTTTTGTCATTTATTTCACACCCCCAAAAAATTTCATAGAGTTATATATGATTACTGCAGCCTCTGCACGAGTCATATTATCAGCAGGACAGAAAAGATTGTTTCCTCTGCCGGACACAATTCCCTTGCCTGCAAGGAATGCTACACCTTCTTTTGCCCAACTGCTGATACTTGTGTTATCGTCAAAGTTTGTTTTATATTCTTCAAATTCTCCGCCTTTATTAATCGCACGGGCAATGATTGTTGCAGCCTGTTCACGGCTGATGTTTCCTTTTGGATTGAATATGCCGTCTGCAACTCCGGACACTATTCCTTCTTTTGCCGCAGATGCAATATAGGGAACTGACCATCCGCTTACATCACCAAAATCACATTCAACATCTCCGGGATTGCCAAGAAAGGCAAGAACAACCATTTTTGTAAATTCTTCTCTTGTTACCACATCAGAGGGCACAAATTCGGTTTTTGACTTACCGGAAATTATTCCTGCTTTGTATAGATTGGATACTGCCTCCTTTGCCCAGACTGTGTTTTCCATATCATTGAATGGAAGAACGATGGCATCGGGATTTACCACATATCCATCACCTTTAATGTCTGAAACAGGAACATTTACACTGCCCTGAGAATCGGATGAACCGAGGCTTCCGCCTCCGCCACCGCCTCCGCCGCCTTCGGAGGAATCGTCACCTTTAACAAGATTTTTATACTCTTTTAAAAGTTCGTCGAGAGTTTGCGAATCCGAATTTGAAAGTGCAAGATATATTTCGTCTTTGTCACTTATTTTTGAAAGTTTCTTAAGGTCAAATCCTGCCTCTTTATATTCATCACTGTATTTTTCAAAATAGGTGCTGACATGACCGAATCCAAGATTTTCTCCATAGTTTGTAATAATATTTAAAAGAACCTGATCGTTAAATCTTTCTTTGATTTCATTAACACTGCCATAATCTTTCTTGATTATCCTGGAATTTACCGCCCTTTTACCGGCAGAAGAAAGTGAATTCACATAGTCTTCATAAAGGTCTGTGTCTTCTATGTCAAGATATGTTGCACAAGTCAGTTCATCATCCTCAAAAAGTGACGGTACCCCTTCGTTAAAGGCTGCTACCATCAGAGATTCTTCAAGACATTTAAGCATTTCGTCCACGTCATCTTCAAAGGGAGCAACCGATTCAAGGACTTCTGCTATTGCACTTTTGGATGTTTCAAGATATATATCAGAATTATTCATACTGTATATCTTATATGCCTGAGGAATCACACTAAGTATATCATCGGAATTCTCGTTGAGAGATTCTATAACTTCCTGCTTTTTATCAGAAAAATAAAAACTGAAAGTTGATTTTTCTGCATCGTTTAACTTGTCTGTAATTACAAGCAAAGTGAACTCTCCACCACAGTTTTCTTCGGCAAGTTCTCCCATATCAAGGTCTGACATTGTAATGTCTACAGAGTACGAGCCATCAACGCACTCATCGTCTCCATAAAACTGTATGGCATATTCAGATGCATCTGTTACGATGTCTGCCTCGGTATATCCGGGGTTTAATATCATAACAGAAACCGTCTCTGCACCGGATGATTTACCACTTACATTTATGATGTCATTTCCTGCATCTTTGAGCAATACGTCTGCCCCGCTTACTGAAATGCCAAGTGTGAAAATCACCATAATTGTTAAACATAAAATTCTTTTCATATCAGATTCCATATCCTTTCATCAATGAATATTGTGTTTTTTCGTCCTTATCAATTGTGTTTTAATGTTTTCAATCAGTTAATTGATTCGGAAACACATCAAAAATCACCTAAAATGTCTTCTTATCATCCTAAATTAATACTTTTATTTAATAATAAGGTATTACCCTGTTTTTTACAATATAATATTTTGGCTTAATCATTGCAATTTTTTACGTTCATACAAAGAACTGTCATTTTTTATTTACAAGGGATTTGCCTTCCCACTCCGGTGCAGGTTGTATGCCCATAACATCTGCAATTGTCGGAGCGATGTCAAGAAGACTGACATTTTCAAGTTCTTCTCCGGGCACAAAGTTTTCACCCATAAAAAACATTGGAATTATCATATCTTCCGGCATATCTGTGCCATGGCTTCTTCCGTGACCGCCGTGGTCTGCAGTGACTATAATTGTATATTCATCACCAACAGTTTCATATACTTTTTTAACATTTTCAATTCCTCTGCGGATGCAGTCAAGATATGTTTCTGTCATCCAGCCTGAATCATGACCGCCTTTTTCATCTGTTTCAACCATATAGAGAAAAACAAAATCGGGGTGTGCAAGTTCGATGTAGGCAAGTGCTCTGTCTGTCAGCATTGCATCGGTGTGATCAAATGTATATGCATGAATATATTCAGATGCTTTGAGTGAACAAGGCTTTCCTATTGCTCTGATTGGTTCCCAACCGTAATACATGGCTGATCTTTTATCTGCTGCGAGAAGTTGTTCCAAAAGACCGTTTACAGGTCTTACGGGAGTTACATATTCATTTGAAAGAGTTCCGTGTCTTTCGGGTGGAATACTCTGAAACATTGACAGGTGGCAAGGAAGTGTGATTGAGGGGTAAACAGTTCTTGCATCAAATGTGTATGAAGACATTTTTATGAGTTCATCCAGAAAATCACTGTTACACATTTTCAGACCATCCGGTCTCATTCCATCAATGGATATAAGGATAACTTTGTTCATGATGTGTTCACCTTTCTCTTATTGTCATTTTGATATTATATTTCTTTTATCATTATACAGGAATTCACGTCAATAGTGAGATGCAAATCTTCAGTTGTTTCAACAAGGGTTCCGTCAGTCTCTTTATCAAGAAGATATATTTCGTATTTTCCTTTTCTATGAAAATCAACAAAAATCTCTTTGGGAGACAAAGAATCTGAATCGCTGTAGTAAGTGATTATGGTGAGGGTTTTACCACTATTGTCAACACCGCAAAGAGAATATATGTTTTCGATGTTTTCGTAAGATGAAATCTCACCTTTCATATCATAGAACATTCCGTACCAATACAAGGGATAGTATGTTTTTCGTGGTTCATATGTATACAGGTCAAAGACTCCGCAGAAAACTGCCGGTCTTGTGTCATAATACATAAGCATATCTATGGGTGAATGTTGGGATGCGCTGATACAAGCCATTGTGAATGCGGCTCCCTTGACGGATTGGATGGTTTTTATGGTGTCTACAAAACCAACAGTCCAGTCTTTAACATAGTTCCATTCGTTGAGAATACTTTCTGAATCACCATATCCATATTTGTCAAGAAGATTTTGCAGCCTCTTTGATTTTTCAATCATCTGAACGGGTTCTGTGCAATATATGTGCCAGGAGAAAAAGTCAAGGGGCACATTTCTTCTTTGCATTTCACATAGAAAATCTTTCGCCCAGTCTTCATCCCACGCAAGAGCAGGCCCACCGATTTTCAGGTGTGGAAATCTTTCCTTGAGATGTTTTGCTGCGATTTCATAAAAGTCAAAAAATTCTGTTTTAACCCCACCCCATGTGCATTTGTTGAGGCTTTCATCACCGTCAAGGTCAGGTTCGTTCCATATTTCCCAATAATCTATATCAAGTTTGAAACCTTCTGCCCAGCCTTGTGTGTAGTGACGGATAACATGCTCGCAAATTACTGCCCATTTTTTAAAATCTTTCGGCGGAAGTGTTGCATGTTTTTTTATCTGATGTTCTATAGTCTCGCCAAGTCTGAAAAACGTTTTTGTTCCTGCATCAAGTGTGCAAAGAACCGATTCATCGGTGCAGGCAAAATCGTAGGATGCCGGATCTTCAGGATCAGCATTAAAATCAGGAAAAATCTTTGAAATGTCGTGGCTATAGGGACCGCCATATATCCCTATAACACCGGAATCGTGATTTCTGGAATATGGTATGTTTGCTGCTTTGTAGTTTTCAAAGTTAGTCCTGTGCTGACTCATTGCATGTCTCTTATGCCACGGACCGCCATTGGTTGCATTTAAAATCTTAAAAGGTGTGACAGGCTTAGATAAATCAAAACTCAACTTTTCCATATGTATTTCCTCCTAACGATATGTGAGTTATAACTGATTCTGCCAGCAACAAATCCCCATGCTGATTATAATATATTTTTTTGCAAAATCATATACCCAAACGTGCTATTTTTTTTGTCCAAATAAGTTCAATAATTTGCAATCATAAATTTGCAGTTGTTTTATTTATGGACTGTTTATTACTTGCAGATGCCATGCCCTATTCCTCACAAGACATAGCATTACATATTATAATATTACCACACCAAGGGTCTGTGAACAATACCAGTCAGTGATGATTTGTACTCAAAAATTTGCATAGGTGAATTTTCGGTATTGATTTTGATTTTGACAAATGATATACTGCAGTAAACGCTATAACAGGAAGGTACAGCCACATGGAAAATAAAAAAGCAAACTCAATCAGCACAAAACAATTGCTTCGTATTGTCAGAGGTGCCTGCAATCCCATCCTTCATTCTCACTATGAAGCCGAAATATTATATTGCATTAACGGCGGAAGTAACGTTACCGTTGATGGTGTTGAACATCATCTTGAAAAAGGATGTGCTGTGGTAATTTGTCCCCTTACCACCTATAAAAATGTTACTGAAAATGCTGACACTGAAATGTTTGTCATAAAACTTGATTCGGAATTTCTCGGATCAAGTTATCAAGAATTAGCGTCATACACACTTGAAAGCCCCTTTCTTTCTCCTGAAAGTGCAAATGTACATGAATGTTGTCTGTTAAAATCTATAGAAAAACTGTATCTTGAATATACACACGAAAAAATTGCTTTCGATTGGATGATGCAAGGACTCATGTGCGAAATATTTGCACAGATTTTAAGATATATGCCGAGAAAAAAGCGAAACATCAATGGAGAACACATTTTCAAAAACCATATTAAGATACACAAAGTTTTTGACCTTGTGGGGAAAGAATACAACAAGAATATAACTGTCAAAGAGGCGGCTGATTGCGCAGGTTATGATCATTGTGCTTTCTGCAGAATTTTCAAATCAGTCACCGGCATGACATTTCACAGTTATCTGAATTCATACAGAATTAACGTTGCAACAAGACTTTTATCATCGAGAATGTATTCTGTCAGTGAAGTTGCACAGATTGTAGGAATTCCCGTCGCAAAAACTTTCAGCAGGCTATTTAAAGAACACATTGGAATGTCTCCGTCGCAATACAAGGGCAATTTTGCAAAAAAAGATTAATAACATTGACCAATACCGAAAAAATCTAAAAGAGGCTATCTCTATCACCGTATAATGTGTACAAACTCAGGGTTTGTCAAGTTATACTGTTAATGAGACAGCCTCTTGATTTTTATGCAAATATGCTTATCACAAAAAGAATTACCGTTAGAATTACATATGTTATAAATCCGGCATTTTTTGAAAGTGTCCTTTCGGGGTGAATCAGAATTCCGCTTACTGTGAAAAACTTAAGACGTTTCATATATGAAACCATAAAAAATATTCCGACAGGGAATGAAATCATCGTCAAAAGTGTGTATGCATATGCAACAAAGTTCTGAACAGTTTCGTATCCTGCGCCGCTTTGAGATATATAGAGAGGAATGACAGAGCCAAAAAAATTCAGTATTGCGTGAATCAGGATACAAAACCTCAGTTTTCCATATACGCAATATACATAAGAAAGCAATATTCCTACGGCAGATGCATAGAAAAACTGATAAAAATTCCCGTGAAATGCTCCAAAAACCAAGCCCGAGAATATGACTGCAAAGTTCGTTCCATATCTTGTCACGCGGGTAATTATCAGTTTTCTGAACAAAAACTCTTCGGTAACTGGTGCAATTATTACAACTGCAACAAAAATCTGCCATATGGGATATCCTGAGACAATTTCTTCTACAACATTGGTCATTTCCGTGTCGGTAATCTCCCCTACATATGCAGAAACAATATTACCAATGACCGATCCTGAAAACATTAAAAAGATGGATATTATTACAAATGAAAAAAATTCAAAAACCGTCATTTTTCTCATTACAACAGGTTTTTGAGGTGTTAATTTCCGTGACAAAATTATAAAAATAAATATTGCAAGTATTGTGTATAAATCATTTAAAAGAAGTGATATGAAAGAATCATCATATACATCAATGGGAAAAAAGCGCAAAAGACCGGTTATCAGAATTATTAGTATGTATGCACAAACAGACGAAGTGACAATCCTGAAAAACAGTTTGGAAACATATTTTTTCTCTCTTTTTATTTCCTGTGGTGTATCATCAAGAACATACACGTCGTTTGTATTATTAAATGTCATATTAATCACCTGTTTATAAAATTCCCCAAAGGGACTGTAAATTAATTTGCTGAATTAATTTACAGTCCCTTTTAGTTCAGCAAGAAAGATATTTATATATCATAATCATAGCATCTGCTCTTGTAAGATTTTTATCAGGGTTAAATATCCCGCCAAATCCGTCTACAACACCGAGACCTGAAAGGATACTGATATATCCTATATTTTTTGTGACATCTGCAAATTTTGAAACATATATGCCATCGAGTTTTGCAACTTCTTCAAATCCAAGTGCTCTTACCATATACACCGCCGCGTTTTCTCTTGTTACGGGACTTTCAGGAGAGTTTTCACCATCTTTAACAATTCCGAGGTTGCCGGCGCGTGTGTAATAGGATGTGTAATCCATTGACTTTCCAAGGATGATTCCGTCATTTCTCGATACGACAGACACTAAAAGTGCAACATAATCTTTTTGGCAGATAACCTCATCAGGTCTGAATTCATCTTCCTCAAATCCTATGCCATAGCGAGAAAGGGTGTTTATAATTTCCTCTGCGTAGTGACCTGATATGTCGGTATAATCCCCTATTTGTGCCTGTTCATAAAGTCTTACAGGTTCAGAAGTGTTTGCATATACCTCACTACATTTTGACATATCGGGCATATACACAAGAAGTGCTTTATCACAATATTTCATATTTTCAGAAGAGCAAGACGGATAGTAATACATTTTATAATCCGAGTATTCAAGGAATTTTTTTGTTGCATAAGATTTTTCAACAATTCCTTCAGGACTTGGAAAAGCTGTTTCTGAAAATCTTATGTTATATGATGTGATTTTTTCATCTTTCGGATTTATGCTGATGTAGATTCTGTCATCGTTATAGGGAATATCATTTTCATAGCGGACAAAATCAAATCCGTTGCCGTTTTGTGATTCAAAACGGTATTTTTTGCTGTCATCTGATGAATAGTATTTTGGAGCAAGAGTTTCCACATATTCTCTGGCAATGTCCGCTTTAATTTCATCTTTTTCATCACTGTCATAATCAGCACTCTGATATATGCTTCTTATCTCACCGGTTTTTGCATTCATATTCACATTTGAATAGGCATATTCGGGATTGTTTGTTTCAAAAGAAAAATGATAGAAATACTCATCGTCACTTGATGAAAGATATACCCTTGCAAGATCATATTCATTTCCTGCATTAATGAGTTTGTTTTCCCTGATTTGTTTTTCTGCTTCATCTTTGGATATGAGATTTCCTACTTTTTCAAGTTCTTTAAGTTCTGCCTCAGAAAGTTCCTCTCTGAATCCCCCGCCACCTGCAGATGAGTTCAGACTGTCAGAAACCATCTCTTTATCAGCGCCATTTATTTCTCCATATCTTGACGGTCTGAGGGGAACTATGACATCAGAAGAAAGAGCATCTATGTATTTATTTGTTTCTCTTGGAATATAAGCAAGATATACTGTCTTTTCTGTCTTGGAATAGTCTGTGTTATAAACAAGTTTCATTCCGAGTTTTTCAAAGTAACTCTGTGCAGCATCGTCATAGGATATGGCATTGCCCGGATCAGGAAATGAAAGGGCGGGAGTATAGTTTAAATTAAAACTTCTTATGGATTCAGACTCAATACTATATGAAATATATCCCGAGTCATTATATACAGGTATACCATTATATATGCGACAAACGTTGAAAACATATTCATTTGATGTAAGGCTTTCACGGTTATCTGATTTTGATATGATAACACTGTCAGAAAGTGACGGATTGATTTTTTCAAACTCATTTATAACATCCGGAAGAATCTGATCAGACGTTGGCCTTGTGATGGTAGGTTTTGAAACACCTTTTTCATATTTTGAATCATAATGGTTGTATGATGTGATTACATTCTCTGAATTTACAGACAAACTCATAAACTCATAGGATGAATCATCTGAATCTTTGCTCCATTCAAAATGATATACAAGGTCATTTTCTGTTTTGTCATAGGAACTGTTAAACCTATCGAATCCGTTTGTATCGGGGATTCGTGACTTGATTGATGCAAGAACCTTCATAGCCTCGTCGCTTTCAGGGCTTGCATAGGATAAGATACCTGTAGAAACTAATACAAAACACAAAATAAAAGCAATTGTTTTTTTCATAATATCCCTCTTTTCACAAATATCAGATATTTATCTGTTTTGTATATAATACCCTATACAAAAGTAAAAGGTTGCACAATATTACGGTTTTTTCCAGGTGCCTGCGTAAAACATCAGCATTATCGGAAAAATCTCAAGTCTGCCTATCAGCATATTCATTATGAGAACCAATGTGGACACAGGTGAATATATTGAAAAGTTACAGGTTGGTCCCACTGCTTCAAGTCCGGGGCCTATGTTATTTATTGTTGCCGCAACAGCCGTAAAATTTGTTGTAAACCCAAAATTATCTATGCTTATTAAAAGAACCGATACGAAAAAAATCGCAAAATATGAAACCATGAATACGTTTATTGCCCTTACAGTTCCATGCTCCACTACTCTTCCGTTCAACTTTACTTTTGAAACGCTTTTCGGGTGAAGCATTATTTTGATTTCTTTTACTATGCTTTTTAACATAATAAGTATTCTCGATATCTTAATTCCTCCGCCTGTGCTACCTGCACAAGCACCGAAAAACATTAAAGTTACAAGAATTGTTTTGGAAAATGTGGGCCACAGGTCAAAATCCTGAGTGGTATAACCGGTTGTGGTCATTATTGATGATACCTGAAATGCACTATGTTTAATGTTTTCAAAGAGATTTGAATAATAGGACACACAATTTATGCTTATCAGAATTATTGACGTAATAATAATTCCAAAATATGCCCTCAGTTCTTCGGATTTCAGAGCATCTCTGAACTTTCTCATAATAAGAAGATGATATATCGAAAAATCCACACCAAAAAGTACCATAAAAACAGTTATAACAATCTGACAATATGATGAGTATTGTCCAAATCCGGCATTGTCAATTGAAAAACCACCCGTTCCGGCTGTACCAAACGCCAAAGTGACAGCATCAAAAAGTTTCATTCCTCCAAAAAGAAGAAGAACTATCTGAGTTAATGTCATAACAATATATATGAGATACAAAATCTTTGCTGTTGATTTTGTCTTTGGAACAAGTTTGCTTACAGACGGGCCCGGGCTTTCCGCTTTTATGAGATGAAAACTTCCGGAACTGTTTGACGGTATGAGGGCAACAAGGAAAACAAGCACGCCCATTCCACCAATCCAATGAGTGAAACTCCTCCAGAAAATCAGACTTTTAGGAACAATATCAAGGTTTGAAATTACGCTCGCTCCTGTTGTTGTAAATCCTGATACTGTCTCAAAAAGAGCATCTATAAAATTGGGTATGGTTTTACTTATAACAAAGGGTATTGCACCGAATAAACTCATTACTACCCAACTCAAGGCAACACTTACAAACCCATCGCGGGCATACATTGTTTTTCTTGTTTTTGTTTTTATGGACAAAATCAATGCAGATACAAAGCAAAGAGCGATTGTTCCTATCCATATGCCTACCATGTCATACTCTCCGTATATCACAGAGCATATGAGCGGCAGTGTCATTCCTGCTGCTTCACACATAAGCACAAGGCTAAGTATATACCTGATATTTTTTGAATTCATATGTTTTTATTCTCCTACCTGTTAAGTATGTCTCCTATGTCATCAAAACCTGAATGAAGAGTGACAATTATCACCGTATCTCCAACCATAAACTCATCACTACCACGTGGAATTTTTACCCTGTTATTGCGAGTTATGCAAGCAATGAGAAGATTATCCTTGAGATTGAGTTTGTCAATTCTTTTTCCTAAAATCGGTGAATTCTCTTTTATTCTGAACTCTAACGCTTCCGCCTTTCCGCCTATAATATAATGCATACTTTCTATGTTACTGCCCATACTGTTATTCATGGCTCTCACAAATTTTATGATATTTTCAGAGGTTATGTTCTTGGGATAGACTGTTGTGCCAAGATCCATTTTCTCAATAACTCTGTCATACGCAATACGGTTGATTTTTGTTATGACTTTTCCGTTATTTACGCTTTTTGCATAAAGGGAAAGAAGAACATTTTCCTCGTCAATGTTAATGAGCGATACAAACGAGTCTACGGTTTCTATTCCTTCTTCAAGCAAAAGATTGTTATCCGTTCCGTCGCCGTTTATTATGGTCGCTTTAGGAAGAAGTTGGCAAAGTTCATCGCAACGTTTTTCATCTTTCTCTATTATCTTCACCCGAACTCCGCTTTCGCAAAGTTTACTTGCAAGATAATAGGCTGTTTCTCCTCCGCCTACAATCATGGTATCCTTTACAGCATCTGATTTAAGACCGATTTTTTTGAAAAACTGTGCTTCTGTATGAATTGGCGTTAATATGCTCAAAAGATCCCCGCTTTTTATAACAAAATTACCGCCGGGAATAAAGGTTTCTTCTCCACGTTCAACACCACATACAAGTACATCGCTATTAAGTTTTGCAACAATATCCTGAACTTTCAGATTGTCAAGAACTGAACCTTCAGGAACACAGAATTTAAATATTTCAACTCTGCTTTTTGCAAAAGTATCAATCTGAATTGCAGATGGAAGTCTCAGTGACCTTGCCATTTCACTTGCTGCCGCTTGCTCAGGATTAATTACAAGTGCAAGACTGAGTTCTTCACGGAAAAGTTTCAGAACTTTTGCATATTCAGGCTTTCTTACTCTTGCAATTGTCTGACATTTACCAAGTTTCTTTGCAAGAAGACATGCAAGCATATTGAGTTCATCAGAACCTGTCACGGCAATCAGGATGTCGGCAGTCTTTATTCCTGCCTCTTCCATAACATCCATACTGATAACGCTTCCAACAACCCCCATGACATCGGTTTGATTTGCCAAATCCTGAACTGCATTTGGACGAACATCTATTACTGTTATATTATGAACAAGTTCACTGTGAAGTTGTTGTGCAATTTTTTGCCCTACCTTACCGCAACCTGCAATTATTATATTCATTAGTCGTTCTCCTTTTTTTGATGTGTTTTATTCGTATATATCATTCTTTCATAAGCCCGAGCATCACAAACAGATGGCAAGCCGTATAGAATAAAAAAACTCCGAATAAAGATGATATGAGATAAGCAAAAACGGCAACAGACGCACCAAGTGATACGGAATGTATCCGTTTCCTTCTCATTGAACAAATAACGGCTGCCAGTATGCCAATATAATAGAATATTCCTCCGGGCACACCGATGGCAGCTGATATTTCCAGAAACTCATTATGTGCTCTGTCCATTTTCATTCTGTGCATAATACTTGGTGTCTTAAGGTTGTCAGGACCATATCCTATTACAGGCTCGTCAGATATCATATCAAGCGTATTTACCCAAAGTTGCCATCTGCCGCTTCCGCCTTTGACTGTTGTCTTGTCCTCTGCTTGTGCAATATTTTTAATATCCTTACTTGTCTGAACAAAATTCTTTTGTATTATCGATTCATCGGTGGATGAAGAAGCCAACGAAAAACTCAGACTAACACATATAAACAATAGAACCGGCAAAAGCGCCTTGACAGTTCCTGTCCTTTTCGTAATAATGAAATATATACCATACAAAAGTACTGCAACAAAAACGGCAATGTAGGCTCCAAAAGTATTGTTTATAATCAGTATCCAAAATGAATATCCGATCAAAATGAAAAGCACGGTTGCCGAAAATTTATTTTCGGACTTTATAAACAAACCTGTAAACAACCCAGAACACACAGCTATATAATACCCCATATGATTGGAATTATAAAAAGTTCCTGTCATCCCTTTGTAGAAATGTCCGGTTATGATTCCAAGGTCTGAATAAAGCTCTTTTAAAGGCAAAAGAATTTTTGGTGTGTCTGCTTTTTGTGCTGTACCTATTACACCATAATACTGCTGAATCATAACAAATGAAACTATAACAAACGATATGGTATAACAAACCGATACAGCTTGTTTATATTTTTGACTTTTAAGAGATGATGCAAAGATAAAAAGTGACATAAAGCAAGCGTACATCAATACTCCGTCCGGTCTGAAATCCGTTCCTGAAAATGCTCTTTGTCTGTCATTGGCAAGTAATGCTGATATAACAGCAAGCACAAATACCAAAACAAACAGTATGCCATATCTTTGATCTGAAAAAAACGAACACAGTCCTTTTTTTACATCTGATATAACTTGTTTTAACGTCACATTTCTTAATAATGATGCGATATGTATCAAATATACAAGGAAACAGACTAAAAGAATCAATACTTCAACAAACGCAAATGACTTGAATGTAATACCGTATTTTTCAGGGCCAAGAACCATATACATTGGTAATACTGCAAATAAAAGCACGCCGGTAAAACACACAAACTCATACAATTGTTTTGATTTTTCCTGTAAAGACTGATTCATTGCTTCACCCCATAAATCCAGAGTAATGTCGTTTAACTAATCAAAAGCACAGAAAATGCATCATTGCATATTCTGTGCCAAAGGTTACAGAGTTATAGATTTGCAAGATATTTTTTTACAAGTTCTTCTAAAATTTCGTCTCTGTCAAGTTTGCTTATCAGAATACGGGCATTATTATAACCTGTGATGTACGTGGGATCACCCGACATAAGATATGCTACTATCTGACTTATGGGATTATATCCTTTTACATTTAATGCATCATAGACTATTTTCATGGTATCTTCAACTTTTTTTGCGCTGATGCTTTCCGCACTTATCTTCAAAGTTTCATTCTTGAAATCCATATCAAACACCTACCTGATAATTATTATTCGTACATCCATCTTTATAGTACAACCAAATTTATACGGAAATTATATCACATATAGATAATAAATTCAATAGGTTAAAACAAAATTATGATCACTTTACTTTGCCCATTGTTCTGAGTGAATTAACTATACCCTTATATATGGCATCCGCTATTGCATCAGTTCGTTCTTCACTCAAAAGTACTGCCCTGTCTCCTTCATTTGTAACAAATGCACACTCAAGAAGTACTGCCGGCATCTTTGTTCTTTTCAGCACAACCATTTCGGGGCTTTCAACAATTCCACGATCTTTGAGTCCTGTAGCTTCTGCCATGGGGTTTTGAATATTCTGTGCAAGTTCCTTGCTTGTTATTCCATAACCTCCCGAATTTGCAAGTCCGGGATATAAAACGGACGTGCCTGTTGCGTCAGAATTTTCAGATGCATTATTGTGTATACTTATGAAAAGGTCTGCTCCTACCCTGTTTGCAATTTCTGCTCTTGTGACAAGATCTTCCATAACGGTTGTTCCCAAAGCTTTGTCAGTGTTTCTTGTCATAACAACATTTATTCCATCGGATTTAAGTCTCTTCTCCACTTTGAGGGAAATGGTAAGGTTTGCATCTTTTTCCCGTATTACAATTTCACCTGAATCATCTCTGCCAACGGCTCCCGCATCATATCCTCCGTGACCGGGATCTATAACGATTATGGGCGCTTTTGAATCCAGTATGGGAGGTGTAAAAATCACATCTTTATCTATGATTTCCTTATCTGTAACATCTTCATCACCGGACGGCTGTTCAGTTTTATTATCGGATACGGGTTTATCAACATTTTCCTTTTCTATTACAACGGTACACGATGTTGATGTGTATTTTAAAGTGTAGTCAAGTTTTTGGTTTGTCTCTATTACAAGACGGGTATAATCGTCATGATATGCCCATCTAACTTGAATTATGTCCGAATCTTCAAAATCAATTTTTTCATCTTTGCATATTTGATTTACGTTTTCAAAATCAAGAACTATTCTATCCGGAGATGAAAGTCTCATTTCATTTGGAATAACCTTTTGGGAAAAGGAAACTTTTACATAGCATGTGTCATCATTATTTGTGACAGTTAGTTGCCGGAGCTGAGTTCTTATATCCTTTGAAGACTCATCATAATTGTTATTATCCTCATTATCTGTTTTTTCATTTTCGATTTTATCATATACTTCATCTCTTACTATAACTTTTGATGACGTAATATTAACAGTTCTGTCTGTACCGTTCCATACAACATCATACCCCATTCTTTCCGATATAAAACGAACCGGAATAAGTGTTCTTCCATTCATAATCACAGGTGCAACATCGATGTTGAAGGCTACTCCGTTTACATATGCTATTTTACTTCCTATGTTAAATATTATTACAGATGCCGAAGTTGAAACAACCACTTGTCGAAGGCTGTCGTTCCAGAAAACTTCCGCACCAAAGCTGTCGAAAATGACTCTTGCAGGAACTAAAGTTCTCCCGTTTATTATTTCAGGACTTACATCACACTCAATTTTCTGTCCATTGATTATCAAACCTATTTCGTCACTTTCTCCTTTTGAAAATGCAGGCACACTGATAAAAAGCATAATTATTAAAAGAATTGATATAACTCTTTTTGTCACTGCCTGCACCTCTCTTTCGGGTATAAATATCCGACTTTATGATACATTAATGTGTAATTTTTTTCTATAAAATTCGACAAATTGTTAATCTATTGTAACATAAAAAACATATAAAGGCTGTTTGCCTGTTAGTAAAACATAACAAGTAAACAGCCTTATTTCAATTCTACTGTTCAAAAGGAATTCCGAAGTGTTCATATGCAGCCTTTGTAACAGTTCTTCCTCTCGGAGTACGATTGATAAATCCAAGTTGGAGAAGATAGGGTTCGTAAACGTCTTCTATGGTGTTGCTGTCCTCCCCTGTTGTTGCTGCCAGAGTGTCAAGACCAACAGGACCTCCACCGAAGGTTTTTATCATTGTTGTTATAACATTTCTGTCGGTTGAATCAAGACCGATTTTATCAACTTCGATTCTTGTAAGAGCCTCATCTGCAAGCTTTTTTGTGATGATGCCGTCAGACATAATTTGTGCAAAGTCTCTCACTCTTTTTAGAAGTCTGTTGGCAATTCTCGGTGTTCCTCTTGAGCGGGATGCTATCTCTTTTGCACCGTCTTCGTCAATCTGCACTCCAAGTATTGATGCACTTCTTTTTACAATTGTTGTGAGTTCCTCATTTGTGTATAGTTCAAGTCTTGAAATGACTCCAAAACGGTCACGCAAAGGGCCTGTCATATTTCCCGCCTTTGTGGTTGCACCGACCAGGGTGAATTTTGGAAGGTCAAGACGGATTGAGCGGGCACTTGGACCTTTTCCGAGGATTATATCCACCGCATAATCTTCCATTGCAGGATAGAGAATTTCCTCAACACTATGACTGAGACGATGAATTTCATCTATGAAAAGTACATCGTGTTCACCAAGGTTTGTAAGAATCGCCGCAAGGTCACCCTGTTTTTCGATTGCAGGTCCGGATGTAACGTGAATATTAACATCCATTTCATTTGCAATTATGTTTGCAAGAGTTGTTTTGCCAAGACCGGGAGGTCCATATAGCAAAACATGGTCAAGGGCTTCTTTTCTCTCTTTTGCCGCTTCAATATACACTTTAAGATTTTCTTTGACTTTTTGCTGTCCTATATATTCATCAAGAATCCTCGGTCTGATTCCGTATTCTTGAACAGAGTCATCACCGATATCCATATTTGATACAATTCTGTCATCAAATTCCATAACTTTTCATCCCCTCTTCTTCCATGGGTATTTATAAAAGATTCTTCAAAGCGTGTTTTATGTAACTTTCGGCATCATCAAATGTCTCTCTCACACTTCCTACTGCCCTTTGCGCTTCCTGATTTGAATAGCCAAGTACAATTAAAGCACTTACCGCATCCTGTCTTGCCGAATCAGATGTTACATCAGATACTGATACAAAAGCATCTGTGTCTTTTGAAATGATGTCTTCATTTTTAATTTTGTCTTTAAGTTCAAGGCATATTCTCTGAGCAGTTTTCGCGCCTATCCCCGAGGCTTTTTTTATGGTTGCGACATCGTCTGAAACAATTGAAAGGCTGAGTTTTGATGGAGTGGCAACAGAAAGTATGGATACTGCACCTTTCGCCCCTACTCCGCTGACGGATATGAGAAGTTCAAAAAGGCTTAGTTCTTCTTTGGTTGAGAATCCGTACAAATCCATAATACCCTCTTTTATGTACAGATATGTGTGAAATGTAACATTATCGCCTTTCTGTAGCGACTGGTCGGATAATGAAGTGAGAGACGTATATATTTTAAAGCCTACGCCTGATACATCAATCACAGCATAATCCTTATTTTTTTCAACTAACTTTCCGCTGATATAACTAAACATAATAGAATTCCTTTCGAAAAAGTAAAAGGTACAATTTATAAGACTATACATTATAAATTGTACCATATTATTTGTTTTTTTTCAAGAATTATATTTTTATCCACTGTGCTATTATGTCATATGAGTTAATAACGAGACAAATACGATTTACAGTATTTCTTTTTCGTGAAGTATAACCCCGTTTTTTCTTAAGACATCCTGAAGTTTTTTTACATCAAGTTTTGAAAAATCATCTGACATTGCAGCAGCAGTACCCGCTGCCTGACCTGTGAGAGCACAACAGGGAATAACTCTCATTATATCCCACATAGTTTCATCAACACTTGTACATCTGCCTGCACAGATAAGGTTTTTAACCTTTGAACTATAGAGGGTTCTGAACGGAACCTCATATACAGGTCCTCTTTTTCTCCAGTTTGCTATCATACCAATTGAATCGTCGAAGTATGTATGTTCCTGGGAATATAAAAGTTCATATTCTCCGGCAATCCTTCTTGTCATTCTGATTTGCGGAATAGTTGGCATTGTAACAGGGAAAAGATCCGGAGAGTCTTTCCTTCTTTTAAGGAAATCAGCATACATACTGCGATGGGACATACACATCTGTTTGGAAAGTTCCTCACCGTCAAGACCTGAAAAACGAATATCAGAAAGAGTGGGCGGAGCATTTTCGTCATTTTTTTCTTCATCAGGAATATCGCAGTATCCGAGCATATTAAGGTGATATCCTTCTTCTCCGAGTGAATAGTACCAGGAAGCAAGAACATTCCCCTGTTTGAATTTTTCTGTGGGTGCATTTGCAAAATGAGCAATATCACAGTCGCCGGTAGCATCAACCACAGAACCTGTTTTATAGGCACATCTGCCTGTTTTGTTTTCAGTTATTACATGAGTTATTCTACCCTTTTTCATAACTACATCAACAACATATGTTCCATAAATAATACTGACGCCTGCTTCAATGAGAAGTTTTTCAGCAAGTACGGCAAAAATCTGAGGATTATACTGAACTTCAAATCTTTTGTCGTCTTTTCCCCTCGGCCCGTTTTTATCAAGCCAGTTCTCCGGATACCTCGCCTCTGCACCGTGCAAGATTGAAAGCCTGAAAAGTTCTTCTGCAATTCCATATGTAACCTGATGACCATATCCGTCACACAAAGGAAGATATATCGTGACAATTCCGGCAGTTCCAAGTCCGCCAAGCATATATTGCTTTTCAAAAAGCACCGTTTTCCTGCCTTGTCTTGCAGATGCAAGGGCTGCAGAAATCCCGGCAAAGCCTCCTCCGCAGACTGCTACATCATATTCATCTGTTACGAGAGTTTTCAACTGTTCATTGATATATTTCATATGAATTACTCCTATAAATTCAGTTGATAATAATTTTACTGATTGACTGATTATTTAATATTATATCAGACATCACGCCACAAAAAAATAATAGTACTTATCCAAAACATATTTAAAATTATCCATTTTCAAATTCAAATAATAAGATATTATCATAAAAATTTTATATCCCGACTACATATGAACTCCCATTTTAACCATACGATGAGAATGTGCATGACATATGGCAATTGCAAGAGCATCTGCTACATCATCAGGTTTTGGAACTTCGGGAAGAGAAAGAATTGCTTTTGTCATTTGCTGAATCTGAACTTTATCTGCCCTGCCATATCCTGCCACGGACTGTTTTACCTGCAAGGGCGTATATTCAAAAATTTCCACATTATGATTTACTGACGCAAGAAGAATTACTCCTCTTGCCTGACCAACCTGAATTGCTGTTTTGGCATTATTATTGAAAAAAAGTTCTTCTATCGCCATAAAATCAGGCTTATACTTATCTATAACCTCACAAACTCCATCATATATTATCTTCAGTCTTTCTTCCAAAGGAAGTCCGGCTTTGGTTGTTATGGCATAATAATCAATGGTGCGAAATTTGTTTCCTTTATATTCTATAACACCTACACCAACAATTGCAAACCCCGGGTCAATTCCTAATATTATCATTGAGTCCTCCTGTATATTTATGCATATTATACACTATTTTTAAAAAATATTCAATATTTTATTCACTTTTGAGTATTGCATTTTTTATTTCTTTGTCTTATAATAATTATCATACTGATATAATAACACTTATTTGGAGGTAAATCAATATGTCAAAAGAAAAAGTTGTATTAGCTTATTCCGGCGGACTTGATACATCTATCATCATCCCCTGGCTTAAGGAAAACTATGATTATGAAGTTATCGCAGTTTGCGGCGATGTCGGTCAGGGCAAAGAAACAGAAGGATTAGAGGAAAAAGCCCTCAAAACCGGTGCTTCCAAACTCTATATAGAAAATCTTCAGGAAGAGTATGTTACAGATTTTATCTGGCCCACATTAAAGGCTCAGGCTGTTTATGAAGGAAAATATCTTCTCGGAACATCCCATGCACGTCCCTGTATTGCAAAAAGAATTGTTGAAATTGCAAGAAAAGAAGGTGCTACCGCAATTTGTCACGGATGCACAGGTAAAGGTAATGACCAGGTTCGTTTTGAACTTACAATAAAGGCACTTGCTCCTGAAATGAAAATCATTGCTCCCTGGAGAATATGGGACATCAAATCAAGAGAAGATGAAATTGACTATGCTATGGAAAGAGGAATTCCCGTTCCTGTAACAAAAGAAAACAACTATTCTATGGACAGAAACATCTGGCATCTTTCTCACGAAGGTCAGGATCTTGAAAACCCTGCAAACGAACCCAATTATGATAAGATTCTTATGCTTGGCGTATCACCTGAAAAGGCTCCCGACAAACCTACATATATTGAAATTGATTTTGAAAAAGGTATTCCCACAAAAATTGACGGCGTTGAATACGGCCCTGTTGAACTTATCAAAAAACTCAACGAAATCGGCGGTGCAAACGGAATTGGTATTGATGATATTGTTGAAAACAGACTTGTTGGTATGAAATCAAGAGGTGTGTATGAAACACCGGGCGGAACAATTCTTTATGCAGCACACAAAGAACTTGAATACCTCTGTCTTGACAAACAGACTCTCCACTATAAACAGGAAGTTGCAAACAAATTTGCAGAACTTGTATATGACGGCCTGTGGTATACACCTCTTCGTGAAGCGCTTTCCGCTTTTGTTGATTCAACACAGGAAACTGTTACAGGTAAAGTTCGTCTTAAACTTTACAAAGGCAACTGCACACCTGCAGGAACAACTTCACCCTACTCACTCTACGACGAAGATATTGCAACATTTGCTGAAGATGAAGTTTACGATCAGAAAGATTCTGCAGGATTCATCAACCTCTTTGGTCTCCCATTAAAGGTAAGAGCAATGATGCTTAAACGTAACGGAGAAGAAAAACTTAAATAATACTTTCCCCAAGAGAGCGTAAAATAGTTCGTAAGAATTATTTTACGCCTCTTTTTTAAATTGTAGTTTGTTATAGCAGTATTGTATCATTTTAATAATAAATCGAAAAAACGAATACTTTTTTTGCGTAGAATTATACTTTAAAAAATTCTTTTGGTATGATAAAATTTATTCATATTAAAATTACACAAATTCAATCAGTTATAATTATTAACAATCAAATGTATAAAGGAGTGAATCCTTAAATGGCAAATACATTCGAGTTAAAAGAAGGTAATTATACTCTTGGCAGAGGATACTGGATAAACCACTGGGAAATCGAGAAAAATTCCCCTACCCATACTCATGATTTTGTGGAACTGGTCTATACGTTTCACGGTAATGGTGTCCATGTTGTAAACGGGAAAGAAATTCCTGTGAGAAAAGGAGATTTGATTTTCCTGAATTACAATTGTACTCACAGCATAAAGCCCGCCGGAAAACTTCGTTATGCCGACATTATGTTTAAACTTGATTATATAGATCAAGGTCTTAAAAATACGGGAAATGCATTTTCACTTCTTGAAACAAAAAATTTTGGCGAATTTGAAAGCATGATTAACACAAACAGTTGTGTAATTCATTTCAGAAACCATGAAAGAATAAGATTTGAAGAACTTATTGAGTGGACATTAAATGAGCAGGAAAAAGAAGAAACCGGCAGTAATTTCATGACAAGATCCATTCTTAATCTTATTTTGATACTTGTGTTCAGAAAAATGAAATTTCGCATGAATGATGTTTTCCCGATTAATCAGGATTTACTTGATTACATAAACGAACACTGTGGCGAATCAATCACTCTCAAAGATATTGCAAAAAACAGTTTTTATACACAATCCCATTTGTGTGTCCAGTTCAAAGAGTATACCGGAATGAATTTCACAAAATATCTTATGGATTGCCGCATAAAAAAAGCAAAGAAGCTGCTTGGTGATACAGACCGATCTATAGAAGATATATTGAATGACTGTGGGTTTTCCAACAGAACAAGATTTTTTAAACTATTTCGTGAAAAGACGGGGCTCACCCCTCTCAAATACAGAATGACAAGCAAAGGAAATGGTGAATTGAAATGAAACAAAACAGAAAGAGAGAAAAATTTTTTACAGATGACAGCGCAATTTTTAAGTATAATGGGTTTGTGGATGAAGCATACCGATTTGTACTTGAAAAGCAGCTGTTAAAACCTGATTTATGGAAAAAATTTGTTGATCAGTTCCGCACAGATGCAGATATTATAAACAATGGTTGGAGAGGTGAATATTGGGGGAAAACCATGCGTGGTGCTTCCCTTTGCTATTCATATACAAAAGAAGAGGAACTTTATGACATTTTAAAAACAACCATCATTGACATGATTGAATCCGGCAACGAATCAGGAAGAATATCCTCATACAGCGTTGAAAAAGAGTTTAACGGCTGGGATATGTGGTGCAGAAAGTATGTTATGCTTGGAATGGAGTATTTTTTGGAAATATGCAAAGACGGCGAACTTAAAGACAGAATTATTTCATCCCTTCGCTCTCAGGCAGATTATATTATCAGCAAAATCGGAGAAGAAGAAGGGAAAATTGCCATAACAGCTACAACAGACCTGTGGCGTGGTGTTAATTCATCTTCTATTCTCGAATCATTTGTCAGACTGTATGCCTTGACAAATGATGAAAAGTATCTGAAATTTTCACGATACATTATAGAACTCGGTGCATGTGAAATTGAAAATATTTTCAACCTTGCTTTTGAAAATGAACTCTATCCATATCAGTATCCCGTAACCAAAGCATATGAACTGATTTCCTGCTTTGAAGGGCTTTTGGAATACTATATTATAACCGGAGACGAAAAATCCGGACAAACCGTTGTGAACTTTGCAGACAAAATTCTCGAAAGTGATTTCACGGTTATAGGAAGTTGCGGATGCACCGAAGAACTTTTTGACCATTCCACAGTACGTCAGGCAAACACCACAAACAGCGATTTTTCCCAGGAAACCTGCGTAACCGTCACTTTGATGAAATTTATGAACAGGATATACAAAATTACCGGTGACCCTAAATATATTGATGCCTTCGAAACTTCATTCTACAATGCATATCTTGGCACATTCAACACAGGAGGATATGTTGATTTTAAAACTATCAAAAACACCCCCGAATGTATTATGGATCCTATGCCCTTTGACAGCTACAGCCCACTTGTGTGGGGAGCAAGAGGCACAACTGCCGGCGGAAAACAAGTTATGGCTGACAATTCTTATTATGGTTGCTGTGCATGCATCGGTTCGGCAGGTGTTGGAATGTTGCATAAAACTCATGTTCTCGGAAATGAACACTCTATTGCCATCAATATGTTTATTGACGGAACCGTAAAAACAAAGACTCCGAACGGCGAGCCTATCATCATAACAACAAAAACATTATATCCAAAAGACGGTAATGTTGAAATATATATTGACGTTGAGAAAAATGAAGATTTTGAAATTCTTATCAGAAATCCCTACTGGAGCAAAAACACTACTGTAAAAGTCAACGGAACATCCGAAACCACGGCTGACGGATATATAACCTTGAAAAAACAATGGTCAAAGGGAGACAAAATTGAACTTTGCTTTGACATGAGAACAACCGTGATTCGTCCTGTTCCATATGACAGTCAGGTTCTGATGAACAAGGTTATCTGGGATCACAACTACATAGTGCCAACCTTTGACAGAGAAGACCCCATTGCCAGGAATCACATTGCCCTGAGACGTGGACCGATTATGCTTGCAACAGAGACAAGACTCGGAAATGAAAACGGTGGTCCTCTTGATATCGCTATAGGAGAAGACGGAACTGTTGATTCTAAGGAAAGTACAACAAAAATTCCGTTTGAATGTATCGTAAAAGTTGATGTACCGCTTTCAAACGGCGAATTTATCACTTTGACAGATTATTCATCAGCAGGAAGAGTTTATGACGGTAGTGTAAAAATGGCTGTATGGATTAGAAACAGCTGACAAAAGGAGGACTAAACTATGAACAAAGAAAAACTTGTTGTGCGGGATAAACTTTGGCTTTTTGCAAGCCGCCCTCACGATGACGACCCCTACTTTGTCGGAGCTGAAGGAATAACCAGTATGTGGTCAAGGATCACTCCCACAGAGGGAGCACATATGCTTGGCGTGAATAATATTATAATGGTGTGCTCCGACGGAATTCCCGTTCCTTTTTCCAAAGATGCATACGGATATATGGAAAGTTTTTGCAACATGAAAAATGTTATGTGGAGCGTTACCGGTTCTGCAGGGTTCAGAAACGGGAATGAAGAAGAGTATATATGCCATCTTTCAGAAAAATATCCAAACGTTATCGGCGCATTCTATGATGATTTCACATGCAGACAAGAAGACCCCAATGGAGAAAAACATGGCGAAGAATATCTCACCGGATTTTTGAGAGAATCCCGAAAAAGGCTCGACAAAGCACACAAGAAAATTGAAATGTGGACCACATGCTATGTGGCTCAACTTGAACGATACAGCAAAGAAATGTTTGAACCTATTGACGGAATTACTGTGTGGAGCATGGACATTAATGACGCAATGAAACTTGATGAGAATCTTTCACAATATGAAAAACGTCTGCCGGGAAAGAAAATAATGCTCGGTATATATATGTTTGACTATCAGACCAAAAAAGCTATTCCCACACATCTTTTGAAAACCCAATGTGACACAGGTCTCAAATGGCTTAAGGAAGGAAGAATTGAAGGAATTGTTTTCCTGACAAACTGTGTTATGGGAATAGGTCTTGAAAGTGAATATTTCCTGCGCCAATGGATAAAAGACGTGGGAGATCAGGAACTTTGAGGAAAAACATGAATTTTCAGTATGTATATTTATGCAAAAAACAATACCTTGACTCAGCAAACAGACTGAGTCAAGGTATTTTACTGTGCATTTTTAAAAAGCAACAAGATGTTTTTTTATTAAGTGTTCTTTTATTCCTCTATTTCTTTCTCATCATTGAATTCACATATGTATAAAGTTAAAAGTCCTCTTACATCGAATTTGTTGTTGAAATATTTTTACACACGTTAGCAATACTGTTAAACCTTCCGACAGGATTTCTTAAGAATTCATTAATGGAAATGTTATATATCAATCTATTATCTTTATAAACCGATATGTTCCCTTTACTGATTGCTATAACATATCCGTTATAACTTGTGGCAACCTTGTCATATCCTTTTTGAATTGATACTTTTATGGAACGATATAATTTATATTCGCTCTCATCAGTAAAATACAATTCATCCGTTATATCGGCACGCAACATCATATACAGATTAGTAAAGCCGACAAGAGTTCCTCCGTAACCCGAAGATATGTTATTGCCCAGTTTGTTCCACTCGTCAACATTATACCTTACATACAGTTCCTCGGACTCTGATGGAATTTCCGATATTTCCTTACGTTTTACAACTTCTGACGAAAGAACCTTACCAAAATACTTAATTCCGGAATGATTGCCAAAAAGATTCTTTGACTGATATATTGCAATATATGAGATGTTTACCTTATCATCCGGTATCATGTGTTTAGGTATATGATAGAATTTATTGTTCAAAGCTATCTCAAGCTGTTGTCTGTTTCTCAATGCTCCAACCAGCACCTGTGAATCTGCCCACGTAACACAGTTTCTGTCTGAAAATACACAAAAACGCAAAATGCATTGATTAATAATTTTCATAAGTGTCTGATATTTCCGGTATATACGTAAAATATGCCGTGATGCCGTAACAATCGCATTCTTATCGACAATCCCCTGATGAATATATATTCCTTCAAAGAATTTGTGACGAATAACTTTTTCAATTGATATTATAAGATTATTGAGTGTGTCCCTATGCATAAATCCGGTTATGCGGGATTTTAGTTTTATAAGTTCGTGTTTACATTGTATAAGCATAGAAAGCAAAACAGAAAGTTCTTCTCGCCTGAACTTCATCCCTGCGGAAAAGAGAATCTTAACATAATCTGAAAACTCCCCTGTTATTTCAGCAAGTTTTTGAATGTATTCTTTTATGTCCAATCCATATTCAGAACCACGAACCTGTATATCCATCTTCCTCGTATTTCCTTATCATTAGCATAATTTTTCGGGCACTTCCGGGATAACGACATCTTCGATTGGCAATTGCAGATTGCATAGCTGAAGAATTTTTCACATATTCCTCACTACCTGCACCGCCTGTTGACATACAGGTTAAAAACAGTGCCTTCAAAGTATTTTCAACATAATCGCTGATTCCATTTATACGCGGAAGAATCTTATTTAAAATCAAAGTGTCTGTTACTGTGTCTATATCTGACAGTTTATACTTCCTGTTATATGCTACATAAAAAAGCATATGATTTCTTGTGCGCAAACTAACCTTTGCAGCATCATGGATTATGATATTATTAAAATTATTCCAAAATACAGAATAATCCTTCAAAAAAGCAATATCTTCTCTGCAATCGGCGAGATTTATATATTCTGATTTAAGAAATGTGTTATCTATGTCAAGCGGCTCAACACTAAAATGCTGCTCATCAAAGAAATCTGCTTTTAGAGAAACAGATTTCAATTCTATTATGAACACTCTGTCTGTGATTTTTGGTGTGAGGGTGTATGAAACATCATCGAAGTTCAGAGTTCCTATTATGTACAGATTGTCGGGAATTGATATTCCTGAATAACTGTATTTAGCAGAAATGTCACTTCCGAAACTCCCGTCATCCATAAGAGGATCTGTGACAATTTCTCCCTCTTCATTAAATCTTCTTGTTTCAAGGGAGGTAAGAATCGGACTCATATAGTGTTCAGGTCTTGAAAGATTGATTTCATCAAGGCAAAGAAAATATGGAAACTCTTTGTCCTTTGATGCAATCTGAATATAGTCCGTTATGAGTCCGGGAACAAATTTCCCCTCATCGTTCACATAGCCAAGCAATCTTTTTGGACAGTTCCAGTCAGATGAGACGGAAACCATTTTAAATCTTCCGTTTTCACTATTTGCTCCGCAGGCATTTGCAAAAAGTCTTGCAAGAGATGTCTTTCCGCTACCGCTTGCACCACCTAAGAGAACCATGGGAAATGTCTTTAATGAAAGATACAAACTTTCGATTGCACTTTTCTCATAGTCGTACCCTTTTGATTTTATGTAGTCATAAATTTTATCAAGTTTTCGTGAGACTGTCATGTTTCACCTCATAATTAAAGCATTTTATAATATAATTTTTTAACATTTCGACTATTGCCAAATCAGAAGAACAGTGTTCTTTATTTGATGTACTATTTAAGGAAATCCACGCCTTTTTTATCAGTCATTACTATCATTTTCATACTATCCTCAATAACAATATCGGGATTTGCCAAAACTACATCGCTGTTATTTTTAAAAGCGATTATATTTATGTTATATTTTTTTCTTAAATCAAGTTCTTTTAATGTTTTACCTACCCATTCAGTTTTTATATCTATTTCCAGAATTGAAATACTATCAGTTATATCAGCAATATCTATAAATCCGGAACTAAGGATATTTTTAGCAAGTCGTGTTCCAGATTCTGTTTCAGGCAAAATAACCTCGTCTGCTCCAATTTTTTTCATAACCCTGCACTGTGATTCATCAGAGCACTTTACAATGACTTTTTTGACACAAGCTTCTTTGCAAAGCATAGTTGCCATAATGCTTGCCTCAAAACTTTTTGCCATAGAAATAACAACAACATCTATATCCGATATACCAAGTTGTTCTATCACACCCGGCTCAGTTATATCTGCACATTTGCAAACAGGAATTTCTCCTACTAATTCATCCACAATTCTTCTATCCTGATCTACAGCCAAAACCTCTGCCCCATTATTCAACAACTCTTTTACAACTGCTCTTCCATATCTGCCAAGTCCAAAAACTGCATAACTTTTACTCATACAAAAGCCTCCTTATCCTACACTTATTTCTTCAACAGGATTTTCAATCAAATTTTCTTTGCTTTTATTTACGCCAAATGCAAAAGCCAGAGAAATAGGACCTACTCTTCCAAGATACATTGTTAATGTAATAATAATTTTACCAATTGTATTTAAACTGCTTGTATAATTCCGACTCAATCCAACAGTTGCCGTCGCACTTACCGTTTCATATAGTATGTCCATAAATTCTCCGCCATTAAAAACTATAAGTAAAATAGTTGAACCTATAACAGTCAATAACGAAACTGCAAAGACAGCAACAGAACGTTTCAGAATTTCTGCTGAAATTTGTCTGTTAAACACATCTACTGTTCTTTTATTTTTTATAACTGAGAATGTACTTACAAGCAAAACGAAAAAGGTAACTGTCTTTATTCCTCCGGCTGTTCCTGCCGGCGAACCGCCAATAAACATAAGAAGAATTGATACAAATGCAGATGCATCCGTAATACATTCCTGAGCAATTGAGGCAAAGCCCGCCGTTCTTAAAGTAACTGATTGAAACAAGGCTACCTGAATCTTCTCAAAAAATGTATATCCGCCCAAAGTATCCGGATTGTTATATTCAAAAACAAAAATCAAAAATGTACCAAAAAGTATTAAAAATACCGTAATCGAAATTGCAATTTTACTATGCAGAGATAAAAATTTTAATCCTTTGCGTTTTTTGTTTTCTCCCAACCCAATCAAATCAAATAGCACAACAAACCCGATACCGCCCAAAATAATAAGCATAATAGTTGTTATATTAATTATCGGGTTAAGTGTATATGCGCACAAACTGTTTTCTGAAATTATATCTATACCCGCATTGCAAAAAGCAGATACGGAAGTGAAAACTGACACCCATATTCCTTTAACGCCAAACTCAGGAACAAAAACTATCATATACAACAATGCCCCTGCCAGTTCTATTATAAAGGTCAACAATATTACTTTTTTTACAAACTTAACTATTCCTCCGATAGAGTTCAAATTGAACGAATCGCTGATTATAATTCTGTTATTTATATTAATTTTACGTTTCAAAATCATCATCATACCCGCAGCAACCGTTATAACACCCAAACCACCAATTTGGATAAGAAGCAATATTACAATCTGCCCAAAAACGCTCCATGTTGACACGGTCGGCACAGTTACAAGACCTGTGACACAAGTGGCTGTTGTGGCAGTAAAAAGTGCATCAACATAAGGCACGCTCTTTCCGTTTACTGAACTTACAGGCATACTTAAAAGAATACTTCCAATTATAATTGCCGATAAAAAAGCAAACATAATTATTTGTATTGATGACAAATTTCTTATTATTCTTCGCATTTCACTACTCCTTTTCGTAAAATTCGACGTAAATCACATCAAGTCGGGACAAAAACATATACTCAGTTAAAACTCTTCACCCAAGTTACCAGCGAATCATGATAGATGTTATCAGAAACATCTTTTTTCATCTGTTCAGTAACAGGTCCGATGCGTTTCATTTTTTCAAGTATTGCTTCCTGAAGTTCTTCTACTGTCATTTCTTCATATGTCTTATCAGGTTTTATGTTATGATTTTCTTGTGGTTTGGCAATTTCTTTTTCGCTTTCATAATTTTCGGTTTCTGTCGTTTTCACGCAATCCGCCATACTTTTTTTATTTTCTTCAACTTTTGACGTTTCAAATTGTACGCAATCGTCCGCCCTGCAAAGTGGCAACCATATTTCACCGGAATTTGCCTTCACAGTTAAAGATATACATCCGTCTTCTGATGGTATCTTTTCACCAAAGAGTCCGCCGACATACCCTTTTTCGTTACAAGAGTGAAGATTCATCACAAAATCATCATCACTGTTATTGACAGTTACAATAACAGATTGCCCATCATACTCTCTTGAAAATGCATACTGACAGTTTGAAAGATAAAGTTCTTTATAATCTCCATATGACAATGCTTTTGTCTCTTGGCGTATTTTTCCAAGTGAAGAAATAAGATTTGTCAAATGATTATTCGAGGTATAGTTAACATATTCATCATATGAAACTGCCGGTCTCAATGAATCATCAGAACCATATTGCTTTTGTCCCTCAATGCCAAACTCTGAACCATAATAAACCGAAGGAATTCCGGGAAGAGTGTACAGCAGTATGTGAACGGGTGTGAAGTGGCTTTTCTTGTTAAGTTTTGTGTAAATACGTTCCACATCGTGATTATCCACAAAGTTATATAATTTAAACCCATCGGGACTATTCCCACCCATTTCATACAATCTCTTTACGGTATGGGCAATTTCAAAATAGTTGTGGTCATTGTGCCCTGAATACAATGCCTTGTGCAGATGATAATTTGTGACAGAGTGCAACGTGTTTCCGTTCACCCATCTGTTATAGTCGCCGTGAATAACTTCACCCATAAGCCAGAAATCAGGCTTCACCTCGTTAGCGGTCTTTCTCAGAGTCTGCATGTAGTCAAAATTCAGAACATCGGCAGCATCGAGGCGAATACCGTCTATGTCAAATTCTTTTACCCAAAAACGAATTACTTCGCAAATATACTCTCTGACCTCCGTATTATGCTGATTTAATTTTGCAAGGAGGTTGTATCCGCCCCAGTTATCATAGGAAAATCCATCATTATATTCGTTGTTACCATAAAAGTTTACATTGCAGTACCAGTCTTTATATCTTGAATTTTCTCTGTTTTGCCTGATGTCACGGAAAGCAAAGAAATCTCTGCCTGTATGATTAAATACACCGTCTAAAACCACTTTTATGCCTTGTTTATGACAGCAGGCTACAAAGTTTTTCAAATCTTCATTTGTGCCAAGTCTTGTATCGAGTTTTTTGTAATCTGTTGTTTCGTATCCGTGTCCCACAGATTCAAAAAGAGGTCCGATATAGATGGCATTACAGCCAAGTTTTTGTATGTGTGAGATGAACGGAATCAGGAAATTTAATCTGTGGTTTATCTCACCGTAATCATTCTGCTTTGGTGCGCCTGTCATTCCAAGGGGATATATATGATAAAATATTGCCTCATCATACCATGCCATATGCTTTTCTCCATTCATATGTTCAGTTGATTTTATTATATCTGATTATATATATTATATATTAATAACGGACTAAAATCAACATCTTATTTATCGGCAAAATCATGTTTGCATTGCACCGTTTTCTGATTGTAAAAACAGTTTAAAGCACAAAAAAAGAATGTAAAACAATCACTTCAAAATTGTGGGATGTTTCACATTCTTTTAAGTTCTTATTTATCTGCAAGATATTCGTTGAGTTTCTCAACAAGTTCATCAGCATCTACGCCGTGCACTGCACACGCCTGTTCAATGCTTTCACCGCTTGCTGAAGGACAACCGAGGCAGTGCATTCCGATTTCAAGAAAGAAAGGTGCTGTGCCCTCATCCATTCTAAGCACGTCCATAATGATTGTATCTTTTGTTACAGATGCCATATCTACATCTCCTTTCAAATGTCTATGATGTTATTATACACTTTACATCAAAAAAAATCAATACTTAGCGTACATAAACTTATTTATTTTCTGAACATCTTTTTGCCAATTTCATACAAATTAATTATGCACATATATTTTTATCCCAATTAAAACCAACATTGGTTTACATTTTTAGCCAATCAGACAATCCGCCAAAATGTTGATAAAGTGGATAAATATGTGCATAACCACGTATTACCTGCTATAATAATACAATATAAATTGTGGATTTTCAAAAAGATAACACCGGATTTAATGTTTGTTGGTTTACATAAAACATATATGCTGATGTCTTCACAAAATATCACGGCGGAAAGGTTTTGACTATCAATGTAATTTGCTCATCTACTTATGATATTTTTCATTTGCATTAATTTTAAAGCATCTGTATATTTGTTCAGAAAGTATTACTCTCATAAGCTGGTGAGGAAAAGTCATTGGCGAAAAGCTGAGTTTGTAATCACTTCTGTTTTTCACTTCATCGTCGAGGCCGAGAGATCCTCCAATAACAAAATCTACCGTACTTTTTCCTGAAACCATAAGATTTGAAAGTTCTTTTGCAAATCTCTCACTTGAAATTTCTTTTCCTTCAACGCAAAGGGCAAAAACATAATCATCACTCTGTATTGATTTTAATATTTTTTCACCTTCTGTTTTCAACACCTTTTTTTCTTCTGCATCTGACGGATTATCTCCGATTTTTTCATCAGGAAGTTCTATTATTGAAAATGTACAAAACCTCTTAAGACGCTTGGAGTATTCATCTATTGCATCTTTAAGATATTTTTCTTTAAGCTTTCCTACGCAAATAATGTTTATTTTCATGTTTATTCTCCATCGTTTTTTAATACAATTGAATTTTACCACTTATACAAACAAGAGTCAATATATCTATTCATCAGTCTATTTTTTCAAGTGCATACAAAAGAGTTTTTATATCAGACAACTTATTAAAATATCCAATGCTTGCACGAACAGTTCCCGTCCCGTCAGTTCCGAGAGCTTTGTGAGCAAGATACGCGCAGTGATACATTGAACGAATGGCAATGTCATATTCTAAGTTCAGATATTCAGCAATTTCAACGCAGTCTTTTTTTGTGTGATAAAAAGATACAACCCCTGTTCTATTTTCGTTTTTTCCAAGTCCTGAAATTTTAAAATTTTTCATTTCGGAAAGACCGTCAATAAGGAAAGATGTCATTTCTTTTTCTGAACGCAAAATGTTTTCTGTTCCTATTTGCGTTACAAACTCTATTCCTTTATAAAGTCCGCTAATACCGGGAAGATTCAAAGTACCCGACTCAAGCCGGTCAGGCAGAATGTCCGGTTGTGAAAGACTGGCGGAATTACTTCCTGTTCCCCCAACATAAATTGGTTTGGGAATAATGGGCGAATTAATCAAAAGAACTCCCGTTCCCATCGGACCGTAGAGAGATTTATGTCCCGGTGCGCATAGATAGTCTATGTTATCTCTTCTCATATCAATATCCAGAATTCCTGCGCTTTGAGATGCATCAAGTAAAAATAAAATATTATGTTTTTTGCATATCTGCGACACCTCTTTTACGGGTAGTACGGTGCCGCAGACATTTGACACATGAGTCATTGCAATAAGCTTTGTATTTGGCTTTACTAAAGTTTCAAGGTATGATACATCTATCTGACCATATTTATCCGCATCAACTATAGTATATTCGATATCTTCATGCATTGAATATACTGTGCGCAGTATTGAATTATGGTCCATAGCAGTGCATATAATGTGATCGCCGGGATTAAGTATGCCTTTTATAACAATATTTAATCCCTGAGTAGCATTTTGTGTAAAAATTACATTTTCTGCGTTCGAAAGAGAAAAGAATTCCGCTACAAGTTCTCTACATTCATAAATCTCCTGTGCAGCTTTTATTGCCATTTTGTGACCACTTCTGCCCGGGTTTGCACCAAAGTATTTCATACAGTCATATACTGCTCTGTATACACTTTCGGGTTTTGGCCATGTTGTTGCTGCATTATCAAGATATATCATATTTTTTCCCCTATCTTATTTTAAAATAATTTCCCTCTGTGTATATCCCTTTGGATGAAACGCCCGAATCTGTGACAACTTGCCACACTGTATCCACGTATTTTTCTTCCATTTTGAGAGCATAACTGCATCCTTTTACCCCAATGGCTTTGGGAGTCTGAATAAGAGTTGATTCTATGCCGTATTTTTTACGGATGAGACTCTTTAGACGGTTTGCAGTTGTAACAGAGGCGAAAACTACCAATATATAGTTCATTATATTCCCTCCCATAGCTAATATATTCAAAAAGTTAAAATACTGTGTGAGAACGTTAATAGAGTTTGTGATATAAATTGGAGTATATCACTCTTTTTACACAAAAAAATACCCGCTAAATAAAGTCGATTAAAATTTTATTCAGCGGGTTTTTTTATATATTTTCAATTTGCCAGTCAACAGGCGTCTCTCCCATAGACTCTAAAAATTCATTTGCATATTTAAAGTGTCCGCATCCGAAAAAACCTCTTGATGCAGAAAGGGGGCTTGGATGAACACTTAAAAGAACTTTATGTTTTGTAGTGTCAATATATGGCAGTTTTGATTTTGCGTTATTTCCCCAAAGCATAAAAATTACAGGTTTTTCTCTCTCGTTCAAAAGTTTTATGACCTTGTCGGTAAATATTTCCCACCCTATTCCCCTATGGGAATTTGCCATATCTTTCTGAACTGTGAGAGCAGTGTTCAAAAGAAGCACACCCTGCTTTGCCCATTTTTCAAGGTAACCGTTATTGGGTATATAGCACCCAAGGCTGTCGTGAAGTTCCTTATAAATATTCCTAAGAGATGGCGGAATTGCAATTCCGGGTTTTACCGAAAACGAAAGCCCGTGAGCCTCACCCTCGCCGTGATAGGGGTCCTGACCGAGAATGACAACTTTTACGCCATTATAATCTGTAAATTTGAATGCGTTATATATGTCATACATTGACGGATATATAACTTTGGTGGAATATTCATTTTTCAAAAACTGACGAAGTTTCAGATAGTAAGGCTGTTCAAATTCCTCTTTAAGAATATCATCCCAGTCATTTCCGAAACTCACCATAAAATCACCGCCTTAAACTTGATAAATTTGCACACTTTCAACTTGTCGCTCTCGCAAGGCTTAATCCGAATCTGTTTTGGGTGTGTGTTTTTACGCCACTGCTTATTTTCTGGAATTGAATTTTGCACGAAGAGTTTTATCAAGAATCTGTTTGCGGATTCTGAGACTTGTGGGAGTTACTTCCAGAAGTTCATCATCAGCAAGAAACTCAATGCAGTTTTCCAAAGACATTATAATTGGCGGAACAAGACGCAGAGCCTCGTCAGAACCCGATGCACGCATATTGGTAACGTGTTTCTTTTTGCATACATTAACGTCTATATCCCCTCCGCGATTGTTTTCACCAACAACCATACCCATATATACCTTTTCACCGGGACCGACAAAAAGGTTTCCTCTTTCCTGAGCATTGAAAAGTCCGTAAGTTACGGTTTCGCCATCTTCAAAAGCAACAAGAGAACCACGCTGACGGACAGGAATTTCGCCTTTAAACTCTTCGTATCCGTTCAAAATAGAGTTCATGACTCCGTTTCCCCTTGTGTCTGTGAGAAGTTGTGAGCGATAGCCTATAAGACTTCTTGATGGGATATTAAATTCAACTCTTGTAAATCCCGAATCACCCGTATGCATATTAAGCATCTGTGCTTTTCTTTCGCTGAGAGTCTGAATTACTGCCCCGGTATATTCATCGGGAACATCTACCACCAAAAGTTCCATCGGTTCCATTACCACCCCGTCAACAACCTTGTTGATTACTTGCGGTTTTGAAACCTGAAATTCAAATCCCTGTCTTCTCATCGTTTCAATCAGGATTGAAAGATGAAGTTCACCTCTGCCTGACACCTTGAAGGTTTCTGCAGAATCGGTTTCTTCAACTTTAAGACTTACGTTTGTAGCCATCTCTTTGAAGAGTCTTTCTCTTAAATGGCGGCTTGTAACAAATTCGCCTTCTCTTCCCGCAAAGGGGCTGTTGTTGACGCTGAAATTCATTGAAATTGTGGGTTCGTCAATATCTATGAAAGGAAGAGGTTCGAGGCAATCGGGAGCGCAGATGGTTTCTCCTATTTTAACATCAGCAACACCTGAAACCTGAACTATGTCCCCTATTGTTGCACTTTCGGCTTCTACCCTTTTTAAGCCGTCATACATAAACATCTTTGTAAGTTTTATATTCTGAGTTGTCCCGTCTTTTTTGCATATTACTGCGCTTTGTCCCACATGAGCAGTTCCTCTTTCAACTCTGCCAACTGCAATGGGACCGACATATTCATCATAATCAATGTTGGAAATCAAAAGTTGAAGAGGTGCATTTTCGTCGCCTTTTGGTGCAGGAACATGATTTATTATCATATCGAGCAAAGGTTTGAGATCATCACCCGGAGATTCGGGATCAAGTGTTGCATATCCGTCTCTTCCCGATGCATATACAACAGGTGAATTAAACTGATCATCTGTTGCCTCAAGTTCAAGAAATAGTTCGAGAACTTCATCAACAACCTCATATGGTCTTGCGTTTGGTCTGTCAATTTTGTTTACAACAATTATGGGTTTGAGATTGAGTCCGAGGGCTTTTTTCAGAACGAAACGTGTCTGAGGCATACAGCCTTCAAAACTATCAACAAGAATGAGAACACCGTCAACCATTTTCAGGACACGTTCAACCTCACCACCGAAATCTGCGTGTCCGGGAGTGTCAACTATATTTATTCTCACATCTTTATATTTCATAGATGTATTTTTGGAAAGGATGGTGATTCCTCTTTCCTTTTCAAGATCATTATTGTCCATAACTCTTTCGTCAACCTGTTGATTTTCACGAAAAATTCCGCTTTGGCGGAGCATTCCGTCAACCAAAGTTGTTTTTCCGTGGTCAACGTGAGCAATTATGGCTATATTTCTTAAATTTTCTCTTTGTGACATATCTATAACCTCTTAGCAAATTTACTATTCAAACACCAAAAAACCCCTTCTCGTGAAGGGGTTTAAATGCGGGATTATTTGTCCATTCCGAATCTCTTTCTGAACTTCTCAACTCTACCGCCTGTATCTACAAGTTTCTGCTTACCTGTGTAGAAGGGATGGCAGTTTGAACATATTTCAACTGTAATGTTCTCTTTTGTAGAGCCTGTTTCAAAAGTTGCACCGCAAGCACATTTGATTGTAGTGGGCTTGTAATCGGGATGAATTGCTTCTTTCATTGTATGTTCACCTCTTTCAACGGATAAAAATAACTCTTTCGTATTAAACCTAAAATATTGTATCACAAAAATTATGATATTGCAAGTATTTTTTTAAAGTTTTTCCGAATTTATAAAATTTTGGATATTTCTTCCATACAATCTTCTATTTTCGACTCTGCTTTTGCATAAGAATTCTCACAAACTCCAAAATAGAACTTGATTTTAGGCTCTGTGCCCGAAGGTCTTACAGCAAACCATGAGTCGTTTTCAAGGTCATATCTGAAAACGTCTGATGAAGGGAGATTGAGCTGTGATACTTTTCCTGTTATTACATCGGTAATCTGAGAGTTTTTCACATCCCACACTCTTGTTACCTTCATACCTGCAAATTCTTTTGGAGGGTTTTCACGGAATTTTTTCATGATTGCCTTTATTTTATCTGCACCCTCGATTCCTTCAAATGTGAGAGATTTGGTTGCTTCAAGATAATAACCGTATTTTTCATACAGTGAGCAAAGGCCGTCATACAAGGTCATACCACGTAATTTATAGTCGGCAGCCATCTCGGCTATGAGCATTGCGGCAACAACAGCATCTTTATCTCTTGCATATGTTCCTGAAAGATAACCGTAACTTTCTTCAAAACCCAGAAGAAACTCGTTGTAGAAATCATTTTCTTCAAAATCTTTTATGAGTTCTCCGATATATTTGAATCCGGTCAGAACATCATGAACATTTACGCCGTAGTCTTTTGCTATCGGATAAACCATTGATGTTGTGACAATTGTTTTTATGATTGCACCCTTGTCAGAAAGTGTTCCATTCATCTTTTTGTTTCTCAGGATAAACTCTGTAAGAAGTACGCCCACCTGATTTCCGGTGAGTGTGAAAAATTCACCTTCTGAATTGGTTACTATAACTCCTATTCTGTCTGCATCGGGATCTGTTGCAAAAATAAGATCGGCACTTTCTTTTTTTGCCATTTCTATAGCATATGAAAATCCTGCTTTTTCCTCGGGGTTGGGTGATTTTACGGTGCTGAAATCAGGATCGGGAAGTTCCTGCTCTTTTACGACTCTGACATTTTTCACACCTATCATGTCAAGAATTCTTCTGACAGGTTTGTTTCCTGTTCCGTGGAAGGGAGAATATATGACTGAAAAACTGTCGCCGAGTTTTTTTATGTTTTCTGAATTAATCGACTGTTTTTTTACATTTTCAAGATATGCATCATCAATTTCTTTTCCGATGATTTTAAGAAGTCCTTTTGCTTTCGCTTCATCTTCGGAAATTACTTTCACATCATCAAATATGTCTGTTTTGTTTATGATTGAAATCACATAATCGGTTGATTTTGGCGGAAGTTGTCCCCCATCTTCACCATATGCCTTATAGCCGTTATACTGTTTCGGATTGTGACTTGCAGTTATTACAATTCCTCTTGCACATCCAAGGTGTCTTACTGCAAAAGAGAGTTCTGGTGTTGGTCTGAGTTCATCAAAAAGATATGCCTTGATTCCGTTTGCTGCAATAACTTTTGCACTTTCCAGAGCAAAATCGTATGACTTATGTCTGCTGTCATAGGCAATGACAACACCAGATTCTATCGCCTTTTGTCCACTCTTTTTTATATCCTCACAAAGTCCCTGTGTTGCACGGCGTACAGTGTATATGTTCATTCTGTTGCTGCCTGCACCGATAATGCCACGAAGTCCGCCAGTTCCAAATTCAAGGTCTTTATGAAAACGTTCTTTAATTTCATTGTCATCATCTGAAATGGAAATAAGTTCTGATTTTGTGTTTTCATCTACAGAATCATTTGTAAGCCATCTTTTGTAGTTTTCGCGATAATCCATAATAAAACTCCTTTTGGTATTTTAAGAACATATGTATATATCATCATATATCCCAACTCTTATATTATACTATATATATTACATAAAATCAACATAAAAATTATTGCAAAAACTATTGTAGTTTTTTCTGTTTTATGCTAAAATAAATATAAGAAATGTTTAATGAGTTATATAAAAACAGCAAAAGAGAATCATACTTCTGTTTTCCAGGATATGAAAATGTCGGTTTTGTATACAGACATCAAAATCGAGGTGCATGTATGCGGATATACCACCTTGGATTCAATTAGCAAAAATGAGAATGAATTTTAAGGAGAACTTGAACATGAAATTCTTAAAATAATAAACGAAACATGAATACTTTCTTATAATCCGCCGATGGCGTTTTATAAATACATTGCAAGGAGCTGATTTTATGAAAATTACAACTACAGGAAGAAAAATTAATGTAACAGACGGTCTCAGAAGTTATGTTGAGAAAAAAATCTCAAAACTCGGAAGATTTTTCTCTGATGATGCCAACGTGCAGGTAACACTCTCTGTGCAAAAAGATGACCACATTGTAGAAGTCACAATCTATCACGAAGGTATGATTTTCAGAGCAGAAATCCGAGATACAGATATGTATGCCGCAATTGACAAGGTTGTTGATGTGCTGGAACGTCAGATAAGAAAACAGAAAACAAAACTTGAAAAAAGGCTTAAATCCGGTGCGTTTTCAGATGATACAGAATTTGTCCCAATAGATGAAGAGGAAGAATTCAAGGTTGTTAAAGTGAAAAAATATGAAAACAAGCCCATGAGCGTTGATGAAGCGATTCTTCAGATGAATCTTTTAGGTCACGAGTTCTACATCTTCAATAACTCAGAGACTATGGATAAAGAAGTTGTATACAAAAGAAAAGACGGAAACTACGGTCTTATTGAACTTTCATAACACAAAAAACTATCTCTTAAATATTTGAACGACAATACAACAGGACTGTAAAAAAGTCTCACTTAAAAATCGAGGGTGAATGCAGTGTACTGTTAAGGACAGTTACCGAAAATAGTATAACGAGCATTGCGAGGTCAAGATGAAAGAGATAAGACTGTAAAAGGTTTTATCTCTTTTTCTTATACTTTTTTATCCGCACATTCGTCAAAGTAAATGCCTTCTGATAAAATAAAGATATCAAATTTGAAGGAGGCGTAAAGCTATGAAAGAAGAGATTATTGAAAACGGAATTGAGTATGTAAGGGATGGTGATTACTACATACCCAATCTGAAAGCACCCGAAGGAAAATTCAACATTGGAAAGTACGGCAGGCTACACTCAATATTTATTAAAGAAAACAGACCTTGCATTTACTCAATGAAGATGCTCAACGGAACTTGGCTTGCTTATCTCGAAGAGATTGACACAACCTCAAGAGAAATGGTTGATAAGCTTGTTAAAGATATGGCGGTCAAACAAGGTATCACCGAAGAACTAAAAGCAAAAGACCAAATGACTTGGGTTGCTGCAATGAATGGCATAAAACATTCCGCAGAAGAAATTGTATTACGAGAGTTTGTATGTTCTATGGAGGTACGAAGATGAGTTTTCTTGACGAATTATATTATAGTAACATCAATCCAAATGAAAGTCGAAACAGAAAAAAGTTACCATACGAAAAATCTTTAAAGACTTTTTCTGACATTGAAAGCAAACTGACAAAAGAATTAAACGGCGAAAACTTAAAGCTCTTTAATGACCTTGTAAATGCAAGTGATGAAATTAGTGCTACAAGCGGGGTTGAAAATTTTAAAATAGGATTCAGACTTGGAGTTATGATGATGTGCGACAGTTTGTTTTCTGACAGCAGCATTCTGAAAGATTAAATTATAGCGGAGGTATTTTATAATGAAGAAATCAATCATATCCATCATATCAATCGTATCAGTTTTAATAAGTTCTTTTTCTGTAAGTGCTGCAGAGGTGCCGAGAGAATCGGCACCCTGCAATGCATCAAGCGAAGCAATCGTTTTTGTTGAAAGTTGTATCGGAGATGTTTTAACCGAGGTGCAGAACGGTTTAGGATATTCCGATGCAAGAGCAAAATCGAATCGTATATTCTTCGATGCCTTTATTAAAGGACAAACAAATGGTTATAGCTATGGTGAACTTGTCGATATAGCGAACTGTGCAATATGGCAGTACCGGGATATGTATCTTCGACCTGCGTTTTATGCAAATAATCTTGAAAAAGTCAGAACTATTATCGGTCCAGTAATTGAAGATTATAAATCCGGCAAAATCACTTATGCAGAAGCGGAGTTTAATGCACGAAACAGAATTTATCAATCTGTAAAACCTGACTTTAATCCCGATGTTGAATATATGAAAGATCCTCTTTCGAGAGATATTCCGCCGATAGACAATAGCTTATTTATACTTGCAAGAAAACTGATTTTAGAAAGTAAATAACTATAAAATAAGGATAGAGCGAGTAGTTCCACTCTATCCTTATTGTTTTAGAAAATATATACGTACAGCATAGAACATAAATTTGTATTTTATTGTATCATAATCATATTCTCTTTGCCAAACCATTCTTCGGTCTTCGCTCTCATGCTTTCCTTAAAGTTAGGGCAATAAACGACCAAATTCCTCTTGGCTCTAGAACAACTGACATAAAACAGCTTGTGGGTTCGGGCATATATTTTGGGGTTTCGCACTGTTCCGAGTAATTGTTCATAATTATAATTGTTCCAATTTCCATTATCCAGTATTACAAACACATCATCGAATTCAGCACCTTTAATGCCGTGTTGTGTAGAATATGGAGAATGTTTGTTAATGTATTCATACAGATTAACAAGTTCGCCATATTTAATACTCATAACTTGGGTGTAGATTTCTTCGTGATCAATAGCAAATTGTTTGAGTTTATCATCAATAAGACAAATTTTTGAATCATGTGCAAATTGAACTATTTCCTTAATTGTAGAATCTTTCATTTCAGAAAGCGTTTGGATTTTTGCATAAAGCTCCTGCTTGTCTTTGTGATGAAATATCTTGTAATCGGTTGCTTTTATAAATTCATAATATTTCTTCATTTGATACAATCGGATCATTTCTTGGAGTTTTAACAAATGAGAAATCAGTTTATCGGGAGAATCTCCTAAAATTCGGTCTGTATTTGTATAGACAGACATAAATGATTGAAAATTGTACCTGTGTGATATTAAACGATGTGTCAAATATAATTCTTTTGTGTTTTCAGAATCATTAAAATCCCAATCTTTAAATGCAGAATGTTGTTTTACAACGTCAATATCCGTGCTGTTATTTGAGTAGAGAAAAATCGCATTGCCTTCCAAATTTAAATTTTCTGGTGTTTGAGTAATATCTGTTCTTATTTTGTTTAAAAGGTTTATTACTTTTTTGGAGCAACGACGATTTCCTTCGATTACAACCTCATCTAGTATACCATCGATAATATATTTTCTGACATCTCCGATACCAGTTCCATATATTGATTGCATTGGATCCCCAAACAATCCAATTAGTGTTTTAGGGTTGTGACTAATAAAAGTTTCCAATAACAAGGAAATTATCAAATTACTAGTATCTTGATATTCATCCACGAAAATATAATCATACTTATCCGCTAAAATTTTATTTATCAACGGATATTTTGAAAACAAAAAATGCCCTAATTTCAATACTTCATCGTGAGAAATAACTCCATCTTCTACTTTCAAATACTCCTTATATTCGATAGTTTCAGGATGATAGGTATCATATGTAATATCCTGTTCGCCTGAATATCTAATACCAGTACCTCTAGTTTCTTTTTCTGCAGATACTAATTCGACAATGGCAGAAGATAGGTTATTTTTATAATTCCTAATTAGTTCCCAAACAAAGTTGTGTATAGTATCTACGAATAATCCTTCAAAGGGAACTCTTTCTCTGATTTCATTAACCGCTACGTTTGTATAAGTGATACACGCAACCCTAGCTTTAGGATTGTTAGAAAATATATGCTGTAAAGATTGAATCAGTGCATATGTTTTGCCACTACCGGCACCGCCGTTAACTACAAAATTTTTATGACCATCAATCTTTTCGTAAATTTTATCAAGGTGAGGATTTATTTTGCCAGCCATTCCAATCCCTCCTTAATGTATTCGGGTATTATCCAATTAGAATAATCGTTATTACTGAAATACAAAATGTCCGTAGCAAAAGCACTCTTCTTATCAATGCAATTAGCCGCTATATCGTAGTATGACACCTTACCATCTTTGATTTTACCTCTATTTTTCAATCCTTTAAAATCATTCTTGTGCTGCTTAATAAATTCATAGTTGCAATTAATAAAGGCATCTTCAAAACTTCTAGCGTGATATCGATTTTGCATTGTTTGATAGGCAATTCTTAGCATGCCATTTGAATCGGATACCCATTTACCCTCGGTGTTTTTTGTTAATGTTTTCTCTGATTTTTTTAATGTTTTTAATTCATCAAAAGGAATATTGTTAAAGTAATGCTTTAACGAAGCATTACTGGTTGCTTCGCCTGAAGACACCTTGCAGGCTTCATAATATGTTATTCCATTTGAAGCGACTTTTCCTTTTGTTGAATCAATATCTGTTATAATCAACGCTTTTATCCCTAAATAACTGATAAATTCGTCAAAAACATGGGAATATGCACCAACTTCAACAACAGAGATATTCTGCGACATTAAGGGCACATATCCGTCAATATCTTTGTTATCTATATCTGTTTTCTGCATCATTGCATTTATTAATATTCTTTCTGTATCACCTTCAACAAAAACAACTTTGTCTGCAAAAAACAACTCGGAACGTTCCAACGTTAAATATTGCTTTAAAAATCTAAAGCGGTTTTCGCCATTATCAGCAGAATCCATCATTTCAGTTTCTAAATCAGATAAGTTTTTTGAATAGATTGCATCGTTTTCTCGATAAAAGAATTTGATCTTTTCAAAATTACTTTGAGAAACAATATGGGAGGAATGGGACGATAAAATCATTTGGAGATTAATTTCATCTTCTCCTTCTTTACCTTTACGTCCCTCCTGCAATTTAGCTTGGATGTTTTTAATAAAAACATACTGCATCTGTGGATGAGTGTGGGCTTCCGGTTCTTCAATATATAGTAAATTTATATCCGATGGAACCTGATTGCTCTTTGTAATCTTTCTAAATTCATCAATTTGAATATTTATGTAGAAAATCATTGCAAAAAGATTCATATATCCTAATCCATTATACTCTTCCGGCAGAAATTCAGTTTCTTTGCTGTATACTACATTTGCATTTTCTTTTATCAAAGTAGATGCTCTGAGCATGGATTTAACCGATAATTTCGCCTCTCCTTTTCCATAGGAAAAGCGTTCAATGTCTGTTATTACATCTTTAAAGATTTTCTTATAACTTTTGTCTAACTTGACATCTGATTCTTTTAACACATCGTCTATCAAACTTTCATCGAGTGTTTCCTGACGTCTTGCTTCGCAATATTTAACAGCCAATTTAGATAAGGTCTGACTTTTAGCTTTTGCTTCATCTAAATTACTTACGTCACGAATAGCCTTGATGTATTTAAAGTTAATAATTCGCTGAATATCGCTTTTTTCTTTAATTTCAACATATTCATTTGTATCAGCTGGATTAACACTTTTGATGACTTGTTTGAAATATTTCGAATGGTTCTTCTCTACATATTCACGTATGGTACGCTTCTTTTTACCTGCTTTGCTACAGTATACAGCATAATCTTTTGCTGCACTTAGGTATAACTCATATGTCATTACATATTCAAATCTAATAATTACAGTCTTCTCTTTTGGATCTAAAGACATAAATAGCTTAGATAAATTCCCTATATAATCCGTTTCATTATATTCAATGTAGATATTTAACGAAATATAAAATGGTTCATATTCTTCTACAGACAGAATTTTGTCTTGATTAAACGGGAATTTTCTTGCAAGGTATTTCTTATTAAAATCATGAAATTCAAACGAAGATTTAGATTCGCTTAAAAATCGGTCTAAAATACTAAGCAATGATGTTTTGCCGGTATTATTTTTACCAATAATAACAGACAAATCCTCCTCTATTGATAAAACAAATTTTTCTAATGCTCTAAAATGATTAATTTCAAATTTAGTAATCTTCATGATTTCTCCTATCTTAGATCTGCTGTAATTTAGATTGCATATTCTTCTCTATTTCCATTTGTTTTCGCTTGATAGCCACTGACCACTATACTTTTTGTTTTCTAACGCAGCACTAAACGGCTCTGACAGGAATGCTTTTATCGTTTTTAACACTATTTTAAAATCATTTGTCTTGATGTTAATCTTTTTGATAAAAGCCTTCCACTTTTTCTGCATAGCATCATCAGAATCAAATTCAAGCATTTGTTTAAACTGTTCTATGGTGAAGTTGTGCTTTCTGTTTTCAAAAGTCTTTTTAAGTGCTTCGGTTAATGTTGCACCATCAAAATCAAATTTGTTTGCAAGATAATAAATATCATAATAGTCTTTCATTCTGCTTGAAAATTCCATCAAGCTAAGAATTGCATCTATTTTCTCTGCAACGGTTGTTTCAATAGAGTATGTGTTTACCATCGGTGCATCAAAATCTGAAAGCTGAGTTGGTATCTTTCGTTTTTCCTGCTTTGGTACGATTATATCTCCAACACCGAAATCAATGCTAAACGGTGTTTTTGTGTTCTTAATTCGAGCAATTATTGATGCACCGATACCTGCATACTTCTTTGCAACAGCAATAGGAGCAATATCTTTAATTTCAAAAGTTACGAAGTCATTGCCGGTATCTACCGCTATAATTTTTTCAAGAATCTCTTTTAATTGTTCAGGTGTGTTTGGAATTTTACGAAGCAAAAAGTCAACATCAACAGTTACTCTGCTATCGAAGTCAGTGAGAG
>SVJK01000076.1 GCA_015069015.1 Oscillospiraceae bacterium
TTGAAAGAGGTGTTGCTCACGTTGGTGATGAAGTAGAAATCGTTGGTCTCACAGACGAAAGCAGAAAAGTTGTTATCACAGGTCTCGAAATGTTCAGAAAACAGCTCGACGATGCTCAGGCTGGTGATAACGTTGGTGCACTTCTCAGAGGTGTTCAGAGAAACGAAATCGAAAGAGGACAGGTTCTTGCTAAACCCGGTTCCATCAACCCCCACACAGTATTCAAAGGCGAAGTTTACGTTCTTACCAAAGATGAAGGTGGACGTCACACACCTTTCTTCAATAACTACAGACCTCAGTTCTTCTTCAGAACAACTGACGTTACAGGCGTAATCAAACTCCCCGAAGGTGTTGAAATGTGCATGCCCGGAGATAACGTAACAATGGAAGTTGAACTTATCACTCCTATCGCTATCGAAGAAGGTCTCAGATTCGCTATCCGTGAAGGTGGCAGAACTGTAGGTTCCGGCGTTGTTTCCACAATCATTAAATAATTTAATTTAATATTAAATTTCAAATCAGCCATTGCTTTGCAATGGCTGATTTTTTTTGCACGAAAATAAGTATAATCTTGTGAGGGTGATAAGAAACATTTGAGAGAACTTTTTGGATGATAAACAGATACACCTCCGATTGTATTTTTATATATTTAAAATCACAGTGATAGAAATAAGATGCTTTATATGTTGACAAAATTCGACATAATTGTTATAATTTATGTGTCACACAATTGTATATATTTCTATCTATAGGGAAACCATACCTTGATAAAAGGTGTTTCTCTCTTTTGCTTATACCTATAGATAGGAAGAGTGATTGTGTGACAACAATGGGAGATTCACTTTTTAGTGCGTCTCTTACGGGGCGCATTTTTTAATTTATAGTAAAGGGAGGAGGGAAGATGGCTACTTTATGTGCCGGATACAATATAAATATATTGATTTAATAGGAGGTATTGGTGTGTTTGATTCAAAGAAAAAAGTTCCGGATACGTTAGAAGAATGTTATGTGACTGATGAGATTTCCTATAATTTATGGACATGGGCTGAAAGAGTAGAGTTATGGGGAAAGAAAATGGCATTTGTTCTGATAGCAATTGGATTAACTACAGTGGTTATACAAATACTACAGATGGCTGAGGAGTATTATGATGAAGTAATTGTATTTACATCGGTTGCTGTACATATATTTAAATGGGGAATATATGTATTCCTTGAGTATTGTGCATATCATATGCTGGCATTATTGATTGCTTCTCTTGCTACGATTGTCCAAAATACTAATATTACATCGAATATTGCCCTTTATAAGGAAGCAAAAGGAAATTTTAAGAATGCGGATACGCAAAATGTCACTGCAGAAAAAAAGGATTTTTGCGGAAATAAAGCCGAAAGTGGATATTCATTGTTGAAGATGGCGAAGGAAAGAAATGAAGAGGATGGATATTGGATTTGCAAGTCATGCGGCAGGAAAAACAACATAAACGTTTACTATTGCAATGATTGTGGCAATCATAAATAGTGTAAAGAGGACACTTTAAAATTGGTGTCCTCTTTTGTTTGACACAAGAGAAAAATAAGTGTATAATTAAAATGGTGTATTTTGTATTTAACAACAAAATTTTCGGAGGGGTAAAAATGAAAATAATGACATTCAACACTCAGCATTGCTCGAATTTCTATACCGGCGATTTTGATTATGATCTTATGGCAGACACCATAAATAAATGTGAAGCAGATATTGTCGGCTTAAATGAAATGCGCGGAAAAGGTATTGGAGAAAACAATGTGAGCCAGGTTGAGATTTTGTCACAACTCACCTGCCTGAAACACTGCTATTTTGCAAAGGCAATAGATGTGAATGGGGAATATCCCTACGGAAATGGTCTTATTTCAAGATACCCCATCATAAGCGCAGAAACTATTATGATTCCGGACCCTACCATAAAGTCAGGAGAAAACTACTATGAGACAAGATGTCTTTTGAAAGCAAAACTTGAAAACGGCATAACAGTTTTAGTCACCCATTTCGGACTGAATTTTGATGAACAGGAAAATGCGGTGCATACTGTCCTTGAAAATTTTCCGGGTGAAAAATGTCTTCTTATGGGGGATTTCAATGTGAAGCCCGATAATGAAGTGCTGAAACCTCTGTATGAAAAAATGAAAGATGCAGGCGAGTTCATCAAAGGGAACAGTTTCACATTCCCGTCTGACTCTCCTGAAAGAAAAATAGATTATATTTTTGTATCACCCGACATTGAAATTCTTCAGGCGCAAATCCCCGATATTGTGGCGTCTGACCACAGACCTCACACAGCAACAGTAAATATTATTTAGTCATCGGATAGTACTTCGACGGCTAAGAATACACACAAAATATGTAACAGAAAGGAGGCTGCCCTGTGGCACAGACAGAATATGAAAAAATAACCGGAACCGTAGAAACAGTAATCTTTTCAAATGAAGAAAATGGCTACACCGTGGCAGCCATTGAAACGCCTGAATTTAATTTTGTTGCCGTTGGAACAATGTTCGGAATAGGTGAAGGAGAAAAGGTTGTCCTCACAGGCTCGTGGACAAATCATCCGACCTACGGACAGCAGTTTAAAACAGAGATGTATGAAAAGTGCCTGCCTACAAGTGTTGAAGAAATCAATAAATATCTTTCATCAGGCATATTAAAAGGTGTCAGAAAGGCAACAGCGCAAAAGATTATAGAACGGTTTGGCGAAAAAAGCCTTGAAGTTATTGCAAAAGAGCCTATTAAACTTTCACAGATAAAAGGTATTTCAAAAGATAAGGCAATAAGCATCGGCGAAAGTTATGCCACGCAACTTGGTACATCAGAACTTTTTATCTTTCTTCAGAATTTCGGGATTTCCTCAAATGTGTGTATGAAAATATATAAAAAACACAGCATATTTTCAAAAGAAGTGATAATGGATAACCCATACATCCTCTGCGATTCCGATTATGGCGTAAGTTTTAAAAAAGCAGATGAAATTGCACAGAAAAATTCAATTTCACCCGACAGCCAAAAGAGAATATGTGCAGGTCTCATATACACTTTAGGATATATGAGACAGTTTGGTCACACCTATCTTCCTGAAGAAACTCTCATCCAATATGCAAGTGAACTTCTTGGCGTTTTGCCTGATTCAATGAAGGGACACGTGGACTATCTTTGTGAAATTATGACTTTCGTCAGGGAAAAAAGAAAAGAATATGATGCAATATATCTTTTTGAATATTATAATTACGAAAAATATGTGTCTGAAAAGATTGTCCGCCTTGCAAAAACCAGATATGCACCGGACGTTGATAATATAGAAAAACAAATTGATATAGCCGAGATAAAAAGCGGTCTGAAATTTGCACCGCTTCAGCGGTCTGCCATAAGGCTTTGCGCAAGAGAGAGCGTAATGGTAATAACAGGAGGTCCGGGAACAGGTAAAACAACCATCATAAATGCCATAATAGACATAATGAAATCCGTCAGACTCAAAGTTGTCCTCACTGCACCGACAGGCAGAGCAGCAAAGAGGATGAGTCAGGTTTGTGGTATGGAGGCAAAAACAATTCACCGCCTTCTGGAAGTGAGTTTTTCAGAGGGTGAAGAGATCAACTGTGGGTTTGATGAGACCAACCCGATAGATGCAGATGTAATTATTGTGGACGAAATGTCTATGGTAGATATCGTACTTATGGATTCATTTCTTCATGCGGTGAGACCGGGAACAAGGGTGATTCTTGTGGGAGACTCAAATCAGTTGCCGTCTGTTGGGCCGGGAAATGTTTTAAAGGATATAATAGACAGCAGTGTGGTAAGTGTTATAAAACTCAGCGATATTTTCCGCCAGTCTGATTCGGGAATGATTGTATATAATGCCCACGAAGTGAATCAGGGAAGATATCCCGTTTGTAATACAGAAAACAGTGACTTTTATATGAAAAGATGCCGTCTGCCTGAAGAGGGCGTCGAATATATATGCCAACTTTGCATATCAAGACTTAAAAAGACCTATGGCTATGAACCTTTTGATATTCAGGTGCTTTCCCCAACCAAAAAGGGAATCGCAGGAGTGAATAATCTTAATAAAGTTCTTCAAAAACTTATAAACCCGCCATCAGTCCGTAAGAGGGAAAAAACTTATGGAGACACAATATTTCGTGAAGGCGACAAGGTTATGCAGATTAAAAATAACTATGACATAGAATGGACAAACACCGAAAGTAATTATCTCGGAAGCGGAATATTTAACGGTGATGTGGGATATGTGAGCGAAATCAATACGGATTTTTCCACGCTGACAGTAATATTTGATGATAAAAAAGTCACATACGGATTCTCTGATCTTTCGGAACTGAGCCTTGCCTACAGTATCACCGTTCACAAAAGTCAGGGCAGTGAGTTCCCCGTTGTGATAATGCCGATGTTCCCGGCACCGGGAATGCTTCTTAACCGAAATCTTTTTTACACGGGAATAACAAGAGCAAAGGAACTTGTTGTTCTTGTTGGAGATGAGGGTATTATGGAAAAAATGGTAGATAATGACCGTGAAGATAATAGATATTCAGGACTTATGGAGAAGTTAAAGGATGAGTATACAGGCTATTGATATTCTGAGGCGTGTAAAGGAAGTTATATATGATATTTTCTGGCCAAAAAAGTGCATTAAATGTAACAAAATAATTTCCCTTGGGAAGAAAGAAGCAATATGCCGTAAATGTGAGGCGGGAGTATTGATGAATTCTTCTGTTGTGATTGAGCCTGACAGATATTTTGAGGAGGTAAACTGTGCACTTCCTTATGAGGATTATGTGCGAAAATATATGATAGATTATAAATTTCATTCCTACAAATATCTTAGCCATGCTTTTGCAAAAGCCATTGAAAAGATTGTGGAAGGAAGAGAATTTCTTGACACCCATAAAATCATATGCCCTGTTCCCATACACCATATGAGAGACAGGGAATATAATCAGTCTCTTCTCATAGCAAGGGAACTTTCAGAAAAGTTTTCTCTTGAACTTTGTCCTGATCTTCTCATAAAAACAAAGAACATAAAACCCATGAGTTCCATGGGCTATGCCAAGAGGTACGCATCGGTCACGGGGGTGGTGGATTTCAACCTCAGATATGATGTGTACGGCAAAAACGTTATTTTGGTTGATGACATATATACCACAGGTTCAACTGCGGATGAATGTGCAAAAATTCTCAGAATGCATGGATGTGAAAATGTGATTGTTCTGACATCCTGCTACAGAGACCCGACAAAAGGAGATGTTTATTTTGCCGATGCAGATTAATTCACTGTCCAAAAGTTTTGGGGTGGACGTGATTCTGGAAAATATAAATATGAATATTGCCGACAACGAAAAGGTTGGACTAATCGGTGCAAACGGTGCGGGAAAAACAACACTTCTTCGCATAATTGCAGGGGAACTCAGTCTTGACACAGGTTCCATATTCACTCCCAAAGATTCCGAAATAGGATTCTTAAAGCAAAATGCTGTGGAAGATACTTCAGACACTATGTGGGAAAATATAATGAGCCTTTTTTCTTATCTCACATCATATGAAGAAGAAATGAGAAATCTTGAATTGAAAATGTCCGATAGGTCCCTCAGAGAGGAAGAGCATCAGAATGTTATGGATGCATATTCAAGGGTATCAGCGTTATATGAATCCGGCGGCGGATTTGAAATTCAGACGAGAATAAACACAGTAATGAACGGAATGGGATTTGATTCTTTTGACCTTAAAACTACAAAAGTAAACACTTTAAGCGGAGGCGAAAAGACAAAATTTGCTTTTGCAAAAATACTTTTGAAAAATCCCGGTGTGCTTTTATTGGACGAGCCCACAAACCATCTTGATTTCCGTACATTGCAGTGGCTTGAAGGATACCTCAAATCTTACAGGGGAATAATAATAGCGGTTTCCCATGACAGATATTTCCTTGACAGTATCTGCGATTCCATATATGAGATAGAAAGAAATAAATCAACAAAATATCCCGGCAACTACAGTGCATATCTTGATGAAAAAAAGAAGAACTATGAAACAGAACTTAAGCACTATGAAGAACAACAGGAAGAAATAAAAAGGCTTGAAGATTACGTTAATCGCAACAAAGTGAGAGCGTCAACCGCCAAAATGGCAAAAAGCAAACAAAAGGCAATCGACCGCATTGAGGTTATGGAAAAACCTGTTCTTATGAATAAGGCGTGCAGATTCACATTTGAAATGGACTATCCGTCATATAAAGATGTCCTTATAACAGAAAATCTTGAACTTAATGTAAATGCAGGCGGTATTTTAAAAACCATTGCAAAAAATATCAATCTTGACATTAAACGCGGAGAAAAAGTTGCCATAATCGGTGCAAACGGCATAGGAAAATCCACACTTTTAAACACTCTTGTGGGAATAAACAACACCTATGGAGGCTCCTTTGAATTTGGAAGAAATGTCGAACTCAGTTTCTATGACCAACAGCAAAGGCTTCTTCATGAAAAAAGCACTGTGCTTAATGAAATCTGGGACAGATTTCCCAGAATGGATGAATCAGAGGTGAGAACCCTTCTCGGGACGGTTCTTTTTACGGATGAAGATGTATTCAAAGAAGTTTCAAAACTTTCCGGCGGAGAAAGAGCAAGGCTTATGATGCTTGTAATTATGATGGAAAGATCAAACACGCTTCTTCTTGACGAACCTACAAACCATCTTGACCTTTCATCAAAAGAGGCACTTGATGTGGCTGTAAAAGATTTTGAGGGAACCGCCATACTCGTTTCCCATGACAGATACTTCCTTAATAAGACCGCAGATAGAATACTTGAAATGACATCTGACGGCATAAAATGCTATAATGGTAACTATGATGATTATCTTGAGTATAAAAACAATTTCGCCCAAGGAACAAAAGAGACAGAAAAATCATCTGACAGTGCAAAAGATTACGAAACACAAAAACGCAGACAGGCAAATATAAAAAACCTTACAAAAAAACTGTCTCAGGCAGAAGAAAAAATCGAACAGGCAGAAAGTGAACTTTCACAGATAAAAGATGAAATCACCCTTGCGGGAGCCGATTATGAAAGGGTGAAAGAACTCTTTGAAAAAAGCGAAAAATGTGAAGAAGAACTGAATAATTTGTATGAATTGTGGAATAGTTTAAGTATAGACCTTGAAAACTGTCAATAATGTGGAAAAATTGCCCAAAAATAAAATTTTGTGTTGACAACGTATACCGATTGTGATATATTAATAAAGCACCACGAAAAACGGACAAACTGGTGCAAGAAAATTTTTTAAAAAAATTAAAAAAAGTTCTTGACAAGACGTTTTTTGTGTGGTATACTTATCAAGTCGCTTGCAAAAGGGCGACGGTTTGAACTTTGAAAAATGAACAGTATAAGAGGTTCTCGAAAAGAGAATTTGAGTTAAAGCGAAAGCTTTTTAACTTAGTAAATTAAGTTAGTGTTTTTATGAGCTAACAAACTTCAAAAGAACTTTAATCAGAATGTAATTCTGATTTAAATTTTTATTGAGAGTTTGATCCTGGCTCAGGACGAACGCTGGCGGCGTGCCTAACACATGCAAGTCGAGCGGAGCCATCCGACGGAT
>SVJK01000008.1 GCA_015069015.1 Oscillospiraceae bacterium
ACAACTGCGTTGTCATTTCATGGCGAAGCCATTTCATGTGCCGAAAGGCACATTTCATTCGGTGAGTTTGCAAAACAAACTCACCGCTAAACTCCAATTTAAAGTTCCTGATCTCCAACTTTATCAAGCCAGTCTCTGAGCCAATATTCACCCGGGAAAGAAAGTCCCATAAGGCAGTTTGTTAAAAAGATTATACCGTCAATTCTTCCTTCTTTAAGCCATTTGAGTCCCGTTTCACATTGCATCTCCATCATTTCAGGACTAACGGGGAGACCTGTTGTATAATCAAAAATATACATACCAAGAACTTTTCTTTTGTCTGGAAGAAGTTCTTCATATTCTTTGAAATTGGATTCAAGATTTACAATTTCTGAGGTTCTCATATTCCACACGGTGATTACGTCAATGGGATCATACATTGAGGCGGAATATTTTTTTGCATCCTTAACATAGCAGGTTGCCCAAAGCTCCATTGGTCTTGGAGCACGATCCAATTTTTCACGGATTGTTTTGAGTCTTTTTATGCAGTCTTCTTCTTTTGTTTCTTCTTTGCCGAACATATCATCAAGAAATCCACCAACAACATTTGGATATTTTCCGGCAATATCGCAAATGAATTCTTCTTCGTTCCCGTGACGGAATCCACCGGAGCCTGTTATTGACCACAAAACTTTATCCATTCTGCAAAAACTTTCCATATAGCCATAGGCATCGGCTGAAAATGGAACAGGTTTTCCTGTGCGTGCAGATGTTACCATAAGCATATTCTTTAGTCCAAGCATTGCGGCACCTTCAGTTGGTGTGATGGTGGAAATATTTCTCCATATGAATCCATCTTTACCAAAGGCAAAATCGTCATCGTGTGCCGGGCTTGCAAAAAGCCACATTTTATCTTTAACGGTAATTTTTTTCTTTTCCATAATGTTTACACCTCCGAAAAATTAAAGTTCTTCATCCCCTACTTTGTCTATCCAGTCTCTGAGCCAGTATTCGCTTTCGAGTCCTATGCCCATAACGCAGTTTGTGAGGAAAACCATTCCTTCAATTCTTCCTTCTTTGAGCCACTTGAGACCTTTTTCGCATTGAATTTCCATAAGTTCTTTTGATACAGATGCACCTTTTTTGTAGTCATAGAGATAGATGCCGAGAACTTTTCGCTTTTGAGGAAGAAGTTTTTCGTAGGTCTGAATATCTTCTTCAAGTTTTGTTATATCATCTGTGTTCATATTCCATACAGCAATAACATCTATGGGATCATACATTTTTGCGCTGAATTTTTCAACGTCTTTAACGTAGCAAGTTGCCCAGAGTTCAAGAGGTCTTGAAGATTTATTGAGTTTATTTCTTATGTCAATAATTTTTTGTGTGAACTCTTCTTCTCTGCTGTCTGTTTTTCCGTCACCGAAAAGATCATCACCAACAAACATATCATCAATATATGCGCCTGTGACATTGGGATATTTTTCGGCAAGTTCACAAATGAACTCTTCTTCTCTCATGCTTCTGAATCCACAGGAACCAACAACACTCCACAAAACATTTTTCATGCGGCAGAAACTTTCCATATAGCAATATGCCTCACTTGAAAAAGGGACAGGATCGCCGTCTGATGATACCAAAATCATGTTTGGAACGCCAAGCATATGAGCGCCTTCTGCAGGTGATATTCTCGACCATGTATGTGTTCTGTTTCTACCGGGCACGCCAAAGTAGATATCATCATCATGTGCTCTGCTTCCAAAAAAATAGAACTTATCTCTTACTAATGTTTTTTCTTTCATATTACCCTCCTGAATTAGTATATTTCAACTGCACTTTCTTCTTTTTCATGCCAACCTGCTTTTTCAAAAATTCCCCCTGAGGGAGCAATTTTTCTCAGGATGTTAGCAACACTTGAAAGTCTGCTTTTTAAACTATTCATTTCACCACACCAGGACATATATGCTCCATTGATTACCATGCTGTATTTTTCGTGCAAAAGGTGCCATGTTGTTGCAAGGTAGCCAAAATGTTCTTTTGAACTTTCTCCGAGAGTTTCTATGTTCTTATTGATAAAGAACGGAGAGAGGAGAACATCAAATCCTTTGCTTTTAAAATAATCTGCAGAAACAACAGGTGTTTCGAGCACTTCGTACTGCCAGTCTGCTATCACGAATTCCCTGCTTATATTTTCAATTGCCTTGCTTGTTTTTTCATCACCGAGACTTACATATTTTTCAGGATAATCTCCACTTTTCAGAAACATATCTCCCCACATGATGCATCTTATTGAGTCAGATGAAAGTTCTTCTTGAATCTCCGAAAGATATTTTGTAAAAAGTTCAGTCTTATCTTGCCTACGGCATTTTCTGCAGGTTGCAAGGGACTGTGCTTCGTCACATCCAATGTGAAAATATCCTGAATTTCCACAAAGTTCGATGAGTTCTTTCCTTATTTTACGCAAAAGTTCTTTCGTTTCAGGGTTAGATATGCACCATGTCCATCCGTCAGGCTCAAAAAGATAATATTTTGAAGGGGCCTGATCAAGAACAACGTGTCTTCCGTGAATAGCACGGCTCTGACTTGCGTGACCAAGATGATTGAACATTGGAATGACTTTCATTCCAAGGGCATTTGCATCTTTGATTATTGGTCTGATTTCATCTTTTGTATATGCAAAATCCCACGAAAGAGATTCCATAGCATCATATTTGAGCATTCCCCAGAATTCAAGTATGATATGCGAGTATTTTAAGAAGCCGGCAAGTCTGACTGTTTTTTTCAAAAATTCAAGAGTTGTTTCCGGGAAAACGCAAAGGTGAATTCCCCTGAATGATACTGATGGACTGTCTTTAATTTCGCCGCACACGATGAAGTGATTTTCATCTTCCGATTCGATTTCCTGCAAAAGTGTTACAAGTGCGTGAATAAGACCTTCAGAAGATTCATATGTAAGAACTGCTTTTTCGGGGCTGATTGCAATTTCATATTCCCATTCGTTTGATTCACAGTTTTGAAGAGATATATTTTCATCTGAAGAAATTAGAACTGTATTTTTGAGAAGTGATGTCTCTTTTAATATAAGGTTACTTTCAGAATCTGAAAAGTTATGCCAGAGTTCCGAGATGAATTTCAATCCATCAACATTGTCATATGATTCATCATAAAAAAGATACATCTCTTTTTTTACTTCAAAATCTTTGTCAATATATTTGACATATTTTGGTTTAGGATAAATATACATAAAATCCTCCTCAATTTATATTGATTTAATGATACGCCAAAACAAGTCCTGAGTCAATATTGTCTCAGCACAATTGTACATTTGCACACACAAAAACGCAATCAATTTTTCGACACTGTTTTTAAGAATTTCAACACTATTATTGACCGTTGTAATTTTCTCTGATATACTGAAAAAAATTGAATCTGTAAAGATTTAATGATTGAGTTTATATTGTGTTTTTTATAAAAAACCAATCATTTTTATCTGTCATATTAAGCGAAAACAGATTTATTCGGAGGTTTTTATGAATATCAAAGACTTAGTTTCACAAAACGTCAACACAAATTCATCACCATCAGACCTGAAAATTACTGACATACGCGTTGCAAATCTTAACGGTGCACCAAAGCACTGTCCCCTTATCAAGGTTTATACAAATCAGGGTATTGTGGGATATGGCGAAGTGAGAGATGCTTCAAGTGCCACATATGCATTGATGCTAAAGTCAAGATTAATTGGTGAAAACCCCTGTAACGTTGACAAGATTTTCAGACGCATTAAGCAGTTTGGCGGTCCTTCCCGTCAGGGCGGCGGCGTATCAGGACTTGAAATTGCAATGTGGGACATTGCAGGAAAAGCTTGGGGAGTGCCTCTTTGGCAGATGCTTGGCGGAAAATTCAGGGACAAAGTGAGAGTGTATTGTGACACAGATGTTGATGGCAAACACACAGGAACTGATATGGGCAAAGCACTCAAAAAGAGAATGGAACAAGGGTTTACGTTTCTTAAAATGGACCTTGGAATTGAACTTATGCTTGATGAACCGGGATGTTTAAATGCACCACTCGGTTTTTTGGAAGATATAAAAAAATATAATATGAAGGCAATCAATCACCAGTCAGGTTCAATTGACAGGGAACTGATGCTCGGAAAAAACTACGAAATATTCACTATCCCCCATCATGCAACAGGAATACACCTTACACAAAAAGGAATGGACTATCTTGAAAACTACGTCAAAGAAGTCCGAGATGTTATAGGTTACGAAGTACCTCTTGCAATTGACCATTTTGGTCACGTTGCGTTGGAAGATTGCATTATGTTTGCAAGAAGACTTGAAAAATACAACATTGCCTGGATGGAAGATGTTGCACCGTGGCAGTATACGAAACATTATGAAAAAATTGCAAAATCATGCAATGTGCCGATTTGTACAGGTGAAGACATTTACCTTGCTGAAAATTTCGAACCGCTTTTATCCTGCGGTGGCGTTTCGGTGATTCATCCTGACATGCTGACCGTCGGCGGTGCTCTTGAAATGAAGAAACTTGGTGATATGTGCGACAAATATGGTGTTGCACTTGCAATACATATGGCAGAAAGTCCCGTTGCGTGCATGGCTGCAGTTCACACAGCGGCTGCAATTCAGAATGTTCTGGCAGTAGAATTCCATTCTGTTGATGTTCCTTGGTGGAACGACCTTGCAATCGGAATTGACAATCCGCTTTTCAAAGACGGATTTATTGATGTTCCCAACAAACCCGGTCTTGGAATTGACGAACTGAATGAAGACCTCATAAGAGAACACATTCACGAAAAGTATCCCGGCGTATTTGAACCTACAAATCAATGGGATGATGAATGGGCAAATGACAGAGAGTGGAGTTGATACAGATGTTTGATTTGAGCGGAAAAACTGCTGTTGTGACCGGTTCAACAAGAGGAATCGGATTTGATATTGCAAAAACTCTTGCAAAATGCGGAGCAAAAGTTTATATCACCGGTGTCAAAAGTGTGGATGAATGCAAAAGAGCAAGCGAACAAATTGAAAACTCTGTGCCAGTGATGGTAAATCTTCTTGAAAAAGATGAAATTGACAAATTGTATCAGACTACGGGTGATGTTGATATTCTTGTACATAATGCGTCAATCCAGTACAAAAACAAGTGGAATGAGTTTTCGGAAGATGAATATGACATACAGTTTAACTGCAATCTTAAGGCTACATATTATCTGATAAAAAAATATCACCCGGGAATGCAAAAAAAGAAATTCGGAAGAATTGTAACGTTAGGAAGTGTCAATCAATACAATCAGCACCCCGAACTTTCGCTATACGGTGTGACAAAAGCGGCACAGGCAAAACTCGTTAAAAATCTTGCTCCGATTTTTGCACCTGACGGAATAACAATTAATAATGTTGCTCCCGGTGTTATATCGACTCTGAGAAACAAGGAAGTTTTGGATAATCCTGAAACAAGAAAAAAGATTATTGATGCCATTCCCTGCGGATTTATCGGCGAGCCAAAAGACATAAGTCCTGCTGTACTTCTTCTTTGCTGTGAGGAAGGAAGATATATTACAGGAACGGAAATCCTCATTGACGGAGGAATGAGCCTTTAAAATATTAAGAAACCGAGGTTATGAAAATGAATTTTAATGTTAGAGAAGAAATTATAAAACTTACTCCACAATGGAAAGGCGAAAGACTTCCCGACGGAAGACCGAAAGTTGACGAAAAGTATCTTAAGGCTTTAAAAACACTTACCCTTGAAGAAGTGTGGAAACCAATTTTTGTAAAAGGCTATGAAAGTCAGTTTGAAGGAAGACTTAAAACTCTTCATGATGACGGCAGAAAACTTATCGGAAGAGCGGTTACTGCAACATATTGCCCTTACAGACCTGATCTTGACGAAGTAACAAAAGAAATCGGAAGATCAGAAGGAAGAACAGGTACATACAATCAATGGGTTATAGACAACCTTATGGAATATGACGTTCCTGTTATTGATATGTATGACAAAGTGTACAAAGGTACATTCCTTGGCGGAAACCTTACAACTGCTCTTAAAAACAAAACCAAAAACGAAAATGGCGGAGCAGTTATATGGGGCGGCGTGAGAGACACAGAGCAAATGAAAAAGGTTGAAAACACTCAGGTTTATTTCAGAGGAATAGATCCTACACCCATAAGGGATTTCATTATGACTGCCTACAACACCACCACAAGAATCGGAAATGCAGTATGCCTGCCGGGTGATGTTGTATTCGGTGCAGGTGGAGGCGTTCTTTTTATTCCCTCTCATCTTGTCGAAGAAGTTGTTGGCGGTGCTGCTAAAACACAGGTTAAGGATATGTTCGGATTTGAAATGATAAGTCAGAACAAGTTCACCACCGCGCAAATTGACAAAAATACATGGTCAAAAGATATGCTCGACCTTTTGATGGAATTTATTGAGAATGATGACCGTGCAAAAGAGTTCAGAGGTCTTGACTGGAGTCAGGAATATGACTATGCAATAAACGGAGATCCAACCGATACACAATCTGCTCTTTAATATGGTTTACATCATAGAATGTTTTTTAAAAAAACACCAAAGGCTGTTATTAAGAAAATCGGAGGAATGATTTTGATGTTGCTTAGCAAAAATTATCTTTCAATAAATCCAATTGCAGTTTTGGAAATAAACAGAAGCAAGTATGCAACAAGGGCTGATGCTAGATCCTTCCATGCTCTTTCATACAGAATTATAGGCGATGCTGTTCTAAATGATTCTCACGGAAAAACCGTTGTGAAAACCGGTGATTTACTCTTTGTGCCGGCAAATCTTGATTATACAACACGAAATAATGAAGAAAACGTGATTGTTATACATTTTCTCTGTGACGGAAAAGTTTTTGACAGAATTATTAAGTTCACACCTAAAACTCCTTTATACTTTGAGAAAAAATTCAAGAAACTTTTACAGGTCTGGACAAAAAAGAATTTTGGTTATGAATATGAATGCATGGGAATTATATACTCTATTCTTGCAATGATTGAAAAAGACAGTGCTGATTTTACTATTTTTGACAAACATAAAAAACTTTCAGAGGTTGTTGAATATATCGGTGAAAACTTTTCAAACCCCACTCTTTCTGTTGGGGAACTCGCATCAATGTGTCAGATGAGTGAAACTTTTTTCAGAAAAGTTTTTAAGGAAAACATGGGCATATCACCGCTGAAATATATTAATAATCTGAGACTCAGGTCTGCTGTTGAACTTCTCAGTTCTGACTATTACAGCATATCTGAAATTTCAGAAAAAACAGGATTTAACAGCGTGTATTATTTCAGCACATTCATAAAAAAAGAAACAGGTTTTTCTCCGAATGAATTAAGAAAGTATCCTGATAAATACAAAATAAAATAATTTATAAAGAGTGTCATACAAAAAAATTCCATACAACATAAAGAGGCTACAGAAGTAACTGAAACTTCCGTAGCCTTATGTTTATATTATTTGATTTCATTAATATCATATGGTGTTGTCTGATACACATAATAATTGAGCCAGTTTGAAAAAAGAAGATTTGCATGGGATCTCCAAGTTACAACAGGTGATTTTTCAGGATTGTCATCCTTGAAATAATTGACGGGAATATCTATGGGTTTTCCTGCATCAATATCTCTGAAATACTCTTTTGAAAGAGTATCGGGATCATATTCAGAATGTCCTGTTACAAAAATCTGTTTTTTATCTTTACTTGCCGCTATGTAGAGTCCCGCTTCTTTTGATGTTGAAATTATTTTCAGTTCGGGTTCATTTTCTACATCTTCAAGTTTTACATATGAATGTCTTGAATGAGGAACATAGAACACATCATCAAAACCTCTGACGAGCATTGTTCTTTTGCTTTTAACTTTGTGCGGAAAAACGCCAAAGAGTTTTTTGTCGTAGGAATGTTTTTTTATTCCGTAATGATAATAGAGTCCTGCCATTGCAGCCCAGCAAATGTGAAGTGTGCTTGTTACATTGGTTTTTGACCATTCCATTATCTCTTTTAGTTCGTCCCAGTAATCCACATCATCAAATTCAAGAAGTTCAACCGGTGCTCCGGTTATAATCATACCATCATATTTGTTCCCTTTAATTGCCGAAAAATCTTTGTAAAACTCATTAATATGATCTTCAGATATATTTTTGGAACGGTGAGATGATGTGTGTACAAAATCAATTTCCACCTGCAAAGGTGTATTTCCGAGAACCCTCGCAAGTTGAGTTTCAGTCACGATTTTTGTGGGCATAATATTTAAAATTGCAATTTTAAGAGGTCTGATGTCCTGCGTTAGCGCGCGGCGCTCTGTCATACAGAAAATGTTTTCACCTTTCAGTATACTGTTTGCAGGAAGATGTTCAGGAATTTTTATAGGCATTTTATATACCTCCTTTTGAAAGATATTATTTTATAATCATTGAAGCGATATGGGCAACAAACGGAAGAGTCAGAAGTGAAAGCAGTGTTGAAACTGAAACAACGGAAGATGCATATCCGCTGTCCTTTCCGTATTCAGATGCAAATATTGCAGAAATAGCCGCACAAGGACAGGCTGTTGAAAGTATGAGAGCATAAGAAAGAGTTTGGTCAAGTTTTAAAACATACATAAGCCCTATTATTATCACAGGAACAAAAATCAATCTCAGGAAACACACCAGATAGAGATTTATGTTTTTAAAAACTTTTACAAATTCACTTTCGCCAAGATATATGCCGAGAAGTATCATCGCCACAGGGGTGTTGAGAGATGCAAGTCCATTCACCACTGTGGTTAATGTTGTTCCAAGTTTAAGGTTCAATCCCATAATGATTCCTGAAATTGCAATTCCGATTATACCCGGAGAGAAAATAACTTTTTTGAAAGAGACTTTCCCATTTGAACCAACGAACATGCCAAGCCCCTGAGTCCATGTGAAAACATTAAAAACAACAAGATATGCAGAACCTATGAATACACCTTTTGCACCTAAAGATGCAGCAAGAAGAGGAATCCCCATAAATCCGCAGTTTGAATATGCAACGCAGAATCTGTTTATATGCCAGTTCGGGTTTTTCTTCTTATTTGCAAAAAAAGGCCATGCAACAAATATTGCAATAATGTGTATTAAAATGCTTATGGCAAATGCCGTGAGAAGTTCTTTCATATCATCCATATTTCTTCCCTGAAATGAAGAAATTATGACGCATGGTGTTACCACGTGGAGCAAAAGAAAACTCATTTGTTTTGTTCCTTGTTGTGAAAGTTTTTTATACTTTGTTAATATTGCTCCGAAAGCAATATATATTGCCATTATTATTACCTGTTGCGAAACAGCAGATGTTATTCCTGTACTCAAAGCAACCACCTCTATGATAGTATAGCAAAAAAAAGCGGTTTTATCAACAGTATATTTATACAAAGGTAAACAAAATTATAAAATAAAGTGTAACGCACTTGACAATAGTTTTTTGCGGATGTAAAATATTTTTGCAGGATAATTGCCTGTCAACTATGATAACGCTTATATAAGGACGTGATATTTTGGCATTTAAAATCAATTTTAACGGACAGACTCTCGGAGAAGAAATAGCAAATTCAGTCTCTCACGGCATAGGTGCACTTCTTGCGATTGCAGGAACTGCGGTTATGGTCGTAACCGCTTGTCTCACAAGTGATGTTATGGGAATTGTGAGTGCTGCATTATACGGATTTTTTACCATTTTATTATATATGTTTTCAACAATATATCATTCATTGACAAATACAAAGGCAAAACGTGTTTTCCAAATTTTTGACCATTGTTCAATCTTTCTGATGATTCTTGGCTCATACATTCCCATATGTCTATGTCTTATCAGAGGTTTATGGGGTTGGGTTTTATTTTCCATAACCGCAGTTTTAGCCATTTTCGGAATAGTATTTAACTCAATTGATTTAAAAAGGTGGCACAAAATGTCCATGATTTTGTATGTTCTAATGGGTTGGTCTCTTATCTTCATGTTTAAACATGTTGTCGAAAAAGTTCCGATTCAGGGCATTCTCCTTCTTGTTGGTGGTGGCGTTTTTTACACCTTGGGAATTATCTTTTTTGCCAAAGACAAAGTGAGATATATGCATTATATATGGCACATATTTGTGCTTTTAGGAACAATAACTCAATACTTTTTCATACTGTTTTATGTTATACCACTTTAAAAATTCAGCGTGTATGTCAAAACGGCATACACGCTACTTTTTTTATAAGCATAGATTAAATATGTTTTTAACGTCTTCCATATCAAGGTCAATATAACTTCTTATTGTTCTTGTGTTGGAAAAGGTGCAAAGATATGAAAGTGAATCAAGGCTTTCATTTGAAAGTCCGAAATCCCCCAAACTTTGAGGCATACCAATTTCCTTAAAATATTCACTCATTTTTTCAATTCCGAGCAAAGATGCCTTCATATCATCTGATTCCTCAACCTGCCACACTTTTCTTGCAAACCTTGAAAACCTGCCGGGGGCATATTTATATACATACTTTGCCCAAGCAGGAAAAAGCACCGCAAGACCTGCACCATGAGCAACCCTGTCAAATTCACCACTCAGAGCGTGTTCAAGTTGATGAACACAAAGTCCGTTTTCTCTTCCACATCCTGTCAGGTCATTATGAGACAGGCTTGACGCCCACATAAGTGTCGCTCTTGCATCATAATCAAAAGGATCATTCATTGCTTTTCTTCCTGCATCAATAACTGATGTGAGAATTGCTTCTGCAATGGTATCAGTAAGAGGTGTATCGGGACAAGGTGAAAAATATCTTTCCATTGTGTGAGACATAATATCAACAATTCCACAGGCAGTCTGATATTTGCTTACGGTATATGTCAGTTCGGGATTACAGATTGCAAACCTAGATCTGTTAAAATCGCTGTTATATCCCCTTTTCATGTTTGTTTCGGGATTGGATATGACTGCAGAAGAACTCATTTCGCTTCCTGCTGCAGAAATTGTGAGAATACATCCGATGGGAAGTGCGTCTGTGGGAGAATTCTTTCTCAGGGGAAAATCAAGAACATCGCCGTCATATAATGCACCTGATGCAGTATATTTTGATGAGTCAATAACACTTCCGCCACCTACCGCAAGAATCAGTTCAACATTATTTTCACGGCATTTTTTTATTGCTTCTCTGACAAAATCAATTTTTGGATTGGGTTCTACTCCGCCCATATCAACAATTTTAATTTTGTTTTCAGTAAGTGATGCAACAATTTCATCATAGAGCCCACTCTTTTTGATACTATTTTGACCATACTGAATCATTACGGTTTTATATCCGTAGTTTTTTATTATCTCCCCTACTTTTTTGTGTTCGTCTTTTCCGAAATAAACTTTTGTAGGGGCATAGTATGTAAAGTTTTGCATAATTTCAAGTCCTTTCTTTTCAACATTTATAAACATAGGCTGTCTCTTTTGAATATAAAGGGACAGCCTATTTAAAATCATATTCCAAGAATCATTTTTGCAAAATTAAAATATACCAAAAGTGCAAGGGCATCTACTACTGTTGTTATGAATGGACTTGCCATAACTGCCGGGTCAAATCCGAGTTTTTTTGCACCAATGGGCAAAACTGATGCAGTAATTTTTGCAAAAATCACCGTCACAACCAAAGTGAGGTTAACAACAAGTGCCACCATAAATGCACTTTGACCGTCTGATGTGATTGATGATGAATCAAGAAGAAGCATTTTAGCAAAATTTACAACAGCAAGGGTAAGCCCGCAAATAACAGCAACTCTGATTTCTTTCCATATGATACGAAAAATATCACTCATTTCAATATCGCCAAGAGACAGACTTCTTATGATTGTAACAGAAGTCTGACCGCCTGAGTTTCCTGCCGTGTCCATAAGCATCGGAATGAATGCAGTCAACACAACACAACTTGAAAGTGCGCCTTCAAAACTGCTTATGATTTTCCCTGTGAATGTTGCCGAAACCATCAAAAGCAAAAGCCACGGAATTCTTTGTTTCCATGTTTCAAATATGCCGGTTTTGAGATATGTTTTTTCAGATGGAATGATAGCCGCCATCTTTTCAATATCTTCAGTTACCTCATCCTGTAAAACGTCTATAGCATCGTCGAAAGTCACGATACCGAGAAGTCTTGTTTCTTCGTCAACAACAGGAATCGCCATAAAGTCATATTTGTCGAAAGCATTTGCAACATCTTCCTGGTCATCAAGAGTGTTAAAATAGATAATATTTGTTTCCATAATATCATCTATAACGTCATCACCGTCTGCCAAAAGCAACGTTTTTGCCGAAACCATACCAATGAGTTTGTTGTTGAGATCAGTAACATAGCAAGTATAGATTGTTTCTTTATCAACACCTGTTCTTCTTATATGCTTTATTGCCTGATCAACAGTCATATTCTTTTTGAGTCTTACATATTCGACAGTCATAATGCTGCCGGCACTGTCCTCGGGGTATTTTAAAATTTCATTTATCCATTTTCTTGTATGACTGTCTGTGAAGCGAAGAACTCGTTTAACAACATTTGCAGGCATTTCCTCTAAAATATCTACGGCATCATCGACAAAAAGATCATCGACAACGGCTTTAAGTTCGCTGTCGCTGAAACTTCTGATAAGCGTTTCCTGATCATCAGATTCCATTTCAACAAAAGTGTCTGCCGCCTGATCTTTCGGAAGGATGCGAAAAGCCAGAAGAAGTTCTTCATTTGTAAGTTCTTTCAAAAATTCGGCAATATCTGCCGGATTCATTTCGGAAAGGAGCTGTTTTAAAGCATTGAAACTTTTTTTCTCAAGAAGTTCCTGTGCCAGTTCCTGATTTGCCATATTTTCTTCCATATAACATTCCTCCTAAATTTTGATTATGGTCATAATGACCTTTAGGTAGGAAGTATCTTTACGCGTAAATCAGCAAGACAAAACAAACGCGGAACAATCCACGCAATTTACGTTTCGCCCGACATATTCACTGCTTCGATTACCTCCCGCGTCCATTTCCTCACCTCATTCTTTTTAAAATTTTAACGCTACATTATATTATACCGTATGAAACATAATTTGACAATAATAAATTTTCAATAAACAAATTTTTATTCTTATTGTTTTTTTCTATTTTTACTACAAAAATAGAAATACAAAAATCCAAACACAACAAAACTCAAAAGTGCAACAAGTTGTGACACTCTGAATTCCCCTATCATAAGACTGTCTGTGCGAAGTCCTTCAATCCAGAATCTTCCAAGTCCATATAGGGATGCATATGCAAAAAATATCTGACCATTATAGCGGTAAAACTTATATACTATAACAAAAAGTATGACAAGAACTGCCAAAGACCACAGTGATTCATATAAAAATGTGGGATGGACAGGAATGTCAGGATTTACATTTATGCCTGACTGTTTTAAGGTTTCAAGATAATCTGAGACAGTTTTACTTGTCATCCCCCAGGGAAGTTCAGTGTTAGAGCCAAATGCCTCCTGATTTACAAAGTTTCCCCATCTGCCAATCATCTGTCCTGTTATGAGGCCAACTGCACCAATATCAAAAACTAAAAGAGGATTCTTCTTTTTTACCTTTGCATATACATATGCTGTGATGACTGCACCGATAACTGCTCCATATATGGCAATGCCGCCTGAACGAATGTTGAAAATATCCACAAGATTATCTTTGTACGAATCCCATTTGAAAAAAACATAATACAGTCTTGCAAATACAATCGAGACAGGAGCACATACCAAAACAAGATCAAGTGTAATATCACTTTTTTCGCCAAGTTTCTTTGCGGCGAAAGATGCTGTTACTATTCCCATAATAAGGCCAAATGCAATTATGACTCCATACCAGTATATAGGAACACCAAAAAGACTAAATGCTACACGGTCAACCGTCACATCAATTCCAAGTCCGGGAAAAGAAACCTGCATAATATATCACCTCAACTGTGTGTTATCATTTGTTATAGGTTTGACAACGCTTAAAACACAAAGGTTTTCGCAAAATACTTCATTAAGAATCTCTTTCATAAGTTCAAGAGTTATTTTTTCATATATTTTTGTGAATTCAGTTATGTCAACACCACTTAAAAAGTTTCTGCAAAGCATATTACCAATGCTTTCAACGTTATTGAAATTTCGGATAAACGAGCCAAAGAAAGAACGTTTGATTCGTTCAAATTCCTCTTTGTTAAATCCGTTTTTGCGATAAAATTCTATTCTTTCAAGAAGTTTTGCTTTTAAAAGTTCGGGGTTTTCGCATTCTCCGCCAAAGGATACACAAGAGAATGAAAGTTCTGTCATAACGTCTGTATCAAATGTATCATTAATGAGTCCCGAATCATAGTTTTCTTTATAAAATTCACTGCTGCGACCTGCAATAATCTTTGAAAGAATTTTCAGTGCTACTTCTCTTTTTAACAGTTCATCACCTGTTTTTAAAAAGTTATCTTTAAATCCGATTGAGCAAAGAGGCTTTGCAACGCTTGAAAAACTTTCGATATAGTTCTGACAGATGTTTTCAGGTTCTTCGGGGTATACACTTACCACTTTTCCGTTTTCTCTGTATTTCAGAGTGTTTTCAACGATTTCAAAAACCTTTTGTGCATCAACATTACCGGCAACTGCAACAACCATATTAGCAGGGTTATAATAGGTATTATAGCAGTTATACAAAACATCTTTATCTATTTTTGAAATACTTTCAACCGTTCCTGCAATGTCTATTCTCACAGGATTATTTACATACATGGCACGGAGCATATTAAACATTACGTTCCATTCTCCGTCATCATCATACATTCTGATTTCCTGACCGATTATGCCCTGTTCTTTTTCGACATTTTCATCCGTGAAATAGGGATCCTGTACATAACTGAGAAGATGTGAAAAACACTCATCAAAATGATCTGTGCATGAAAAAAGATAGCAAGTATTTGTGAAAGAAGTGAATGCATTTGCGTTTGCACCATATTTTGAAAACATGTCAAAAGCATTACTTCCGTCACTTTGTTCAAACATTTTGTGTTCAAGAAAATGTGCAACTCCGTCAGGCACGGTTATCGGATCTTCTTTACCAAGGGGAACGAAGGTGTTATTCACGGAACCAAATTTTGTTCCATACACCGCATAAGTTTTTGAAAATCCCTTTTTTGGCATTACATAAACTCTTAATCCGGTTGAATGAACACCGGTATAAAGTGTTTCATCAAGTGACTCAATATATTTTATTTCATAATTCATAATTATTTCTCCTCCCTGCCGTTTAAGAAATATACTGTATCGAGAGAAATATTCTCAAATGATTTTATAACATCATCTTTTGTTACTTTTGAAACTATATCACAGGCATCATCAAGAGATGGCAGTCCGGGAGTAAATGTTTTCCCGAGATAGTAGTCAACAAGAAGTCCTGGACTATCTTCATAGGATTTATAACTGTTTATAATATACTCTTTTGAAACCTTGAGTTCTTCATCAGAAAAGTCACCTTTCTGAACTTTTGAAAGTTCATCCATGACTGCATTTTTTGTTTTTTCAAAATTTTCAAATTCAATTCCGCTTCCAACAAGCATAATTCCGTTATGCTTATCAAGTCTTGAATATGCATAATAACAAAGACTCATCTTTTCACGGACATTATTGAAAAGTTTTGAATGAGCACCTGAACCAAAGATGCTGTTACCAACAAGAAGCGGATAGTACATATCAGATTCCACATTAACGCCTGTTCTGAATCCAATGGCAAGTTTACCCTGATTCACGTCAAGATTGTCTTCTACATATTTTGGTTCATCTGATAATTTTGAAGTGCATACAATATCGTGAGGTGTTATGGTGAATTTAAACTTTGAAAAATAATCTTTAAAAAACTCCATCAGAGAATCAACATCAACATCACCAACAACAAAAATGTCAATGGGATTTGAAAATATTATGGATTTATAGTGCTCGTAAAGATTCTTTTCATCAATATCTGCAAGGTCATCGGAATATCCTATTTCAACAATCGCATTAGGTTCTCCCTTGCACATTTCTTCAATACATCTCACATTTGCATAGGCGCGTTTATCGTTAATGAGACCATCTATATCGTCTTTCAGATTACCTTTCTGACTTTCAATAATTTCTTTTGAAAACCCGTCATTTTCAACAAATGGATCAAACAAAATATCAAGCATAAGTCTTACGGCTTTTGTTTCAGATTCTTCTTTGGTGAATTTATCAGAAATTATGTTTGCCGATGAATAGATACTCTGAATATTTGCTCTTTTTATTATGCCGGCATCAAAAGAGCAGCCAAAGAGAGACTCAGCGTATATACTGAGGTCCCTCATTGAAGGAAAACTTCTTGTACCACTTTTAAGCACTCGTGATAAAAGTGAATTTTTTGTTACTTCTTCCCTTTTCAAAATTCTGTGCAAAAACATAGAATAATGAACAGTTTTGTATTTTGAATCCTTAATTACATAAAGATTGATATTATCAAAAAGTGAAATCTTATTGATATTGCTCACGCTTCCCATCCTTTCATTTTTACATATTCTGCTATATTATATTATATACAATTTAACATAAACAATCAAGTGTTTTTTAGTCTTGCTTTTTCTATTCAGGATACTGTCGTTTTACACAAAATATTTTGAATTTCCCTGTGTATTTTTTACGATTTTTTCATTCTTATAACATATTTTATTGACAATTTATGCTATTTTTTATATAATCTATTATAAATAAGTAATCTAACAGAAAAGAGGTATCCTTTATGGAGATAACCGGTATCAAAATCAAAAAAATTGCAACAGAAAACAAAATGAAAGCAATTGCTTCAATTACAATCGATGATTGTTTTGCAATTCATGACATCAAAGTTATCGAAAATGAGGACAAGGTTTTTGTCGCAATGCCTAACAAACGCTTGAAAGACGGAACATTCAAAGATGTTGCCCATCCCATCAATTTTGAAACAAGAGCTATGATCGAAAAAGCTGTTATCGAAGCATATAATCAGGCAGAAATCGAAGAATAATATTGAGCGGTAATTTCCCCTGCATCAAATGTGATGCAGGGGTTTTTATTTGAATTTAAAAAATTTGATTTAATACACTTGTATTTCTTTATATATTATAGTATAATTTCTACAATGTTATAAAGGAGGTTATCGTTGTGAAAGAAAAAATCCTTGAAATTCTTGACACAAATTGCGATTATACTTTAGAAGAAATTGCACTTATGGTAGACGCAACATGTGATGAAGTTGCAAAAGCAATTGATGAAATGAAAAATTCTAAAATAATTTTAAGAAATAAAAGCATTATAAACTGGGACAAAACCGAAAAGGAATTTGTATCAGCACTTATTGAAGTAAAAGTTTCTCCCCAAAGAGGCGAAGGTTTTGACAAAATTGCCGAAAGAATATATAAATTTCCCGAAGTTAAATCTTTATATCTCATTGCAGGTGCTTTTGATCTCACTCTTATTATTGAAGGAAAAACAATGCACGAAGTTGCATCATTTGTTGCAAGCAGACTTGCTCCCCTTGAATTTGTCATAAGCACAAGTACACATTTTGTACTAAAAAAATATAAATATGAAGGAATCATTTTTGATGATGACGAAAAAGACACCAGAGAGGTGATTTCATTATGACATTTAATCCGGAAAGTTTTATTTGTTCAAAAGTTAAATCTATGAAACCGTCAGGGATAAGAAAATTCTTTGATATTGTAAACACAATGGAAGATGCTATATCTCTCGGTGTAGGAGAACCTGATTTTGTAACTCCATGGCACATAAGAGATGCGGGAATATATTCTTTGGAAAAAGGTCACACATATTACACATCAAATGCAGGTCTAAAAGAACTCAGGGAAGAAATTTGTAATTACTACAAAAAATTTGATATTAATTGCACTTCTGATGAGGTTCTTGTAACCGTTGGCGGAAGCGAAGCCATTGATCTTGCCATAAGAACAGTTATTGAACCGGGCGACGAAGTTATTATACACGAACCGTCTTTTGTTTGCTATAAACCTTGTATTTCTCTTGCAGGTGGTGTGCCTGTTGTTATAGAAACAAAAAAGGAAGATGCTTTCAGGGTAACTGCAAAAGATATTGAAAAAAACATTACCCCTAAAACCAAAATGCTTATCCTCTCCTTCCCCAATAATCCCACAGGAGCGATAATGAGAAAAGAAGATCTTGAACCAATTGCCGATCTTGCAATAAAGCACAATCTTATTGTCCTTTCTGATGAGATATATGCGGAACTTACATATGACGCAAAGCATTTTTCAATTGCATCACTTGACGGAATGAAAGAAAGGACTATTGTTGTTAACGGTTTTTCTAAAGCATTTGCCATGACCGGGTGGCGACTTGGTTTTGCAATGGCTAACAAAGAGATATTAAAAGCAATGACAAAAATACATCAATATGCAATTATGAGTTCCCCCACAACAAGTCAGTATTCCGCAATTGAAGCACTTAGAAACGGTGCGGACAGCATAAGAATGATGGTGTCTGAATATAACAAAAGAAGAAAGATTATAACAAACGGATTTAATGAAATGGGGCTTACTTGCTTTGATCCTAAAGGTGCTTTCTATATCTTTCCGTCAATAAAATCTACCAACATGACTTCAACGGAATTCTGTGAAAATCTTTTACGTGACCAAAAAGTTGCTCTTGTTCCGGGTAACGCTTTCGGAGATTCCGGCGAAGGATTTGTGAGAGTGTCATATGCATACAGTCTGGAACAAATCAACGAGGCTATGAGAAGAATTAAACTATTTATGGACAAAATTTAAGTATTTAAAGATACATCATTGAAAAGAGGCTTTTTATGAGTTTTAATATTGTTTTAGTTGAGCCTGAAATCCCCCAAAATACGGGCAATATTGCCAGAACCTGCGCAGCAACAGGTTCGAGACTTCATCTTGTCAGACCTTTAGGGTTTGAAATTGATGATAAGAAACTTAAAAGAGCAGGTCTTGACTATTGGCATTTACTTGATATTACCTTTTATGATGATATTGATGATTTTTTCAAAAAAAACAAAGGTAACTTCTATTTTGCATCAACAAAGGCTTTAAAAAGACATTCAGATGTGAAATATAAAGACGGAGATTATATCCTCTTTGGCAAAGAAACAAAAGGGCTTGATGAGGAACTTTTGAAGAATAATAAGGAAATGTGTATAAGAATACCGATGATATCGGATGCACGAAGTCTTAACCTTTCAAACTCTGTTGCAATAGTCATATATGAAGCTCTCAGGCAAAACGATTATTTTGACCTGGAGACCAAAGGTTCACTTACAAAATTTGAATGGTAATAAAATGTAATAAAAATTTAAAAAAACATAATAATAAAAGGTGTGTAAACAAAACGTGTTTATACACCTTTTACAGGTTCTGAAACATATTATTGCACATATTTTCCATATTAATATTGTTAAATATCTATCAATGTTACAATCTTTCAATTTTGGCAAAAAAAACCTTGCAAATATCAGGAAAATATTATACAATTATAGTGTTATTTTATGTATATAATTAAATTTTATATGAGGTGACTGAAATGAACAAAAAATCTATTGAAGACATCCAGGTTTCCGGTAAAAAAGTTCTCGTAAGATGCGACTTTAACGTTCCTCTTGACGAAAACAGAAACATTACCGATGAAACAAGAATTGATGGCGCACTTCCCACCATCAAATATCTCATTGATAACAATGCAAAAGTTATCCTTTGCTCACACATGGGCAAACCAAAGGGTGAACCCAAGCCCGAACTTTCACTTGCACCTGTTGCAAAAAAACTTTCCGAAAAACTCGGAAAAGATGTATGCTTTGCAGCAGATGACAATGTTGTTGGCGAAAATGCAAAAAATGCCGTTGCCAATATGAAAGACGGCGATGTTGTTCTTCTTGAAAACACAAGATACAGAGCAGAAGAAACCAAAAATATTGATGCATTCAGTGAAGAACTTGCATCTTTGGCAGATGTATTCGTAAATGATGCATTCGGAACAGCACACAGAGCACACTGTTCAAACGTTGGTGTAACAAAATATCTTGATACTGCTGTTTGCGGATATCTTATCGAAAAAGAAATTGAATTCCTCGGAAATGCAGTTAACAATCCCGTAAGACCTTGCGTTGCAATCCTTGGCGGTTCAAAAGTTTCTTCCAAAATTTCCGTTATCAACAATCTTCTCGAAAAAGTAGATACCCTCATCATCGGCGGTGGTATGGCATACACATTCATGAAAGCACTCGGTGAAGAAGTTGGTAAATCACTTCTTGAAGCAGATTATCTTGATTATGCAAAAGAAATGATGGATAAAGCAAAAGCAAAAGGCGTTAAACTTCTCATTCCTGTAGATACAGTTGTTGCTCAGGAATTTTCAAATGACGCTCCTCACAAGACAGTTGAAAGAGGCGGCATTGAAGCGGACTGGGAAGGTCTTGACATTGGCGAAAAAACAATTGCACTCTACACAGATGCAATTAAAGATGCAAAAACAGTTGTATGGAACGGACCTATGGGTGTATTTGAAATGCCCACATTTGCAAAAGGTACAAATGCTATTGCGAAAGCACTTTCTGAAATTGATGCTACAACAATCATCGGTGGCGGCGACAGCGTTGCTGCAGTAAATCAGGCAGGTCTTGGCGACAAGATGAGTCACATTTCAACCGGTGGCGGTGCATCTCTTGAATTCCTTGAAGGAAAAGACCTTCCCGGAATTGTTGCATTAAACGACAAATAATTATTTATGCGGGAAAGGTATAACTTTCCCGCATAACTTTAATATTTTTTTAAATACGAAAGGAAGATATATTATGAGACAGACTGTAGTTGCAGGAAACTGGAAAATGAACAAAACACCAGCACAGACAACAGAACTTATAAACGAACTCAAACCCCTTGTTGCAGGTTCTGAAAACAAATGCATTGTTTGTGTTCCCTACACATCACTTGCTAATGCCATTGAAGCTTGTAAAGGATCAAACATTGAAGTTGGTGCACAGAATATGTACTTTGAAGAAAGCGGAGCATATACCGGCGAAATCGCTCCTTCAATGCTTACAGAAATGGGCGTAAAATATGTTATTATCGGACATTCCGAAAGAAGACAGTATTTTGCTGAAACAGATGAAACGGTCAACAAAAAAGTTATAAAAGCATTCGAACATGGTCTCACCCCCATCATCTGTGTTGGTGAATCACTTGAACAGAGAGAACAGGGAATCACAGTTGAACTTGTAAGTATGCAGACAAAAATTGCACTTTTAGGTCTCAGCGCTGATCAGGTTAAGAAAACAATTATTGCATATGAACCCATCTGGGCAATCGGTACAGGAAAAACTGCTACAAGCGATCAGGCTCAGGAAGTTTGCAAAGCAATCAGAGATACTGTTTGTGAAGTTTTCGGAAAAGATGCAGCAGATGAAGTAATTGTGCAGTATGGCGGAAGTGTTAACGCAGGCAACAGCGCTGAACTTTTTGCAAAAGAAGACATTGACGGCGGTCTTGTTGGCGGTGCAAGTCTTAAAGCACAGGATTTCTCTGTGATTGTTAACAGTTAATTGCTTGAAAGGACGAGTTTAATGAGTAAAAAACCTATACTCCTTGCCATACTTGACGGGTACGGCAAAAGCGAATACACCGAAGGTAATGCTGTTTTCACAGCCAAAACACCAAGAATGGACGAGATATTTCAAAATAATCCCTCAACTGTAATACACGCAAGTGGTATGGACGTCGGTCTCCCGGACGGTCAGATGGGCAACTCTGAAGTTGGTCATACCAATATTGGCGCAGGAAGAATTGTGTATCAGGAACTTACACGAATTACAAAAGCAATTGAAGACGGTGACTTTTTTGAAAATGAGGAACTTCTTGCTACTTGTGATAACTGTCTCAAAAATGATTCTGACCTTCACGTTATGGGACTCCTTTCCGATGGCGGAGTTCACAGTCACATAAAACATCTTTTTGCAATTATTGAACTTGCAAAAAGGAAAAATGTTAAAAATGTGTTTGTACACTGTTTCCTTGACGGAAGAGATGTATCACCCACAAGTGGTGTTGACTTTGCAAAAATGCTTGTTGAAAAAATAAGAAATCTTGAATATGGCAAAGTGGCAACTGTAATGGGAAGATACTACGCTATGGATAGGGATAACCGTTGGGAAAGAGTTTGTCAGGCTTATGATGCAATTGTAAACGGCAAAGGAAACTATGAAGAAAGCATTGTTACTGCTATTGAAAAATCATATAACCAGGACGTAACAGATGAATTTGTTGTTCCTACCGTTCTTACCACAGACGGCAAACCAAACGGTGTTCTTAAAGAAAATGACAGCGTTGTATTTTTCAACTTCAGACCGGACCGTGCAAGAGAAATTTCAAGAACAATTGTTGATCCTGATTTTGACGGTTTTGAAAGAAAATACTTTGAAACATATTTTGTATGTATGACACAGTATGATGCAAGCATGCCAAATGTGCATGTTGCATTCAAACCTCAGACTCTTGAAAACACTCTTGGAGAATATCTCAGCAAAAAAGGTCTCAAACAGTTGAGAATTGCTGAAACCGAAAAATATGCTCACGTTACATTCTTCTTTAATGGCGGAGTGGAAAAGGTTTATGACGGCGAAGACAGAATACTTGTTGCATCACCGAAAGTTGCAACTTATGACCTCAAACCCGAAATGAGTGCATATGAAGTTACAGATAAACTTCTCGATGCTCTTGATAAAGACATTTATGATGTTGTGATTCTTAACTTTGCAAACTGCGATATGGTTGGACACACAGGCATTATGGATGCTGCTGTAAAGGCGGTTGAAGCAGTTGATGAATGCATCGGCAAGGTTTATGATAAGGTGAGAGAAAAAGATGGAGTAATTCTTATTACTGCCGACCACGGAAACGCAGAGCAGATGATTGATCCATCTGACAAATCTGTGTTTACCGCTCACACAACAAATGTTGTTCCCCTGATTGTTTCAGGAATAGACAATATTCAATTAAAATCAGGAAGACTTGCAGATCTTGCTCCAACAATGCTTGATATTATGGGGCTTGAAGTTCCGTCAGAAATGAGTGGAGAAAGTCTTATTGTTAAATAAGAAATTATGTATATATAAAAATGGAATGTAAGATATTATCTTACATTCCATTTTTTAATAAATAAATTCTCGTGGATTTACATACTCTCCTGATTTTTTCATTTCAAAATGAAGATGAGGCTTGTCACAAACTTCGCTGATACAAGAATCTGAAAGATAACCGATCACATCTCCTTTGTTGATTTCATCACCTACAGAATGAGTAATTCCTGCCTCCAGAGATGTGTATCTTAAAGTAAAATCATTCAATGATACCTCAACATAATTTCCAAAAAGCATATCATATCCAACATCTGTAACAGTTCCCTTTTCACATGATAACACTTCTGTGCCATAGGGACATAAAATATCAATTCCCGAATGAATTCTCCAGTCATCCATAGTTTTACTGTATATCGGTATTTTGTCACTAAAATCCTTCAAAACATCACCGGATACAGGTGGTATGAAATCAGGCGTATAAATTAATGATATTTCATTTTCGTTTTTATTCTGGATACCTTTATCTTTATTTGGATTCACATTCTCTGTAAAGTATTCTTTATCGCTTGAATTCGCATCACCGGCTACAGATTCATATGCAACATTAATTTCTGAGTTTTCCAATTCCAAATCAGTGGTCGTACTTTTATTGTAATTTCCTGTTATTACGACAGTTATTACACACAGAATTATTATACATAAACTAAATGCAATTTTATATAGTCCTTTTCCAATTGCTTTGTAGTTAACCTTTTCTTTCATTGAACATCACCTCATACTTATGATGTTCTTGTATTTAATTATTTATACATATTACTAATCTCTGCTCCGGGATAGTAATGTGATAATATTTCCGAATATTTTTTTCCGGATTTTGCCATCCCCTGAGCTCCATACTGACTCATTCCTACTCCATGACCATTTCCATATACTGTAAATGTAAAACAGTTATCATCATACACAAGATTAAAAGCGGATGATTTCAGAGAAAAAATATTTCTCACTTCAACTCCTGTATATTTTTCACCATAGAGATAAATATATTCAATGTTATTTCCTGTTGTCAGCTTTTTTTCACCAATAATTGCAACATCACCGGAAGGATTAATTGTTTTGGTATCATTGTCAGATATAATTCTATCAAAATCCTGCTTTGAAAGTGTTTTTTTGCTTATATAATCTGTTTTGTCAATATCTCCGGGACTATCAACTGATATCAGATATGGAATATCCCCTCCCCAAACATCTGATGCATTTTCTGTTTTTTCGTTGCTGCAAGAATGAAAAACAGCTGTAATGTATTCCCCATTATACATCAAGCACTCATTATCTGTATCCTCAACACATTTCTTAATTTTATTATATAATTCATCGTAATTTTCACCCCATTTTTCTTTCATCTCTTTTTTATTTATATATGCTTGGCAATGAGTCGGATCTGTACATACAGCAGCCCCATTATGCTCATCATAGTTAATAAGAGAACGTTTTAAAGCATATGTCCTTGCCGCCACAGCCTGAGCCTTTAAGGCCTCATCATAGAAATATGCAGGCATTTCAGATGCAACTACGCCAATAAGATAGTCATTAAGTTCAAGTGATACTACTTTTTTATTTATAGCGTCATATACATCAATTGTACTTTTGTTTTTATTTTTAAATATATAATTTACCAAAATAAATGGTATTATTATAAATATCAAAATCAAAACTGCAAGTCTGACAAGATAATCTTTCATATTTATTCCTCAAATTCTGTTCACAGTTTAAAAAAATAACCAATGTAACTACTATAATATATTATTTTTTTGTTATATATAGAACTAAATTTTAAAATCAGTTGAATTGCAAGATCTCTTGTGTTATAATGCATTTATAGTTTATCAGGTGGTGATATTATGGAAAACAATCCCAAAAGAATTAGCGAAATGACTCAAAAAGCACTCTCCTCCTATTATGTTGATCCGGAAGAGTACAACAAGTACAATGTAAAACGTGGACTGCGTAACCGTGACGGTTCAGGTGTTCTTGCAGGTTTCACCAATATTAGTGAAGTTCATGGTTATGTTGTTAGTGAAGATGAAAAAACTGCCATTCCCGGAGAACTTACATATAGAGGATATGATATTAACGACCTCGTAGCGAACTACGGAATTGAACAAAGATATGGGTTTGAAGAAATATGTTATCTTCTTCTTGTAGGCAAACTCCCAACAAGAGAAGAACTCGAAGAATTTTGTGAGTATATTGCCGTAAATATGGAACTTCCGGAATATTTTACAGAAGATATGATACTCAAAGCACCAAGCAGAGATATCATGAATAAAATGGCACGTTCTGTACTCACCCTATATTCTTACGATGACACTCCTGACGAATGCACCATAGAAAATATGATGCGACAATCACTCCAATTGATTGCTCATATGCCCCTTTTGGCTGTATATGCTTTCAGTGCAAAAAAGCATCACTTTGAAAAGAAAAGCCTTATTCTCCATCAACCTAAATCACATCTAAGCATTGCCGAAAACCTTCTTCGTATGTTAAATCCAAGAAAGGAATTTACAAGTTTTGATGCCGAGGTTTTGGACACAACTCTTATGCTCCATGCTGATCACGGCGGCGGAAACAATTCAGCATTCACTTGTCGAGTCCTCTCCTCATCAGGGACAGATACATATTCGGCAATTGCCGGAGCAATAAGTTCTCTTAAAGGTCCTAAGCACGGTGGTGCAAATGCTCAAGTTATCAGAATGATGGATAATATTCAAAAAAATGTCAAAGATTGGGCCAATGATACAGAGATTTACAACTATCTTACAAAAATAGTAAAGAAAAAAGCCAATGACAGAAGTGGACTTATATACGGAATGGGTCATGCAGTATATACTCTTTCCGACCCTCGTACAGGCATACTGAAGGAAAAAGCCGAAAAACTTTCAAAACAAAAAGGACTTGAAGAAGAATTTGATCTTTATACAAGAATAGAAAGACTTGCTCCGCAGGTTTTTGCAGATGTTAAAGGGAATACCAAAGATTTATGTGCCAACGTTGACTTCTACTCCGGATTTGTATATAAAACATTAAATATTCCCGCTGAAATGTACACTCCAATGTTTGCCATTGCAAGAACTGCCGGTTGGTGTGCTCATAGAATTGAAGAGGTTTTATGTGGCGGAAGAATAATAAGACCTGCATATAAAAGTCTATGCAAAAAACTTAACAGAGTATACAAACCGCTTGATGAAAGATAAATTTTGTCGGAGGGTGAACAAAAATTCATCCTCCGGATTTTTTTATTTAAATCAAAAAAAGTTCTTGATTTATTCAGATTATTATGATATAATATCAAAGTTAGAAAAATTAATTTGCCGGTGTGATGGAATTGGCAGACGTGCGAGACTCAAAATCTCGTGGTAGCAATACCGTGTCGGTTCGACCCCGACCACCGGCAGTGTAAAAGACGGTATATTCAAATTGAATATACCGTCTTTTACACTAAATTATTTTTATTCAAAACAATTACACCGATTTTGACAAATCTAATTTGCACAAAATACATACCTAAGAAAAAACATTATCAAAGTTCATTCAAAGCATTGTTTTATATCCATTAATATGTTATAGTATTATTAAAGACTATTTATTTGGAGGATTTCCATATGAAATATGATGTAATTATTATAGGAGCAGGTCCCGGAGGTATCTATGCAGCATACGAACTGATGCAACAAAAACAAAACTTGAAAATTGCTGTCTTTGAAGCAGGACACACTTTAAACAAACGAAATTGTCCAATTGACGGAATTAAAGTCAAAAGTTGTATAAATTGTAAAAGCTGTTCTATTATGAGTGGATTTGGTGGTGCCGGAGCTTTCTCTGACGGGAAGTATAACATAACAAACGACTTTGGCGGTACGCTGTATGAATATATTGGCAAGCAGCATGCACTGGACTTAATGCATTATGTGGATGAAATCAACCTTAAATTCGGTGGTGAAGGGACAAAACTTTATACAACCGCCGGTACTCGCTTCAAAACACTGTGTATTCAGAATAATCTTCATTTATTGGACGCATCTGTCCGTCATCTTGGGACAGATATAAATTATGTCGTTCTTGATAATCTTTACTCATATTTACATGATAAGGTGGAATTTTTCTTTGACACACCTGCCCACACAATTAAAGTAACAGATGGCGGTTATTCAGTTGAATGTGCAAATGGCACTTATGAATGCAAAAAATGCATTGTATCTGTTGGCAGAAGCGGAAGTAAGTGGATGGAAAAAGTATGCAAAGAAATGGACATTTCTACAATGTCAAATCGTGTTGATATTGGTGTTCGTGTTGAATTGCCCGCTGAAGTTTTTGCACACTTGACAGATGAATTATATGAAAGCAAAATTGTTTACCGCACCGAAAAATACGGTGACAAAGTCAGAACCTTCTGCATGAATCCCAAAGGTGCAGTTGTAAATGAAAACACCAATGGTATAATTACTGTAAATGGACATAGCTATGAAGATCCGACAAAACAAACAGCTAATACAAACTTTGCCCTTTTAGTATCAAAACATTTCTCTGAACCGTTCAAAGATTCAAACGGATATGGAGAATCAATTGCCCGCCTGAGCAACATGCTCGGTGGCGGCGTTATTGTTCAGCGATTTGGTGATTTGATTCGGGGCAAACGTTCCACACCTGATCGAATGAACGATGCATTCATTACTCCAACTTTAAATGCAACCCCCGGTGATTTGAGTTTGGTTCTTCCAAAACGTATTTTAGATGGAATTATTGAAATGATTTATGCTCTTGACAAAGTTGCTCCCGGAACGGCAAATGATGACACTCTCCTGTATGGTGTAGAGGTTAAATTCTACAATATGGAAGTTGAAGTAAATGATAAACTCGAATCCCGTTTCGAAGGATTGTACATTATAGGTGACGGCAGTGGTATAACGCATTCACTATCTCACGCTTCAGCGAGTGGAATACATGTTGCAAGAGATATAGTTAAGTATTTTTAGTTGTATCACAAAATCCCACACACTATTTTATTCCCTTGAATACACTAACATTTTCATCGTCACTTTTGTGACGATGATTATTTTTTATTTTCCTATTTTATTCTCTCTTGAATAATAAAACAAATACTGTTGTGCTACACCTGCATATTTTCCAAAATGCGATGATGCAAATTTTTCAATTTCTTTAACAGTTGATGTTTCGGAAAGATAAAGAGATTGCATTGTTCTTTTAACCCATACATCTATGGGAAATGCCTCTTTCTTATTTGCTGAAAAAAGAAGAACACAATCAGCAACTTTCGGACCAACACCTTTAATTTTCATAAGCTCATTTTTTGCCTGTTCATATGACAACTTATTGATTCCATCAATTCTGACCTCTCCCGACAATATTTTTTTAACTGCATCAACGATATAATCTGACCTATACCCTGCTTTCAGATCAGACAGTGATTCTTTTGAAACGTCCTTAAGTTGCTCGAGAGTTGGAAATGCATAGTATTCTTTACCCTCAAACTCAAGTTTTGTTCCATACATTTCTGACAGTCTTGAAACAATTTTTTTGATACGCGGAATTGTGTTTTGAGTAGAAATTATGAATGATATCAAGCACTCGAAAAATTCTTGATTAAGGATTCTTATCCCCCATCCGAATTCCATTGCTTTTTTTACATTTATGTCTTTTTCAAACTCTTTTTTTATAAGTCCATAGTCTGTATCCAGATCGAGATAATATTTCCATTGACTTTCAAATTCAGAAAGTGATATATTCTTTATAATGATTTCGTTTTCACCGGCAGAAATATTTACAACTTTTGAAAATGCAACTCCAGTGAAACTTCCATCAGACTCTTCATCCCATCTGAAACACTGACCACACAAAAAAGTATGTTTTGGAGAAAAATGATTAATATTTTTAAGTATTACAGAGTTTTTATATTCTTTTATATTCATTTGTATCACCAATCCTATTTTATCAAAATAAGACAGGATAATCAATAGTATTTTAGATTTACATATAACAGTGAACAATAAATGTAATTTTTGTATATTTTTTTATTAAAAATCATAAATTTAAGGTTTATTTTTTTTATATTATATGATATAATGTTATGATAGAATATATAAAGGAGTATTATGTGAATTATGAAGAAAAAAGTATGCGTGTTATTCGGTGGCGAATCTACTGAATATGAAATTTCATTAAGATCTGCATATTCTGTTATCACAAATCTCGACAAAGATTTATACGATATAATACCGGTAGGGATAACAAAGGACGGAAAATGGTATCTTTATGACGGAAATTTTTCCGATATTATATCAGATAATTGGTATAACCCTTCCCTTCTCCCTGTAAGTATAATGCACGGAAACAAAGAATCGGCACTTATGGTTACAAAAGAAGACGGTACATACGAAAAATTACCTTTTGATGTTGCATTTCCGGTTCTTCACGGAAAAAACGGAGAAGACGGAACCATTCAGGGACTATTTGAACTTGCATCAATAAAATATGCCGGAGTTGGTGTAATTGCATCAAGTGTCGGAATGGACAAGACATTTACTAAAATTATATTTAAAAATGCAGGAATCAACCAGGCAGATTGGGTTGAAATCAGAAAACATGAGTACTCAAATCTGGATTCTAAAATTGAGGAAATCGAAAATAAACTTGGTTACCCGGTATTTATCAAACCTGCCAATGCAGGCTCATCAATCGGTATCGGAAAAGCAAAGAACAAAAATGAACTAATTGATGCAATAAACGAAGCGTTCAAATTCGACCGGAAAATCCTTGTTGAAGAACTTTTGACAGGACATGAAGTTGAATGTGCAGTTCTTGGCAACAGAGGTAATGTGAGAGCATCACGCGTTGGGGAAATCATTGCTTCACAAGAATTTTATACATATGATGCAAAATACAGCAGTGACAGTACAAGCGAAACTCACATTCCTGCAAACATTGATGAAAAGTATTCAAAAATTGTAAGGGAAAATGCAATTAAAGCATTTGAAGCACTTGACGGCAAAGGCTTATCAAGAGTAGACTTTTTTGTTGATGAGGAAAAAGACTGTGTATGGATTAACGAAATAAATACACTTCCGGGATTTACAAGTATCAGCATGTATCCAAAACTTTTTATTGATTCAGGTATGACTTACACTGAACTTCTTAATGAAATAATAGAAATTGCACTTGAGGATTAAGTTTAGGAGAAAACAAATGAATAACAAGTATATATTATCAATCAAAGGACTTCAGGTATATGATGATCAGGATGACAACACAGATATAAGATTAACAACTGAAGCAGATTTTGAAAACCAGGACGGCGTATATTTTATTGACTATGAAGAGTCAGAAATCACAGGACTTCAAGGGACAAAAACTATGATTGAAGTTGGCGAAAATTATGTATCTCTTCAAAGAAAAGGTAATGTAAACACACATATGCTCTTTATGAAAGACAGAAAAACTTCCACTTACTACAATACCCCGTACGGCGATCTTACAATCGGAATATTTACTGATAAACTGGATATTGATGTGAACGATGATGGCGGGAAAATAAATGTTGATTATTATTTAGATGTAAACAGTTCAACTTCAAGTAAAAACAACTTCGAAATAGAAATCAGGAGGCATAACATATGACAAACGTTATTTCAGAAACAAAAAAACAAATTCAAAATGTAATATATAACTCAATCAAAAACATAAGTTGCTCAATAAACGTAACTGAAGAACAGATTGCATCAGCATTAAACATCGAAATCGAAACAGAAATACCCAAAGAAAAGTCACATGGTGATTTTTCATCCAATATTGCTATGAAGCTTACAAAAGTTTTAAAAACATCCCCTGCAATAATTGCAAAAGCAATTATTGATGGTATGAATACAGAAAATACTTATATTGAAAAGGTGGAAATCGCAGGACCCGGATTCATAAATTTTTATCTGTCCAAATTAAGAATTTACGATGCTCTCAAATCTGCATATATTCTTGGTGATGAATTTGGAAGACTTAATTACGGTAATGGCAAAAAGGTTATGGTGGAATTTGTAAGTGCAAACCCTACCGGACCAATGCACATGGGCAATGCAAGAGGCGGAGCACTTGGTGATAGCCTTGCAAGTGTTCTTGATATGGCAGGATATGACGTTACAAAAGAATTCTATATAAATGATGCAGGTGCTCAGGTGGAAAAATTTGCAAATTCTCTTGAAGCCCGTTATATTCAGGCACTAAAAGGCGAAGATGCAGTAGAATTTTGCGAAGACTGGTATCAGGGAAATGATATCAAAGTTCTTGCAAATGATTTCATAAAAATTCATGGCGATAAATATCTTGAAACATCAAGTGAAGAAAGAAAAGATGCTTTAACAAAATATGGTCTTGAACATAATATTGCTAAATTAAAGACAGACCTTGCTGATTATCGAATAGATTATGATGTTTGGTTCCACGAAAGCAGTATTCATCAAAATGGTGAAGTTAAAGAAACAATTGAACTTTTGAAAAAAAGTTCTCTGACATATGAAAAAGAAGGTGCACTTTGGTTTAAATCAACAGAATTCGGAAGTGAAAAAGACGATGTTCTTATAAGAGCAAACGGATTTCCAACATATTTCGCTGTTGATATTGCATACCACCGCAACAAATTTGAAAAAAGAGGTTTTGATCAGGTTATAAACATCTGGGGTGCAGACCATCACGGACACGTTGCAAGGATGAAAGGTGCTATGGATGCCATCGGATGCGATGGTTCAAAACTTGATATCGTGATTATGCAGCTTGTTCGACTTGTAAAAGACGGTGAAGCAGTAAGAATGTCCAAAAGAACAGGTGAAATGATAACCCTTTCTGATTTGGTTGAAGATATCGGCATAGACGCAGCAAGATTTTTCTTTAATCTTCGTCAGGCAGGAAGTCATCTGGAATTTGATCTTGATCTTGCAATTGCACAAAACAACGACAACCCTGTTTTTTATGTACAGTATGCACATGCTCGTATAGCAAGCATAATCAGGAATCTTTCTGCTGAAGGCGTTAATCTCAACCCTATTGAAGAGATTGACCTTTCCCTTCTTAAAGAAGAGGCAGAAGTAGAACTCATTGAAAAAATCATTTCATATCCAAATGAAATACTGCAAAGTGCAATTTCTATGGAACCCAGCAAACTCACAAGATATGTTATGGATTTGTCTGCACTGTTTCACTCCTTCTATAACAGTTGCAGAGTTAAATGTGATGATATTAATCTTATGCAGGCAAGATTATTGCTTTGCCACATAACCAAAAACGTTATTAAAAATGTTTTCAGAATCTTAAAAATTAATGCACCCGAAAAAATGTGATAAGGATGTTGAAAATGAAGAAAAAAACAATAAGAATACTTACATTTTTACTTACATTTATATTTATGCTTTCTTCAACATTACCCGTATTCGCCACAGAAAATGAATTTGTACCTGTCGATGTAAACAATTCAGAATACAAGGGTAAACTTGCAAATTTTTATATACAACAAGCAATATCTTTGATAATGTCAAAATATAAATTTGATGTTACCAAAGAAGAACTCTACAAAGCTGCACTTGAAAAAATAATTCTTGACAATCCACAACTTCTCAATGATACTTTCAAAGCATTATTTGACTCACTTGATGAACACACCACATATTATACACAAGACGAATTTGACAATTACATAAACAATATGACGAACGAAGTATTTGGCATAGGTGTGCTTGTTTCATCAACTCAAAATGGTATGTTTGTAAATAAAGTTTACAACAATTCTCCTGCTAAAGAATCAGGATTCAAAGTTGCTGATGTAATCATATCTGTAGATGGTAAAAATGTTGTAGGTGTTGACTTTGATGTGGCGAGAAGTTATGTTGCAGGTCCTGAAAATTCATCAGTTAACCTGACAGTTTTAAGAAACGGACAAACAATAGATATAACAACCGTCAGAAGAAAAGTTATAGTAGAACCGGGATTCTATCAAACAGTAGAAGATGATACCATAGGTTACATTGCTCTATACGATTTTTATGAGCATGCCGGTGAATTTGTTGCAAATGCATTAAAACATTTTGATGAAAAAAATATAAACAACGTTATTCTTGATTTAAGAAATAACCCCGGTGGATCAGTGTCTACAATGGTTGAAATAGCTTCCCTTTTGATTCCGGAAGGTCCGGCAATTCATTTTGAATTTAAAGATTCCAACAGAAACAACACTCTTTATTCAACAAACAAAAACCCAAAATATAACGTCGCAGTTCTCGTTAACAATAACAGTGCAAGTGCATCCGAGGCAATTTCTGCCGCAATTCAGGATACCGGTGTTGGAATCGTAATCGGAACAGATACATTTGGAAAAGGTACAATGCAAAATATCACATCTTTCAAAATTGGCGGAGGCATCAAAATGACAGAAGCAGAATACCTCTCCCCTAACAAAAGAAAGATTAATGGTATTGGTGTTGGTCCTGATATATATGTCGAGGATAAGATCGTAGATTATTCAAAGTCAAATTATAAAAAAGTGACCTATGACCGCGTTATGAAGATTGGTGACACAGGTTCGGACGTTTTTGCATTGGAAGAAAGACTCTATTTTTTAGGATATGAAATAGGAATTCCCGATGAAATATATGACAAGAAAACCGAAGAAGCTGTAACAGCATTCCAGAGCGTTACACAATTATACCCCTACGGTGTCGCAGACATAACCACCCAATTAAAACTTGAAGAGGTTTTATCCGGTAGTAAAGTTGTTCAGAACGACACCTACAAACGTGCTGTTGATGTTTTCAAAAATGAAGACTGGAATGATTACGTATTTGAACCAATTCAGAAATGATTGTATAATCTAAAAACCAATAACCTGAATCCCGTGATTAAAACAAATATAACACCATATGTGAGAATCATAAATGAGACAAGGGTTTTTGCATCATAATATATTAAATTCATATTTGAGTATTTTGTCGTATATATAGAAAAGAATACCGTGTATGCGTAAATAACTGCAGACACAAGCGCAGCCATAATAACGATGTTCTTATATTTTGGAATAATTTTTTGGTTTTTATTATTTATATCCCATTCCGGTAAAAATCTATATATGGCAAACAATATCAAAAACAAAGAAATTACAATAAACATCTTTCTAATCAATTGAATTATATCTGAGTACTCAACGTACTGTTGATGATTTGAAAGTATTATATCTGTTATGGCTGTGCCAAATATGGATATAAGTACGATTAATGATATCAACATAGAAAATATAACAGATACACCAACACCCCGGACTCTCATTCTTATATATCCGGATGACGAATGTTTTCCCATCATATACCGGAAACTTTCTCGCAAAGCAACAAATGTTTTTCCCGATGACCAGGCAGCAAGAAACGTACTGAAGGATATTATAGGCGTTTCGGGAATAAGTTTATAGAATTTTAGTATGCTATTTCCCGAAACATCATGCATTTCACCGGGTGTTATTTCAAAAAAATAAAGCATTGAAAATACGAGTATCATCATCGGAAATAACGACATAATAAAATAAAACGAAACTTGTGCTGCAAATGCAGAAACATGCTTTTCCCTAATGTCTTTTATAACTGTTTTAAACTTTGAATGCGTTGAAATAATCATAACTCTATTACCCATTAAATATCAGGAGAAATAATATGGAAAATATTTGGAGCAGTAACAATATAATTTTAAAGCAAACAACTGCAGAAGATATTGATTTATTTATCGATGAGTCAGGAAATTATGATACTGATTTGATGAAGAATTACGATTATATTGATTTTCCAAGATCCAAACAGTACCTTATATCATCCATTGAAAAATCTGTTTCAGGTCAGGAAGATAATTTTTCTTTTACCATTCACAACAAAAGCGGAGAAAAAGTCGGATATATAACCGTTTTTGACTGTGATAAAAAGAATGGCACATTTAAATACGGAATATTTATCAAGGAAAGTTTTAAGGGTCGAGGATATGCATCCGAATCCGTGAAAATTGTTCTTAACTACTACTTTAATGAACTAAGATATAACAAAGTCAACGTATACATTTATGACTTCAATACACCCTCCATAAGATTTCACGAAAAATCAGGGTTTGTATTCGAGGGAAGATTAAGACAAATGTCATATTCAGGCGGACAATATCACGATACTTTATATTATGGTATGTTGAAATCCGAATTTAACAAATCCAATTTCTGATAAATTTTTTGCCAAGATCGGAAAATGTGATTTTTCCTATGCTTTCTTCATATATCAAATCAATTTCTTTATACTCTTCATCATTAATAATTATTTTTAAGGTTCCTGCTTTATCGCCTTTGGTTACAGGAGCCTTATTTTTTTTGGGAACATTAACAATAATATCAATATTGTTTTCGGAATTTTTCTCACAAATATAACTTATATCTTCCCTCGGGTACACCCCAACTTTGTGTTTTTTTCCTTTGGAAACAGGGATTTCTTTGACTTTACTGTCATTATCAACAACATATTCCAGAGTGAAATTATTAAATCCATAATTTAAAAGTTCACTGGCATCTGCCTGCCTCTGTTTGGATGTTTCTGCGCCCATAATAACAGCAATAAGATGCATATTTCCTCTTTTCGCTGTTGCACTGATGCAAAACATCGCATTGTTTGTGCTTCCGGTTTTCAATCCTGTAGCACCATCATAAAAACGTATGAGTTTGTTGGTGTTTGAAAGAGTAAATTCGCCATTTCTTAGTGAATCCATCCATATACCGGTAAATTCGAATATATCATCATATTTCATAAGTTCTCTTGACATTATAGCAATATCTCTTGCTGTAGAATAGTGTCCGTCAGCATCAAGTCCATTGCAGTTGACAAAGTTTGTTCCGGTCATACCAAGGGCTTTTGCTTTCTCATTCATTCTTGAAACAAAAACCGATTCAGAGCCTGATATATGTTCTGCAATAGCAACAGAAGCATCATTACCTGAGGCAACAGCAATACCTTTAATAATATCTCGCACGCTCATCTTTTCGCCTGCATCCAGAAATATTGTTGAACCGCCAAATCCCTTTGCATACTCTGATCCTGTTACTATATCATCATATTTTAAATTACCGTTATATATCTCTTCCATTGTTATCAGAAGTGTCATTATTTTAGTAACACTTGCAAGTGCCCTTTTTTCATCAGCGTTTTTTTCATAAAGTATTTTTCCGGTATCGAAATCCATCAGAAATGCAGACGGCGCAGATATATCAAATTCGTTTTCTGCGACTGCATCCATTGATATCATGTCAAACATAAAAGAAATGAAAAGCGTCATACAAATTATTTTTTTCATATTAATCACCCATAGAATTAATATGATTCGGGACAAATACTATATGATTATTTTTCAACAAAATTTTCGTATTTGATTGATTTCATCCATGAAATATATACTTCCGGGTAGTGACCAACTGCTAGACTTTTAAATGAACTGTTATCTTTCATCTTATTAATATAATCAATAGAATCAAGTGTCATGTTTTCAAACAAAAGTTTTTCCGGTGATTCATGCCCATAAATTCTTAGTGCAATATCGAGCTGTCTTATTAATTCAGGAACTGATAATCCTACCGATTCCATCGAATTATAATGTTCACTTTTTTCAAAGTTTTTAATTGCAATACTTCCATCTTTGCCGAATGTATTTTTTATATATGTCTCAAAAGGTATTTTTTCCCATTTACCTAATACTTTTGTCCTCGTCAACGTTGCCTTTGCAAGGGCTTGAAACACATTCTGATAATTATCACTGTAATTTTTTCTTGTATCAACAAAAGATATAATATAATCCATCAAATCAGATATGAGGCTATGTGTGTATATATCATCATTTTCTCCTGTAAGATTATAATAATTTTCGTATACATTTGTAATTATTTCATCGGTCTTTTCATAATTCTGAGGAAAGTACATATTACGTCCCGCTTTTGAAAATCCCCACTCAGCAGGCGGAAGACTCACTACAGGATCATATGGATTAATTATGTTAAAAATATTATCATAGCTATTCATTTTTTGATCATCAAAACAAAAAGTATTTGGAGATGCAAATGTATATGCATATACATTGCTTTTATCGTCAATCATAGTTGCTAATATGTTTGCAACGGCACCTCCCCTGCTGTAGCCACAAATCCAAAATTTAACATTACCCTTGTTGCAGTTTCGCTTTACATAATCATCTAAAGCCTTTTTAACACCTAATGCTGAATCGTAAAATCCCTTGTGATACTCCATATCCTCATTTCCGACATTAAAATTATCACTCCACTCACAGCCATATCCACCGCTTCGTATTGCTACACACACTACGTTATATGGCAAGTCATCTACATAAAAAGATTTCATAGCCATGCCAAACGCCACTTTAGATTCACTACTGTTAAGACTCGTTGAATATCCTTTAAATTCCGCATTTTTAAAAGATAGATTACTTAATACACTTTCAATGTTTTTTTCTCTTATGTTATCAATTTTTTCTCCCCAGTATTTGCTGTAATCACCATCGGAAAATGTAGACAAAGCAACATACAAAGACGATGTCGCAAGGTTATGATTGTATATGTTGCTGTCTTGCGTAAACCATGCATCATTATATACTATTCTTTCTTCAAACTCTTCTTTGTATCTCCCCTTAAGCTTTATCACTCCTTTAAATTCTGACATTCTGTCTTTCGAGTTGTTTACTACATTATAACTTTCGTCAATGTTTGTATCATAAAAACTGATAAATACTGCCGTCAAAACAATCAAACACATAATACTTATCAAAATTACCATGGGATTTCTTTTAATCATAATTTCACCCGCTTGTATTTAATAGTTATATATATTGTTTGTTATTTTGACATTAATATAACTATATATGAATACAAAAAATCTGCCAAATATAATCAGATTTCTGAATATATTTGGCAGATTTTTATGTCAATATTTAATCGTTAAAACTATTTCCGCATTTAGGACAATATGTATACTTTTTATCTACTTTTTCACCACAAGCCTCGCAAGTGTTTTTATTCATAATGTCATCAATAATCGCCTGTAAGTCATCAGCTTTTGATTTAAGCTCAGTAATTTCATTACAAATCGCTTCAATTCTTTCTGTTGAATCATTTTCGTCAGCTCGGTATACTATTTTCCCTATATCAATATATTTATCATTAATATCAGATTGAATCTCGGAAAGTTTGTACTTTGCTTTTGCTACTTCAACCATATTGCTTGATGTTTCTTTTGTTTTAATCATCGTTTTAGCAATAGAGCTTTTGATTTTTTCGAAATCAAACTTCATAATACAACCACCTTTATTTTAATTTTTCAAGATAATTCTTAAATTTATCTTCTGTAGAATTCATTCCAGGTTTATAATACTTGGTATTTTTGATATTATCGGGCAGATACTGTTGTGCAACATATGAATTAGGATAATTATGAGGATACTTATAACCTATTGCTCTGCCAAGTTTTTGAGCACCTGAGTAATGACCATCTTTAAGATAATCAGGAATGCTACCTGCTTTTCCCGCTCTCACATCCGAAAGTGCATCGTCAATTGCACAGATTGCTGTGTTGGATTTTGGCAAACAAGAAAGAAAAATGACCGCCTCAGCAAGGGGAATCCTTGCCTCAGGAAATCCAAGTTGAAGAGCAGAATCCACACAGGCTTTTGTAACAGTTATTGCATTTGGATATGCAAGCCCTATATCTTCGGCTGAAATAACAAGCAATCTTCTGCATATGGAAATCAGATCGCCGCCTTCTATAAGTCTTGCAAGATAATGTACCGCCGCATCCGGATCTGATCCTCTTATTGATTTTTGAAAGGCACTCAAAGCATCATAATGATTATCTGAATCTTTATCAAAACTAAAGGCCGATTTTTGAGTAACAGATATTGCATCATCCTGATTTATTGTTATTTCAGTTTCAAGTGTTGCAAGTTTAACTTTAATGCACATATCAAGAGATGTAAGTGCTTTTCTGATATCTCCATATGATGCTGATGCAAGATGTTTTATAGCCTCCTGAGAAACAGTAATATTCTTTTGAGGATATACTTCGCTAAGCCTTGCACACGCCTTCGTGACTGCAAGTTCTATATCTTCTGTTTCAATCGGTTTAAACTCAATAACAGTGCAGCGTGACAGTATGGCATTATATACATAAAAATACGGATTTTCTGTTGTGCTTGCGATAAGAGTTATTTTACCGTTTTCAATGTATTCCAGAAGTGACTGTTGCTGCTTTTTATTGAAATTTTGAATTTCATCAAGATATAGCAATACACCATTTGTGTTTTCTATAGAATCAAGATCAGACGCTATGTCTTTTATGTCTTTGGTTGACGCATTGGTTGCATTCAGTTTAAATAATTTTTTGTCTGATACAGATGCACATATATTAGCAACAGTAGTCTTTCCTGTTCCGGATGGACCGAAGAAAATCATATTGGGAATATCGCCTGTACGAATAATGTTTGTTAATACCTTATTATCTCCTATAATGTGATGCTGACCGACAACATCATCAATTGAAGATGGTCTCATTATGTCAGCAAGTGGTCTAACCATTACAAATCACTCCGTAATATTATTTATACAAAGGATATTTTTCGGTAAGAGCCTTGACACCTGCTCTGATTTCATCCTGCTTTTCTTCAAAAGAATTAAGAGTCATAGCTATAAGATGAGCAATCACTTTCATATCTTCTTCTTTCATTCCTCTGCTTGTAACTGCAGGAGTACCAATTCTTACACCGCTTGTTATAAATGGGCTTGTTGTTTCAAAAGGAATTGTATTCTTATTTGCTGTGATACCCACTTCATCAAGCATATGTTCTGCTTCTTTACCGGTAATATTTTTGTTTCTGAGGTCAATCAGCATAAGATGATTGTCTGTTCCGCCTGAAACAAGATCAAATCCTTCATCAATAAGTGCCTGAGCAAGTGCTTTAGCATTTTTAACAACCTGCATTTGATATGCCTTGAAATCATCACCAAGCGCCTCTTTGAGACATACAGCTTTTGCCGCAATAATGTGCATCAAAGGTCCACCCTGAATACCGGGGAAAACTGCCTTGTTAATAAGTTTTGCATGTTCCTCTTTGCACATTATCATTCCGCCTCTTGGACCTCTGAGGGTTTTGTGGGTAGTTGTTGTAACAAAATCCGCAAATGGAACAGGATTAGGATGAAGACCTGCCGCAACGAGGCCTGCAATATGAGCAATGTCAACCATAAGATATGCGTTAACTTTTTTTGCAATCTTTGATAGTCTTTCAAAATCTATCACTCTCGGATATGCACTTGCTCCGGCAACAATAAGTTTTGGCTGATTTTCAATAGCAAGTTTTTCAAGTTCATCATAGTCTATGAGAGAATCTTTTTCACTAACGCCGTATGGAACAATGTTAAAATATTTACCGGATATATTAACAGGGCTACCATGGGAAAGATGACCGCCGTGTGAAAGATTCATACCGAGAACAGTATCACCGGGATTGAGAACGGCAAAGAACACAGCGAGATTTGCCTGCGCACCTGAGTGAGGCTGAACATTAGCGTGATCACATCCAAAAAGTTCTTTAGCACGTTCAATGGCAAGATTTTCGACGATATCAACACATTCACAACCGCCATAATATCTTTTGCCGGGATATCCCTCTGCATATTTGTTTGTGAGGGGTGTGCCCATCGCCTCAATAACAGCATTACTTACAAAGTTTTCACTGGCAATAAGTTCTATTTTATTTCTTTGTCTGTCGACCTCCATTTCAATTGCTTCAGCAACCTGGGGATCAATTTTTTTAATTTCTTCTGTTGTATACATCCTAATGTTCCTCCTTAACAATATATGTAGTAATTATACACCTTTTCAGCAAACATTTCAATAGTAAATTTACAATATTAATAACGTTGCATATATGATAATTTTGACATTCTGATATTGAATCTGTCAAGTATTTATGATATAATCGAAAAAAGACTATGAAAACGAGTTTATATTATGAAAAAAATAGCAGCACACAATTGTATATGTCAGAATTGTCAAAAAGTATTTCCGGTAAATGAGATGATGTACTCTGTAATCAATCTTGATGAAAATGCGGAAAAAACGCGTGAATTTGATATGTTTGAAATAAACAAAGTTACTTGTCCTAAGTGCAAAAGCAGTTTTACATTCGAATTACCGTTACTTATATGCAGCAAAAGATTAAAAGTTGCAATTTACGTTAACTCATCACCGAGTCCGGATAAACACTATAAATCAAAAGCTATTCCCATATGGCTGATTACAGATTATAAAATTTTCAGAAAATGTTTGTATTATGCAGAGGCAGTTGAAAAATTCAGGATATTCAGAGATGAGCTTAATGACAAGATAATAGAATATCTGAAACTTTGCAGATTCAATAATACCGATGCTCTCCCATTTGATGAAATTAATCTTTTATATTCACACAACGACGGTGTTAATCTTTATTTTGATAAAATTGATTTTAATAACAATATTATTAAAACATATTCAATTCCAATGTCTGATATTAAGGAAATATCAAACGAGATAAAATTCAACCGGAGTCATAATACATGGCAGACGGTGAACAGATTAACAATTAAAGATTTTATTATATAAAAGGAGGATACATATGAAAAAATTAAAAAATGCACTTATCGGTCAATCCGGAGGACCAACGGCTGTAATTAATGCATCACTTGCAGGAGCAATAACAGAGTACCTCTCAAACGAGAATTGTTCAACACTTTACGGAGCGGTTAACGGTATTAAAGGCGTTTTAAGAGAAGAATTTTTAAATCTTAATGAGGTTTTTTCCGACAAATCAAAAATTGATCTTCTTATGCAGACTCCGTCATCATATCTTGGTTCATGCAGATACAGACTTTCAAAAGAAAATGACGATGAAATAGAAAAAATTGTTTCTATTCTTCAAAAAAATGACATAGGATACTTTTTCTACATAGGCGGAAATGACTCAATGGATACAGTTATGAGATTATCCAAGATTTGTCATTCAAACGGAATTAAAGCAATCGGCATACCTAAAACAATAGACAATGACCTTGTTGGCACAGATCATTGTCCGGGATACGGAAGCAGTGCAAAATATATTGCAACTGCTATCTCAGAGATGGCACTTGATGCCGGATGCTACGACATAAAGAATGTTCTGATTGTTGAAATTATGGGAAGAAATGCAGGGTGGCTTGCCGCATCGTCAGCACTTGCAAGAACCACATCAAGCACGGCGCCCGACCTTATATATCTGCCGGAGAAAGTATTTGACGACGAAAAATTCCTTTATGATATAAGGCAAAAACTTTTACACCAGGATACTGTTGTTGTTGCAGTTTCAGAAGGCATTAAATATTCCAACGGCAATTATGTCGCACAAAGCACAAGTGAATCAAAAAAAGACATGTTTGGTCACAGCCAACTTGGTGGAGTGTGCAAAAAACTCGAGCATCTTGTTAAAAACAGACTTGGAATTAAGGTAAGGGGTGTTGAACTGAATTTGCCCCAACGTTGTGCATCACATAATGCATCTGACACAGATATTAATGAAGCATTCAAATGTGGTGAATTTGCAGTTAAATGTGCGCTTGAAGGCGAAAGCGGAAAGATGATTGCAATGAACAGAGCAGATGGCTCAGAATATGACATTTCATATTCAGCATTGGATATTTCCAACATTGCAAACAGCGAAAAGATTGTGCCCGATTCATTTATAAATGCTGATAGAAACGATGTTACAGACGAGTTTATTAAATATGCATTGCCCCTTATTCAAGGAGAAAGAAACATTATTTTTGAAAACGGAATCCCTGCATATATTAAAAGATAATTATCTTTCGCTGACATAATATTCTTCTTCATCAGGAAAGATTAATTCATCCACATCCCCTATTTCGGGTATTTCAATCTTAATTTTGTCATAATCCTGATAATCATTTTTGTAAGTATCATTTGCAAATTGCATATACTGTTCATTCCTTTCATAATGAATAGTATATTCTCAGAATCTGAATAAGATACTAATTAAAATATATCTGAAGTGTAAAAAGCAGGCTGAGCCTGCACCCAAGTCGCGGGCGTAATTTGATATACATCTTGTCTCGCGAACTAAATTCTGCGTAATTTCCTATACAGTAAAAAACAACCACCAAAACACAGATATTTAATCTGATATTTGATGGTTGTTTTATTCTTGTTGGTTTTGTGATTTTTAATCTTTATATATGTCCAATATCTACCGTTTCTCCGGATGAAGATATATCATCTGGCAAAAGAGATTCATCAAAATGAATATCTACACCTGTTTTAGAGAGTCGTCCCTGAAGTTTTGCAATATCGATGTCTGCAATATCACAATTATCATCAATTGCAATTGCGCATGCCTCTCCTGCCGCCTGACCTGTCAAGATTGCAGGCGGAATTACTCTTAAAATGTCCCAAGCGTAATCAACTGCTGATGCGCATCTTCCGGCGGTTATGAGATTTGGGAATTCTTTTTTCACAAGTGTTGTATATGGAACTTCATACAAATCATCTTTCTTCTCAAAATCACAAATTGTACCCACAGAATTTTCAAAATGCTTAAATTTATCATCGCAAGTGAGTGTATAGTCTCCGTCAATGTGTCTTGTTGTTCTGAATTGGCACATTGTAGGAATTGCCTGAATATCTCTTGAACTTCTATCATCGCCTGAGATATTTTCGAGAAGTTCGAGGTGGTTTGTAATAACGTATCTGGCAATATCCTTAGCATTTGTTCCGGAATATGGTTCGATATTTTCAGGATGTGTTCTTCCGTGCAAATCAGCCTGACCACCCCAAAAATAATGAAGTAAATCTGCCATATTTCCTGTTTCAGCAACCTTTGCGCAAGTCTTAACTGTCATTCCATGAGTCATAAATGTATGATAATTTTTACCTTGAACAGTCGGAACACCTGCTCTGTACAGAATATCCGCATCTCCTGTTGTATCAACTATCATTTTTCCACGATAAAATTCGGTTCCGGTTTTGTTTTCAACAACAAGGCCTATGCATCGTTTACCTTTCATAATTGGTTTGGTGATTACCGTGTCAAATAGAAGTTCTACTCCTGCATCATGAAGAATTTTTGTAAGTTCGAGAGAAAAAATAGGCGCTGAAAATCTTGAAAACATCCTTGAACCTGTATCTTTTCCCGGCTCCCCATTTTTCCACACATCATCAAGAGTATCATATCCATGTTTGTATGACAAACGCAAAAACTCATCAGCCATCCCTTTTATAATTTGTATCCCTCTTCCGTTACACATCGAAACAAAAAGGTTTACAAGACCTATTGTGGCAAGTCCGCCAAGTGAAATGCTTTTGTCTATTAAAAGAACACTTTTTCCGGCTCTTGCAGCTGATAATGCTGCAGCGGCTCCTGCAACACCGCCACCACCAACGATGACGTCATAATCACCCTTAACTTCAATAGTCTGATTTAAAGTAATCTGTTCCATAATTACCTCCATTTAAATGTATATGTGTTATCGCCTGTTGCTACGGTTTCAAAATCATTATATTTGAATATATATTGATTTTTGCAACTCACATCAAATGTTATCATATTATTCTTTATTTTCATTACTAACTCTGCTTTGTGTAACTGTCCTTTTGCATATTTAACAGAATCAACGGGTTTGGGACTGATAAAAATTGCACCATCTTCCTTGTGTATACCAATAAATTCTGTAAGAAGATATTTGACAGGCGCACCGAGCATGGGATGATTTAGTGATGTGCACCCATCCCAACATTCCCAAAATGTTGAAGCTCCTTTTTCAAATTGTGATGCATATGAATTTTCGCCTTTAGAGCACAAAAGATTTATGGCTGTTTCAGAATAACCGGCCAAAAACAATGTACGAATTAAAATATCTGTACCGAACATGGCTGTGTCAAATTCATCCATAGAGTCATATTTATCCTTTATGCGCTTAAGCATTTCATCATTACCCATACCAATATCGCACCAAAATGCTTCTGCTCCTCGCATTCCATTAAGAACTATACCATCTTTTTCAAGATAATGTTTTTTCATAGACTCCTTAAGTTTTTCTTCTTTATCATGTAGTTTGGAACAATCTTTTTGCAAAACCATTGCCAACTCTTGCATATACTGTAATGATTTAATATAAAAATATGTATTTACAAAAGCTTCCGGAAGAAGATCTCTTTCTTTTTCGCAGTTTATACCACCCCAGTCCCCGAGACACCATCCACCATCTTCTTCGTGGGTTATAAGATTATCTTCAAGTCTGGAATCCATATAAGAAAGCCATTTTTCCATATGAGCATAACATTTGGAAAGGAAGTCGATATCACCATAGTTCTTATAATAAAAATATGGAACGATAACAATTGCACTCCCCCATCCTCCGGGACCGCCTCCACCACCGTAAAATGGTGCAGTATGCTGTATGTGACCACTTTTGATATCTTGACAATCAAGAATATCCTGAATCCACTTTTTGTAAAATTCTTTTGCATCCAAAAACTGCATTGCACCATCACATGTGACCTGACCATCACCTGTATAACCAAGTCTTTCTCTGTGGGGACAATCAGATGGTACACCACAATGCATATTTGTCAATTCTGTGCGAATAAAGTTGTCAAACAATGTGTTCAAAATCTCATTATCACTTTCAAAGGATGAAACTATATTAACATCGGAACAAACAACTTCAACGCAAAGTTCATCAAAAGGTCCATCAATCTCTATATATCTGAATCCGTGATAAGTAAATTTTGGTCGACAAAAATTTCTGTGTCCATCACTGATGTATGTATTTTCCTGTATTTGGTCACTATCACCACCATAATTGTGATTAAGAGAACCATCATCAAACAATTTTTCACTATATCTTACTATTGTTTTTTCACCAATAACGCCATTCTGAAAAAAAGATACCCAACCGGATGTGTTTTCGCCTACATCGTAAATCACCTTAGAACCAATGTGTCCTATTTCTTTTGGAACAATAGTTCTTATTATTCTGTCAGGTGGACAATTTTGCTTTTCCAAAGGTATTTCTTTCGGGAACACAACCTCTGCATGATATATGTAATTGTCTTTAATACGAAAATCTTGTTTTTCACCAAAATAAATGTTATTAAATACCACTTGGCTTTCCGATACCAGAACATTTTCATCTGTCGAAGATATAGCATTTCCTGAGTCGAAAATATCAAAACGTAAACGGGGATTCCCATACCAGAAATCCCCTTCAACATTACGAATATTTTGATTATACCAACCATTACCGAGGATAACTTCTATTTTGTTTTCACCTATGCAAATCAAATCCGATACATCATACTCAAGATAATATATTCTATGTGTGAATGTATCATTTAATGGATATAACATTCTTCGTCCGATTCTTGGTTCGTAATCGGACCACACCGGCACAAGATAATCATCTGAAACTCTTTTACCGTTTATATATGCTTCAAAGAAACCAAGTCCACATATTACAAGTATAATGTTTGAATTTGTTTCATTAACGATAAATGATTTCATGAATTTTGGTGAATCAATATTTTTAAATGATATCCATTTTGAATTTGGTGAAAATCCCATAAATGTTCCTCCTGAAAATTATAAAACAATTACTAAAAAAGCATATCAAGAGTATAGGCTATTATTGATGTTTAAAAAATATCCGTAAATTTTATTATCGCTCTTGCAAAAGCTCGTCCTGTTTCGATATATCTGTCCGGAGTCATTCTGTTGTCTTCTTCACCGAAATACGGACATTCAATCGTTGCCACAAAATTAACCTGTTCGATACCACCAACATATGCAGAAAAAGATCCTTCCAACGGCTCCGGTCTCCATGTTATGACTCCATCTGTAAATTTAAAACCGTTATCAGAAATCTCATCGGAAAACAAAGAAGAAAACAAATTCATTTTGTCTCTGAATTTTTCATAAGCATTGACAAGACTCATAAGGTTATTTCCACCACCCAAATGACATGGAGAGTGAAAATCAAATACATATTTAACATTTGAAACTTCGAGAAATTCTTTCATTCTTTTAACAGTTGGATAGATGCTGTCTGCTATGTAGTCACGGTTATGGTCGTGAGGCATTCTCCCCTTCCCCTGATCACCACATACAACTCCGCGCGTATCCATAAATGGCACAGTTACTATTTTGTACCCTTTCAAATGTTTGTCTTTTAATTCTTTGAGCACGCCTTCCAACACATAATTTGCAGGTGCCTCACATGCATGATGGCGAGCGGTTAAGAGGATAATCTTTTCACCATCACCCATTTCTCCCATAGGACATTCTGTGCCATCTGAATCTGCACAAAAAACACATTGTTTCAAAAAATCAAGTTTTTTGAAATTCTCGGGCGTATACAAACAATTATGTGCGAAATATACTTCATCTTCATCTTCAGAGAATTCATATTCAAAACTGAATCTGTCTTTTTCGTCGTATTTATATCTGTCAGGTTCACTCCAATGCCAGTCAATAAGATCATGGCTTACTGCTGGTCCAAAATATCCAACAGCATCCTCGCCAAAATCAAAAGTGATTTTGCACCCGGAAGCTCCTTTCACCTTAAATGCCCAATAACACCAAGGTTCACTATCACGATAGTTGATTTTTACTTTGGCGTAATTTTCTGAAATGCTCTCAACAAGAATATTCCCACCACAAAAATCCTGCGTAATTTCGTATTTTAACATATTAACTTCTCCTAATCAGCAACTGTTGTTAATTCGTTGCAAATTTTGATGTATAATACATCGTTATTATAACATTACGCAGTTTGAAAATCAACAATCAAAAAATTTTTTAATCTGAATCTGATGTAACCCAATACAGAAAATTTCAATTATATTTCTTCTATACATGCTTGTACAAGTTCAGAAAGAGAACCTTTTGCCATGCAGATATACTGATCACAACATCCGTAATAGAGGGTCAGTTCATCTGTTTCTTCATCTCCTATTGCACCGCAGGCAAATACAGTATTATCACAGTTACCATGAAGTTCATATGGCATTTCCGGCGCAAGAATGTAACTATTTGTTTTACCGATAATTTTCCATGGTTCATCCTTATCCAAAAGCATTGCACCAAGATAATATGCTGTTCCTCCTGCAGGCGTGAACACACCATGGATTATTACAAGCCATCCCTTTGAAGTTTTAATCGGAGGTGTCGGTCCGATTTTATCTGCATTCCAGAAACGATAATTTGGTCCGAGAACGGGTTTGAATTCTCCCCAATGAACAAGGTCTTCGCTCGCAGAAATCCAGATATCCGCCCTGTCATCACCACCACCGGGTCGATCAAGTTTATAATACTTCCCGCCTATTTTTTCAGGGAATAATGATGCACCGCGGTTTTTTGGAGCAGTAATAATGTCAATTGGTTCATAGGTTTTAAAATCTTTTGTTTTTCCAAGCATTCCTACGGGACACTGATAGTCTTTTACCATAACGGGTGTTATGATGTAGTATGTATCATCAATCTTTGTAACACGGTTATCTATGAAGTGATGGTATTTTTCCGATGAATACCAATCATCGGGCACATATATAAAATCTTCATCAGAAAGTTCAAAATTAATTCCATCCTTACTTCTTGCGATTCTTGTCTGTCCAACATCTCTTCCGTAACCTCTTTTGGCTGCATGTTCAACGACAGACACAAGGACTATTGTTTCATCCCCAAACTTTACAGCAGAGGGATTATATAGTTGAGCAATCCCCGGATAATCTTTTACGTCCAATATTGGATTTTTTTCATATCTTTTCAAAATTGTTGTTGCATCTCTTTTCACTATAATGACCACCTTTTGACTTGAATAAAACAATTATATACCTAAAAAAACATATCATCATCTTTGTTTTTGTCTAAACACATTGCATATTTTTACTTTTTTTACACTTTTTTAGTGATTCTATTGATATTCAAATAAAAAAAGTTTAAAATATATACGTAAACTACAAGAATAAAGGTGACTTAATGTATGATTCTTTTTAAGGAAACTCTCAAAAACTCAGCGTACAAATTTCGTGTGACATATACAACACCACAAATAAGAAGTGAACAAAAAATTGATACAGCCTATCCGCCTCACCTTCATGATTCATTTATCGAAATCGAATATGTATATGACGGATATATGGATCAGATAATTAACGGAAAGAAATATAGACTCGAATCGGGTTCAGTAACCATTTTACGGCCTTCTGATTATCATAACTGTAAAGTATCAAGCGACGCAAAATTATTCACTCTTCATCTGATGCCTCAGGTAATTTCAAGAGAACTGCTCTATAATATACTGAACTGTGAAAAGGAAATCGTATATACATTTGATAAAAGTGAAGCAAAATATGTGTTTGACAACTGTATGCAATTACATAAGGAATACACAGACAAAAAAGAATATTTTGAAAATATTTGTAAAAATCTTTTTGAAAACATCATATACACAACTCTGCGTAAACTTGACGAAAAACCTGACAGCAAATATGTGCCCACACCCCTTGAAAAAGCAGTCCTATATCTCAGAACTTCATTTATGAACAATCCAAGTCTTGAAGAAACTGCAAAATATGTACATTTAAACGCTTCATATTTTTCCCGCATATTCAAAAATCACACCGGCTACTCATTCAATTCATATCTTAACAAACTGAAACTTGATTATGCGCAAAAACTTCTTACAGAAACAGATATGACAGTTACAGATATATGCTTCAGTGCAGGCTTTGGTTCGCTCTCAAACTTTTCAAGAACATTCAAATCACATTTTAAAATTTCTGCAAACAAGTACAAGCAAAAATACGGAAAAAGCAAAATGAAATTTTATGATAAAAATCAAATCAATTTTCAGCATTAATTTTACTAAAATATTCCGTCAAAAAGATTTCACCATATTAAAAAATATACGCACCTCTGTGTAGGTGCGTATATTTTTTAAGGACATTTAATCAAGACAGTGCCCTATTATATTCGGCGTAGAAACTCTCCACCAGAATCCGGAACCATTTGTATCATTCAAAACAGGTTCATCAAGTTCAGATATGTTACTGATTTCACCATTTATAAACTTCAATAATCTTTCCTTGCAACTTTTGAGTCGCTGAATGAGTCCACCTATTCGTATATCCTGAACATCAAATCCATGCGGTTTATTATCAATAAACCATCTTGTCTGGTGCGCCTTGTGAAAATCATTTATAAGTTCTATAGTTTTATCATAATCTGAAACTACCCTTTTAAGAGTTTCAATATCTTTTTCAAGATATGCTTTTCTTGTGCGAACACCAAGATCGCTTTTTACAGAAAGGACACGGGCAAGTTTCTCATAAAAATCAAACAGATATCCAAATTCCCCTTTATCAGAAACTGCATTAATCTCTTTTGAAAGATTTTTATAATACAGACAGTCATCTGATGAACACATATAGTCTCTGATACCAAGAAACGGATCGTTATATAAGAGATACTTGCAGGGATTATAATAATAATCCTGCTCAGTGTTATGATTTCCTGCAAGTTCATCCATTTTATCAAAAATCATAAAACTGTCGTATGAACAGCCTGTTATTTCTTTGAATTTATCTTTGACAGATTTTTCATCATTATTACCATTGACAACTTCAGCAACAGTCATAAGAAATGGCAAAATTGAATATGGCGAGCATTCATTACCGTCATCGCCCCAAACGGTGATAATCATATCTTTTACACCGGTATTGTTACAAGCCTCAATTGCCCTGAGTGTGCATTCAATACTGTTTTTGTTCGATGGTGCAAATCCTCTCCATGTCCATGCTCCGGCAGCATATGCAACCGGTCTTTCAAAAAGTTGGTTGGTTTTAATGATTTTTTCACAATGACGGGGATCTTTTGAAATATAATCCCAATATACCAAAGTCAGGTTTTCGGGAAGTTTTGCTTTTTCCACAAGTGCTGATTTATCTTCAACAACATCATATTGATTATCTGTGCCAAGAGCAAGAGTTGTAAACATATCACTCCAGACCATAGGTTCAAGTTCATATTTTGATGCAAATTCACACACTTTGTGAAGATGTTCATTGATTATATCGAATCTGTCTCTTATTCCGTGGATCTTCTGATATTTTCCTGTTCCTATACGAAATGCCTCATCCATACCGATATGTACTTTTTTTGTTGTGAAACATTCTGAAACAACATTCAACATATTGTCTATGAGAGAAAGAACTTTTTCATCACTTGCAATCAAAATGTCATCACAGTCATTTATGTCAGAATATTCATCTGTCCATTTGAACATAGCGTTCAGATGCGCCAACGTCTGAATACAAGGGATAAGTTCTATGCCTATGGACAGACAGTATTTATCAAGTTCTTTTAATTCATCTTTTGAATATCTGCCTCTCAGATGACCAAAAAGAGGCTGATTTGGAACTTCATACGTATCCTCGGTGTAAAGCATCAAGGTATTATATCCAATTTTCTTAATAATTGATGCATATTTTTTTACTGATTCAACATTCATGACTGCATTTCTTGAACAGTCAATCATAACTCCAAGCATATTATTCATAGTATCCTCCTGTTTTTATAAATATGGATTTTCACTGTTAAACTTTATGCCACCTACAATTTCAGATAAAACTTCTTGAACGAGATAATCATGTTCATATGTAAAGGGATTATCTTTTTCACCAATTATGTATGAATAGAAGTCTTTGACCATATCATCATATCTTGCATCTTTCGGAACATCAGATACATCAACCTTTGTTTTTACATCTTCATAACTATTATTACCGCATATGTTTAAATCTGCATATGTCATAGTGCATTCGTTTTCAAGCGGCATGATGTTAACTGTTCCTTTGCTTCCGGAAACCATAAGTTGTCTTCTGCCCCAACCGTTTACTTCGACAGATGAAACATATATTCTTACAAGTGCTTTTTCATATTCAAGCACAGCAAGATTATTATCTTCAAAATCAACATCATCAAGCATTGTATGTTTCATAAATGATGTGATTTTATCTGGCTTTCCGAGAATATACACCGCAAGGTCAACAAGGTGACTGCCAAGAATATACATTATTCCGCCATTAAAGTTTTTAAGCCATTTTTTATATTTAACATCATGGAATGTGCTCATTTCCGCATTAATGGAATAAATTTCGCCAAGGTCACCGTTTTTTATGTGTTCAAAACATTTTAATACGGCAGGATTATACCTATACATATACCCCATCTGAACAATAAGATTTTTTTCTTTGGCAGTATCAAGAACTTTTTTGAATTCTTCCAAAGTTCCGCTTGCAGGCTTATCCATATGAATATGTTTTCCTGCATCCACACACTTTTGGGCAATTTTTGTGAGATTCCAAACATCTGTTTCAATAATGACCGCATCACATTTTTCTATTATATCATCAACACTCATTCTTTGAAGATTGCTATATCCGTTTGCATTACCTCTCACGTTTATCCATCTTTCATCATCCTCGGCATATCCAACCACATCAAAAAGTTCGGGGAATTTTCTGAAAGCAGCCATTTTTGATTCTCCATGATTATGACCAATACCAATCTGACCGACTTTTATCTTTTTCATAAATAACACGTATAATTAAAACTATCTCGAAAGGGGTAGTTTTAATTATTTCTCCTTTCCATAAAATTTCTTTTTCATAAAATTTCTTTGGTTATATTTGCAGGAGTAGCTACCTGCGATATAATAAAGAC
>SVJK01000009.1 GCA_015069015.1 Oscillospiraceae bacterium
GTGGTGCAGTAATGCGGAAACCTTGATTAAATAAGGCATTGCTCCTATGTACTACTTTTTGTCGGTCACATCAATGATGTGATTCCATGCATACATTATACCATAATGTGATTAGTTTGTCAAAACCCATTTTTAAAGCAATAAACATACAACTTTTATACTACTTTCATACATCTTTCAAACAACTAACTAACATCTTTTATACTTCTTTAATACATCTCTCTTATCTTATCAAGGTAAACGGCAAATCCTTCTCTTACTTCTGGCGGTGAAACGATTTGAACTCTTTTACCAAATCACAGCATTAAAAAAATTCTTTCATATTTGACGAATTTTGAAAAGATATGTTGATTTAAAAATCCAATAGTGGTATAATATAGTCACCACACTTTATATATCATATTTTTAATTATGATACTACTTTAATTTAATATTATATTTTAGAATATTTCTTTTGGAATATTCTTTGTTTGGTGTTCATATAAAGTATTGTGTTTGTTAAAAACGCAGGCTTTATGAAATAACCTTTATATGGATACCATTAGAGTAGTGTTTCATAGTTGATATATAAATGTGTGGTAACATTGAAATCAAGCCTCGTTTTTATGCGTGGTGCAGATTTCTGTTGCCACGCATTTTTTATTGCGTGAGAATTTAGAAAGGAGCAAAATTTCAAATTATATAAAAATTAAATACATACAGAAAGGAATTTAAAAATGAAAAAATTATTTTCTTTATTATTAGTATTTGCAATGATTTTAAGCCTTTGTGCTTGCGGTGGAAATGAAAAGAATAGTTCAAACAAAGCAACAATTTTTACAAATGACAACAAATCAGTTCAAATGTCTGCGGAAGATTTATTTGAAGTTTATGATTCTAACGAAGCAAAATTCAATAAACTGTACTATAGGGCAAAAATAGAATTTGAAGGCACTATCAAATCAATAGAAATGGATAGAAGTGTCATTGTAGAAAGTGGAAGTGTTATGGGCGTAGGAGCCGACGGCGGTGCAAGCAAAATAGTTTTTGAAGAAGGCTGGTGTTTGGTAGTTGATGCAAATAATACAGAAATTGACTTGGCGGATTTCGATAAAGGGGATACCGTCAAAGTTACTTCAGGTATTGTTGGAGCACCATTTAACACAGACTATATTAAAAAAGTATGTGATAATAACAGAGTTGTTTGGCTCGTTGGCGATGACGTAACAGACGATTTTAACAACAATGCAAAGTTCTGCGATATCAAAACAACGATTCAAAAATAAGATTACAAAACAAAGTCAGACATTTAACAGAAATCATTTATAATATCAATGTTAATTGTCTGACTTAAATTTTATCTATTTTTCCAAAAGAGAAACATATTTATAGACGGTTGTACGGCTCATGTCGCACACTCTGGCAAGTTCTGAAACATTTAATTTGCCCGACTTCAAAGACGGATAATGTCGCAGGAAGGCGGCGGGAATATCTTCCTTTGTTACTTGCGATCTGCCGATGGGTATCCCTTTTGTTCCGGCTTCAGACATTTGCAATTTCTTCATAAAAAATCCATTTCAAATTTTAAAAAAAGTTAGACACATCATTGGTAAAAATCCCAAAATGATGTGTCTAACTAAAAAGTTCTACATTTTTAATTTCAAGAAATTTTCAAAAGTCCTAAAACCCTTGTAAACTCTTATTTATTCATTGCCTCCTGAACAGCAACTGCAACAGCAACAGTCATACCAACCATGGGGTTGTTACCTGCGCCGATAAGTCCCATCATTTCAACATGAGCGGGAACAGATGATGAGCCTGCGAACTGTGCATCAGAGTGCATTCTTCCCATAGTATCTGTCATACCATAGGAAGCGGGGCCAGCAGCCATGTTATCGGGGTGAAGTGTTCTTCCTGTACCACCGCCGGATGCAACTGAGAAGTATTTTTTGCCCATTTCGTTACATTCTTTTTTGTATGTTCCTGCAACGGGGTGCTGGAATCTTGTGGGGTTGGTGGAGTTACCTGTGATGGAAACATCAACGCCTTCAAGGTGCATAATTGCAACGCCTTCTCTAACATCGTCGGAGCCATAGCATCTAACCTTTGCTCTTTCACCGTTGGAGTATGCTTTTTCTTTCACAACTTCAACTTTACCTGTTGCATAGTCAAATTTTGTCTGAACATATGTGAAGCCGTTGATTCTTGAAATGATCTGTGCAGCATCTTTTCCAAGACCGTTAAGGATAACTTTGAGGGGTTCTTTTCTAACTTTGTTTGCAGTTCTTGCAATACCGATTGCACCTTCAGCAGCTGCAAAGGATTCGTGACCTGCCAGGAATGCGAAACATTTTGTTTCTTCTCTTAAAAGCATTGCGCCGAGGTTACCGTGACCGAGACCTACTTTTCTGTCATCTGCAACAGAGCCGTCGATACAGAAAGCCTGGAGACCTTCACCGATTACTTCTGCAGCATCAGCAGCATTTTTGCAGCCTTTTTTGATTGCAAGTGCAGCACCTACAACATATGCCCAAGCGGCATTTTCAAAGCAAATGGGCTGAATTCCTTTAACGATGCCGTATGCATCTACGCCTTTTTCATCGCAGATTGCTTTTGCTTCTTCTATTGATGCAATACCGTTTGCATTAAGAACAGCATTGATGTTATTTATTCTTCTTTCATAACTTTCAAATAAAGCCATTTTATGTATCCTCCTTTAAATTACTCTTCTCTGGGATCGATGAGTCTTGCAGCATCATCAACTCTGCCGTACTGACCGCTTGCTTTTTCCAAAGCTTCGTTTGCATCCATACCCTTTTTGATCATTTCCATCATTCTGCCAAGTTGAACGAACTTGTAGCCAATGATTTCATCATCTTCATCAAGAGCAATTTTGGTAACATAGCCTTCTGCCATTTCAAGGTATCTTGAACCTTTTGCAAGTGTTCCATACATTGTACCAACCTGGCTTCTGAGACCTTTACCGAGGTCTTCAAGACCTGCACCGATGGGAAGACCGCCTTCTGAGAACGCTGTCTGAGTTCTTCCGTATACAATCTGGAGGAAGAGCTCTCTCATAGCTGTGTTTATAGCATCACAAACAAGGTCTGTGTTGAGTGCTTCGAGAATTGTTTTTCCGGGGAGAATTTCTGATGCCATAGCAGCAGAGTGTGTCATACCGGAGCAGCCGATTGTTTCAACGAGTGCTTCCTGAATGATACCATCTTTTACGTTTAAGGAAAGTTTACATGTTCCCTGCTGAGGAGCACACCAACCTATACCGTGGGTAAAACCGGAAATATCTTTGATTTCTTTGGATGCAACCCACTTGCCTTCTTCAGGAATGGGAGCAGGACCGTGATTTGCGCCTTTTTTAACAACGCACATATTTTCTACTTCTGAACTGTAAATCATTATATGACCCCTTTCTTATTGAATACATAATATAACATGATAATATATTACCATATAATTTTTTATCAATCAAGGTTTTTTGACAAATTTCTGTCAAAATATGCTTTTTTTCTTTTTGGAAAACTTTTTTATTATGTAATATGACCATCACGTGTCAAGTCACTGTATAAATATGATATTCTGATCAGATTCTGCCATATATTCAATTTACGATATCATCGATTTTACAGTTTGAAAATATAGCATATAATGTCATAAAAAATCTTAAAATATGTCAAATAAAGTCATTAATTTTCTTAGGATTTGTATTGAAATATCAGTTTCTGAATGATATAATTAATTTACAGGATAAATTAATTTGAATTTACGTTCATAGGAGGAAAAAATGAGTAAGAAAATTAATATTGCTGTTGTAGGTGTAGGAGGATTCGGTCTGCACCATGTAAAAGCAATTTCAGAAAATCCAAATGCAAACCTTGTTGCAGTTTGCGACATTGATGAAGAAGCGGCAAAAAAATGCTGTGAAGAATATGGAGTAGCATATACCACAAATTTTGATGACATATTAAACAACAAAGAAATTTCTGCAATTTCCATAGCCCTTCCCGACCAGATTCACTGTGAATACGTGAAAAAGGCTCTGAGAGCAGGAAAAGATGTTTTATGTGAAAAACCTCTGGCGCTGAGATTAGACGAGTGTAAAGAGATGATTTCAGTTGCAAAAGAGACGGGAAAATATCTTATGGTTGGTCAGATTTGCAGGTTTACACCGGGATTTGTTATGGCTAAAAAGATTATTGATGAAGGTCAGATTGGAGAACTTTTCTTTGTGGAAAGTGAATATGCCCACGATTATTCCAATATGACCTGCGAGTGGAGAAAGAATGATCCGGAAAGAGACGGATTTTTGGGCGGAGCGTGTCATGCAGTTGACCTTTTGAGATGGATTGCAGGAAACCCGTCAGAAGTTTTTGCATATGCAAATCACAAGGTTTTAAAAGACTGGCCGTCAAATGACTGCACAATCTCAATTATGAAATTCCCCAATGACGTTATCGGAAAAGTCTTTTGCTCTACAGGGTGCAAACGTGACTACACCATGAGAACAGTTCTCTATGGTACAAACGGAACTATTATTGTTGACAACACAAATCCCTATCTTACATTATACAAAGAGAATCTTTATCTTGAAAAAGGATGTCACGATGTTGGTGTTCAGATTCCCGTTGAGGTCAGCAACCACAACATCAAAGATGAAATCAATGAATTTGTAAACTGCATTATAGAAAAAAGAGAGCCGATTCTCACACCTCAGGAAGGTGCGGCAACTGTTTCAATTTGTCTGGCAACTATACAGAGTGCAAAAGAACACAGAGCGGTTGAAGTAGATTACAATTTCTGATATTTTAAAAACAAAACATAAAAATTGGTGTAAAAATTTATTTAAATTTTTACACCAATTTTTGCTTGTATAATCACTTATTCAGGTTTATATTCCCCTGTTATTTTAATCCGGTTATTTGTTTCGGAAAGATACTCTTTCCCCTCAACTATAACTTTGTCACCTGATTTGATACCGCGTATGATTTCTGTATAAACACCGTCTGTAACACCAATTGTCACTTTGCGTTTTTTGGCAGTTTCTTTCTCAGAAACATATACATAATACTCTCCGCTTTCATTTATGAGAGAGTCTGTGGGAACAGTTATAACATCATCCTTTTCTGCTGTTGTAAGACTTATATCTGCAAGCATTCCCGCTTTTATCTTTTCGTCGGTGTTGTCCACGGAAACTCTCACGCTATAGAGTCCTGTTTTCGCATTTTTTACGGGATTGGCAACGGTGACAGATGCTTCTATCTGTTCAATTCCCGCAGATGTCACGCTTACACTTGCCTTGCTTCCCTGTTCTATTTTTCCGATTACTGATTCAGGCACATAAATCTGGGCGTCTATCATACTTGTGTTTGCCATATCAAATGCAGGAGCACCCGGTGAAACCATCTGCCCTTCTGATACGTAAAGTGCAGACACATAACCTGATATGGGAGCTGTTATATTTGTGTTGTTGAGGCTATTTTGGGCAATATCAAGTGCTGCTTTTGCCTGATTTAAAGATGCTCTGGCAGTTTCCTTTGAAGATGCAACGGCATTTTGAGTGAGATTCACGTTTTCTTTTGCGGTATTGAGTGCATTCTCTGCATTTTTGAGGGCATTCTTTGCCGCATCAAATGCCGCTGAAGAAGTTGCTTTAACAGTTTTAAGATTTTCCTCGGCAGATATCATCTGTGTGTGTGCCATATCAAGTTCTACCTGACTTGCCCCTCCCATTTCAAAAAGGGCAAGTGTACGCTCATATGAGTTTTTTGCATCAGTATATCCTTGGGTTGCAATTTTCACCTGTGAAGCATTTTCAAAAAGTATTTTTTCTCTGTCATAATTTGATTTTGCGCTGTCATAGGCAGTCTGAGCATTTAATAGTGCCTGATTTGCCTGAGATATCTGCTGTTTTGATGATGAATTCATAACTGCGTTATATCCGGCATTTGCACTCTCGTAGGCTGCAAGAGCCTGTTCATAAGAAAGTTTTATGTCCGTTGGATCAAGTTTTATAATGACTGTCCCCGCCTCAACATAATCCCCTTCTTGGGCAAGAACTTCAATGGCTTTCGCTCCAACCTTTGACGACACAGACACACTTTCCGAAGCTTCCAATGTTCCTGTATATGTTACCATTTCTGAAACATCGCTCCTTTTGGTATCAAAAACAGACACATTAATTTTTCCGTCGTCACCGGATGAATTATCTGAATTATCAGAACAACCCGAAATCAAAAGAAGAAACAGAGAAAGCACTATTATCAAGATTTTTTTATTCATAATACTATTTTCCTTTCCCTTTCAAAATTATACACCCGTCGTTGTTTCATAAGCATATTTTTCAACAGCAAGTTTGTGGGACAAAAGCGCATTTTCATATTCCAGCTCTGCCATCGTCAGTTCATCCGAAAGTGCAGTGAGAATATTATTTGTTATCATTCCCATTTCATATCTGACTTTGTTGACTTCATATTCTGATTTTTTATACTCAAATTTACGTTTTGCAATGTCAGATGAGATTTCAGCATTTATTGCATTATAATATGCATTCTTTATGGCAAGAGAAATGTTCTTTACACCAAGTGAATAGTTGTTTGCAGCCTTTATGTAATCAGCATAAGATGTGAAAAATGTTACACTATCTTCATTCAATGAGCTCGCAGTCTGATAGTAATCTTTTGCAAGTTCTGCACTTATTTCAAGCCCTGCCACATCATATCTTGTCTTCATAGCATTTTTTGTATCAGCGGCAAGATCGCTTTCAAAATTGTTCGGACGGGATATTTCATCAGTGAGAATAAATGCTGCATCTTCTTCTGTATTCAAACGTATTCTCAAAGAATCTGTCAAAAGTTCTGCATTGCTTTCCGCTTTTAAAAGTCCTGCCTTTGCCTCATCAAGAGAGATCTCTGCATTTGTAACTTCAAGGGCTGTACACATACCGAGGCTGTACTTCTTTTTTACAACCTCAAGGTTATCCTCTGCTCTTTTTACGGCATTTTCATAGACTTTGCAAAGTTTAAGTGCACTTTTCAATGTGTAATAATCATTTGTTGTATTGTATTTTATGGCTGACTCTGTTTTTAATTTTTCCTTTTTGGAAAGCTCGGAATATTTCCTGAACATTTTCACATAGTATCCGTTTTTTACATAAATCAAATCAAAATTCTGATTTATGTGAATGTCCATGTTTTTATAGTCTTTCTGACTGAGTGCTGCATCTTTGAGCTGTTTTTCAACCTTCTGCCTGTTCACCTCACAAAGTGCGAGCTCAGGGCTGTCTGTAAGTGCCATTTCTTGCGCTTTTTCAAGAGACAAAGTATATGTTTTGGAAGCCATGGCTGTATTTGCACTTAGAGTTATCACTAATGTAAATGCCACAGCTATTATTCTTTTAATTGTCATCATTTTTTCCCTTCGCCTCCATTTCTCTCAACCTTTTTTCTTTTTTCATACGTCTTTTTTCTTTCTTATCTTCCACAATGGTATAGATTACCGGAATGACATAAAGTGTCAGGAATGTTCCTATCAGCAAACCTCCAAGAAGAACAATCGCAAGAGGCTGCATCATTGCTTCTCCGCCATCTCCCGAAAGCGCCATTGGCAAAAATCCAAGAACCGAGGTGAGAGATGTCATAAGTATAGGTCGCATTCTCACAATTCCTGCATTTATAACAAGCTCATTTATGTCTGCATCCGGTTTTTCTTTCTTTGAGTCATTTATAAAACCAATCAGAATAATGGCATTATTAACTATAATTCCTCCCAGCATCAGAATTCCCACACACGAAACTGCCGAAAGTCTTGAATGTGTCATAACAAGGGACAAAACTACACCTATCATTGAAAGAGGAATTGTACCAAGAATTATAAGGGGTTGTATAAGATTTCCGAACTGAGCTGCCATTATCATATACATAAGAAGGATACCGAGCAAAATTGCCACCAAAAGCTGGCTCATAGCGTCTATCATAATTTCATATGTTCCGGCGGATTCTCTCATTATACCATCAGGAGCAGGTAGTGATTCCATTGCTTTGTCAAACTCTTTCGTAGCTGTCCCAAGGTCGGTGTCGCCAAGTTTTGCAGAAAGCGTTATCACCCTTCTTTGGTCAGTTCTTGTGAGCGTTGTATATCCCGATTCCTGACTAATATCCGCAATATCAGAAACTGTAACCCATACTCCCATAGGTGACTTTACACGAAGAGTTTGTAATTTTTCCAAAGTATCTGCATATTCATCGGGATACTTGAGTTTTATGTCAAACTCACTCCCTCCCTCGGTATATCTCGATGCGGTAACACCGGATATTACATTGTCAATAAGAACAGCTGTCTGTGCAGGCGTAAGTCCGTATTTAAGAGACTTGGCACGATTTGGTTTTATATGCAGTTCATATTTTGTGTCAGATATAGATGTGGACGTTTCCACAACACCATCTATACCCGCAAGAATTTTTTGAGCATCAAGAACATATTTTTCGAGTAGCTTTTCATCTGTTGCCGAAAACTGCACACTCATTTCATCAGAAGAAGATGCCATCATCATACTTTGGGAAGAAACCTCAATTTCCACACCGGGAATTTTTGAGAGTTTCTCTCTGATTTGCTGTTCAACCTCTCTCGATGAATCTTTTCTGCTTTTTACATCTTTTAGGCTGACAGTCACCGAGGCTGTGTCAGTTTTACTTCCACCCATAACACTGCTTGCTGCATCTGTGCCTGTGCCTACAACCGTAAACACATCTTTAACATTTTTATTTTCTGAAATTATCTTTTCTATTCTTTCTGCCATTTCGTCAGTCTTTTCGAGAGGTGTGCCTGACGGAAGAGAAATATCTACGGTAATTATTCCCGAATCAGAGGATGGCATAAGCTCCATTCCAATAAATGAAAGCGTAACAAGGCTGAGTACAAATACTACGACAACTACCAAAATAAAAGCTTTTCTTCTGATAATAAGCTTTTTAAGTGATTTCCTGTAAAAATCATATGCCTTGTCCATAAACCTGTTGAACGGTTTTAAGAATTTTGCAAGCTTTCCTTCATTACTGTTGTCCTGTTTTATCCTTGACGAAAGCATTGGTATAAGCAAAAATGTGGTAAGAATTGAAGCTATCTGAGAGAATATAATGGAAAATGCAAGTTGCTTAAACATTATAGCCATCATATTGTCTATGAAAAGTATAGGTACATACACAATACACGTTGTAAGTACTGATGCTATTACTGCCCCCACAACTTCCCCAGAACCAATCAAAGACGAATTTTCAGGGTCTTTTCCGCTTGCTCTGTGTCTGAAAATATTTTCCAGAACCACAACAGAGTTATCAACAAGCATACCTACTCCCAGGGCAAGTCCCCCAAGAGACACAACATTTAAGGACATTCCCGAAAAATACATGCCTATGAATGTTGTTATGACAGATATGGGCATGGAAATACCTATAACAAGTGATGTTTTTATGCTTCCAAGGAACAAAAGGAGAACAAGTATTGCTAAAAACGCTCCGGTTACAGCATTACTTGCAACAGAATTTACCGAGTCTTCAATATATGTTCCCTGCTCCATTGTCATATTATATGTAAATTTCGGATTCGATTTGTGAAGCTCGTCAAGGGTTTCATAAAGTTCCTTTACAACCTCTACGGTATTAGCGTCCGACTCTTTTGATACAGTTACACAAATTGCATCAGAGCCATTGAGTCTCGCGATTCCGGATATGTCAGAAAATGAATCTTCAACAGTTGCAATGTCTCTCAAAGAAATTACCTGTCCCATAGAAGTCATCAGCGGTATGGCGCTTATCTCCTGCACACTCTCAATTTTTCCGAGCATTCTTGCGGGCAATTCTTTTCCCATAGCATTTGTTGTTCCTGCAGGCAGATTAACATTTTGTGCCATTATGGAATTTGCGACATCGGTTATACTCATATCATATCCATAGAGTTTTGCCGGGTCGATATATACATTGATTTGCCTGTTAACGCTACCGGTAACGGCAACGCTGGCTATACCGTCAATTGATTTTATTTTTGACTCCAAAACATCATCAACAAACTGTTTTGTCTGAACAAGATCATATCCATCATATGATACGCTGAACTGTGCAGTTGCTATCATATCTGTGTCAAGCTTTACCACAACAGGGTCGGTTGCGCCATCAGGAAGATATGATTCTATAAGACCGATATTACTCTCCATATCAGATGTGGCCTTGTCCATATCTGTTCCATTGGCAAACTGGACCATTACCATACTCATTCCCTCTGAAGATTGAGATGAAATTGTGTCCACACCACTAATGCTTGCCACAGCACCCTCGATGGGTTTTGTTACCATATTCTCGACTTCTTCACTACCAACATTTGGATATTGAGTTGCTACTATTGCCATTGAAAGTTCCATATCCGGAGTCATTTCGATCGGAAGCATCGTCAATGAATATAGACCTATGACAACAAACATTAATACCACCATGGTAACAGCCACAGGTTTTTTAACAGAGATTTCATGTAGTTTCACAGATAGTTTACCTCCATTGCATATATTATTTCATATCAGACATAACTCGCCGGTATAATTCTGACAGTTTTTGTGTAAGGTATATGTAATGCTCAAGTTCTTTTTCTCCAAATTCTTCAAGGACTACCAATAAAACTTCGTCATTCTTCTTAATAATTTGGGAATACGCCTGCATACCCTTCTCCGTTACAACAACTTCCATGCGACGCCTGTCCACTTTATTGGAATAACGTTCTATATACCCTTTTTTCTCAAGACTTCTGAGGCACTTTGATATTGCCTGTGCAGACACTTTCATTTTACCCACTATGTCTGACACCAAAACGCTGTCACCGACCGATTTTGCAACGCAACATATGACTCTCATTAAAATGAGTTCAGATTTTGAAATATCCACCCCAAACGTGCTTCTGATATCAATACTATGTACCATTTCTAACACACTTTCAAATTCTGTCATAAGTTTATTCATAACATCCCCCCTGATATTATCACCGGTTAATATTAAACCAGGTTTACTAATTTAATATATTACCACTCATAAAACACACCGTCAATAAACCAAATTCATTTTTGTTTATCTTGCACAACACTTTTTTCATACAAATATTTATCCCCAAAAAATTCCGAGATCCGGTGGATTTTTTGTCCATATAATAAAACATAAAACAAAGAGTAAAAGTACGACAAATGAGCGAAGATTATCTGAGGCATCTGCAAGTGTTTCCTTTTGTAAAAGCTTGCTGCTGACATACTGACATATAAATACTGACGAAATAAAGATAAAAATATCTACAGCAAAAATATTAAAACCCATAACCCCTGAATAGGTGTAGAATGCAACCACAATCCACAGAAGTGACGAGAAAACTGCGCACATTTTAACACAGAAAAAATCCACTTCTTTTTTTCCATAAAAAAAATACTCTATAAAAGAAAATAGAAAAGCAGGCCAAAAAACAAGCTTCAAATGCTCCCATATACTTTCGTTTACCGCACTGAAATATCCCACAATTTCACTTTGACCGGAAAGGTCATATGCAAAATGAAGAAAAACACCAAAAACAAGAATAAAAATAAATCCCGCAATATGCCATTTTTTTACGTACATATAAATCACCTTATATATGTATATACCGAAATCGTGTAAAAATGCCCTTGTTTTTACATATTCTCTCATAACTCATGCCTGTGAGTCTGCATCAACGTTACGAGCACAATTTGATATAGTCTTTAGCCGTCGGAAATTCATTGAACCTCGAATAGCTTCGTTCAGGTTATCTTGCACATAAGTTTTATGTAATTCCCATATAGCAAAAAAGCCCGGCAATAAAGTGACTATACACCTTATTGCCGGCTTAAACCTCTTACTATTTATTTTTTCCTTTCAGCAAGCGCTTTCTCAAAAAACGGAACATCACATTCTTCCCAACATCTTGCGTTTTCGGGAATGTCAAGATAATAGAGAGGATCACAGCGCACACCATCTTTTGTTATGTAAAAATCAAGATGATTTCCTGTACTGTTTCCCGTGTTTCCTACACCCCCTATGATGTCACCTGCTTTTACAATCTGACCATCCGTAACATTAATGGAATAAAGGTGAGAATACTGGGTTTCAACTCCATTGCCGTGGTCAATAAGAACAAAATTTCCATATCCTGTTTTTCCGTTTTCAAAATTCCCTTCACCTTGCATTTTTACAACCCCGTCCATTACCGCAATTACTTCTGCACCTTCATCTGCAGAAATATCTATCGCCGCATGTCCGTTGGTTCTTCCCCCATTGGAATGACAGAAAGGATTATCACACCAGAAAACAGTGGTTATAAGACCTGAAGACGGAACAGGCCAAAGCATATGAATTTCGCCTTCTATTGTTGCCGCAACAGGCTGAGTTATTTTAAAATCGTATGAGAAACTTTGTCTGAATTCGTTTTTATCAACACAAGTTATCTGCATAACTTTATCGCCAATGGTGAGTGTGCCGAATTTTATACGGCTATCTATATCTGAAAGCGAATATACACTCGAATTTATGTCAAACCTTGTTTCATTTATCTGAGTTTCGCCTGTAATCTTATCTATAACTTTTATGTTGACTCTGTCAATCGGAAAATAACTTCCGATATCGCCCTCTATAATATATGAACACCCTCTTGTTACTTCTTCAGGAGGGATAAAACCATCTATGTATATGGATGAGTTGTCTCCGTCATATAAAGGTTCATCATAAACATCTTCAAACTCAGGATATGATCCGTCACCCAGCGGAGTGGTTATAACCACCGCCCCTCTTTGAGCATCCCATTCAACAGTACTTTCAAAAAGCTCTGCGATAAATCTCAAAGGTACAAAAATCCTGTTATCTATTATACAGGGAGCAACATCAATTTTTTCTGAATATATTATTGATTTGGAGTTTATTGTAATAGAACGGTTATCCGCCTGAATCCATGCGGAAATCCCATCGGATACAACTATAACGGTTTTGTTTGTTCCATCCCAGCTATATTTAAAACCAAGAGCTTCGCTCAAACCTCTGACAGGTACAAAAGTAAACCCGTCTATTATGTAAGGACCTTCGTCAAATTCAATTATTTTTCCGTCACAGTATACATCGGGAGTATCATCGGCAAGACACGGCATGGAAAATGCAAGAATACCAGCCAATATGACCATAAAAAATATGAACTTTTGCATAAAATACCTCCTTTATATATTATGACGTAATTTTATCAAAATTTATACAGCTGTGTCAATTTATCTCAAATATTGTCAAATAATCGTAACATAATTTTAACAAAAAACCTGTACGAAAGCACATTTTACCTGGTCGAAAAAATTTTTTTAAATTTTATATAATAGGTGTTGACAAATGATATTTTTTGTAGTACAATACAAGTAGATTAATGTACTTGTTGTATGCAAAACTTTAATCACAATTTGTTTTTCGTTATTTAATAGAACAAGGATGTCAAAATATCTGCAGTTTTGACATCCTTGTTCTATTTTTGTCGAAAAAAAGAAATTTATAATTCAGTTATAATTTTAAATGTAATAAAAAGAAGTCCGTATTAATAAAATGTACAAAAACATTTATGGAGGACTATTTATGGAAAACATATATTCAGACATTGCCAAGCGCTCCGACGGAGCGATTATGATTGGCGTTGTTGGACCTGTCCGCACAGGGAAATCAACATTTATAAAAAGATTCATGGATCTTCTTGTACTCCCAAATATCACAAATGTGTACAGCCGTCAAAGGGCAAAAGATGAACTTCCCGTAAGCGGTTCGGGAAAAACAATAATGACAACAGAACCAAAGTTCATTCCAAACGAGCCCGTGGAAATCAACATTTCAGAAAATGCCAGAATGCAGGTCAGAATGATTGACTGTGTGGGATATATTGTTCCATCTGCTATGGGTCATATTGAAGATGAAGCTCCGAGAATGGTTAAAACACCATGGTCGGATGAGGAAATACCTTTTGTACAGGCGGCAGAAATCGGAACAGGAAAAGTCATAAGAGACCATTCAACAATCGGACTTGTTGTGACAACAGACGGGAGTTTTTCTCAAATCCCAAGAGAAGACTATGTTGAAGCAGAATCACGAGTCATTCAGGAACTCAAAGAAATCAACAAACCTTTTGTGGTTCTTTTAAACTGCGTTAATCCATACAGCGAAAGTGCACTCAAAACAAAAAATGAAATTGAGCAAAAACACGGCGTGAGTGTACTTTGTGTTAACTGTGCAGAACTTGATGCAACAGACATTAATAATATTATCGAAAAAATACTATTTGAATTTCCAGTAAATGAAATTGCTGTAAATCTCCCCTCCTGGGTTGATGTTTTGGAAAGTGAACACAGAATAAAAAAATCAATTTACGAAAAACTTTTGGCCTCTATTGGAAAAATCAAGAAAATCAGCGATACATCAATACTATCTGACACTTTTGCGTCCGATGATAACATTACGAATGCAAAAATCATTGATATAAATTTGGGCGAAGGAAATGTTTCTTTTGAAATCAATATTGACGATGATCTTTTCTATACGGTACTTGGTGAAAACTCAGGCTTTGAAATTAAAGGAAAAGATACCCTTATGCGCCTTATAACCGATCTTGCACGAACAAAAAGAGAATACGACAAAATTGAAACAGCTCTTTGTCAGGTGAGAGAACTTGGCTACGGAATTGTTGCTCCATCTATTGATGAACTTAGTCTTGAAGAGCCTGAAATTGTGCGTCAGGGTTCAAGGTATGGCGTTAGACTTAAGGCAAGCGCTCCAAGTATACATATGATAAGAGCCGACATTGAAACAGAGGTGTCCCCAATTGTTGGAACAGAGCGACAGTCTGAAGAACTTGTTCATTTTCTCTTAAATGAATTTGATGAAAATCCAAAGTCTATATGGGAAACAGACATTTTTGGAAAATCACTTCATTCTCTTGTGAATGAAGGTCTTCACAACAAACTCACAAAAATGCCCGATGATGCAAGATTTAAACTAAGAGAAACACTTCAGAAAATTATAAACGAGGGCTCGGGCGGACTTATTTGTATAATTTTGTAAAAAGAAAAACAACCATATCATCTGAAACAGATGTTATGGTTGTTTATTTTTTTTAATTATTAATGATCTTCAAGAAGACTTTTATTAACTGCAAGATATTCAACACCTGAATATATTGTAAAAAGTGTTGCAACAAACATTGCTATGTAGCCAACCGAATACTTATTTCCGAACAATTCAAATACAAAACTTTCACCATAGGATGAGTGATATCCGAAAAGAAATACGCATATTACAGCGCCAATCTGTATACAGGTCTTGATTTTACCTGTCATCGATGCGGCAATAACAACACCTTTTGACATTGCAACGGTTCTAAGTCCTGTTACAATAAACTCTCTTGCAATGATAATAACCGCCATATATGCAGCAATCTCGCCCTCTCCGACAAAACAAATGAGAGCAGTTGCAACAAGAAGTTTGTCGGCAAGGGGATCTATAAATTTTCCGAAATCCGTTACCATTTTATAGTTTCTTGCAACATACCCGTCAACGCCGTCAGTTAGAGCGGCAATTGCAAAGATGATGCATGCAACAAGTTCATTATATGCAAAATCCCACATATATGCAATCATGAAAAGGGGGATAAGCACTATTCTTGATAAAGTTATCTTATTTGCTAAATTCATAATCTGACCTCCGACTTTCATTTGGAATTTTCAGAATTTTACATACATAAAATACCACATAATCGCTTCAATGTCAAGAGTTGTGACAAGATGTAACAACTTTTGCAACCACGTCATATTCATCACAGTCAACAATCTCGGCACTTACAATATCACCTGCAAAGAGTTCTTCCTCTGAATACACATATGCAAGCCCGTCAACATCGGGTGTGTCAAAATCACATCTTCCCACATAGCAAAGTTCTTCCTCATCATAGCCCTCTATGATTATACTTCTTTTTGTTCCTATGCGTTTTTGATTTAATTCAGAAGAAATCTTTTGCTGAAGAGTCATTAAAATGTCTCTTCTTTCGTTTTTGACATCTTCTTCTATCTGACCGTCATAACTGTAAGCGGGGGTGTTTTCCTCTTTTGAATAGGTGAATACACCCACTTTTTCAATTGGGTGTTTTTCAAGGAAGTTTTTCAAAGTTTCAAAATCCTCCTCGGTTTCACCCGGAAATCCCACAATCAGAGATGTGCGGATTGTTAAATCAGGAATTTTCTCTCTCAGTTTTTCTATGAGATTTTCCACTGCCTTTTGTCTGCTTCTTCTGCCCATTTTCTTTAAGATGTTGTCGCTGATGTGCTGAAGAGGCATATCAAGATATTTTACAACCTTTTTATTTGTTCTTATTTCTTCAATGAGTTCATCAGTAATATTTTCAGGATAGCAATACTGAAGCCTTATCCACTCCACCCCATCTATTTTGGAAAGTTCTCTTATTAGAATGTGAAGTCCTGCAAGTCCTGTATCTTTCCCATAGCAGGCGGTGTCTTGTGCAACCAAAATAAGTTCCTTAACACCTGTTCGGGCAAGTTTTTTTGCTTCGGAAATTATGCTTTCCATAGGTCTTGAGCGGAATTTCCCACGAAGTTTCGGAATGATACAATAGGTGCAGAAATTATCGCACCCATCGGCTATTTTCAGATATGCACTATAGACAGGAGTGCTTTGTATTCTCGGAAGTTCGTAACTTACGGGAAAATTTTCATCGAGTACAACAGAGATTTTTTCTTTATCATCATAAAATTTCTTTATTGCCTGTGAAATTCTGTCATATGCAGTTGTTCCGAGAATAATGTCAACCTCAGGAATCTGCTCTTTTATTTCATTTTCATATCTTTGAGCAAGGCAACCTGTCACTATAAGAAGTTCACATTTGCCTTTTTTGTATTCTGCCATATCAAGTATTGCATTTATGGATTCTTCCTTGGCAGAGTCTATGAATGCACAGGTGTTTACCACAAGAATGTCTGCATCTTCTTCGTTTGCTACTATCGTAAAGCCATCGGCAGAAAGAATCCCCAACATGGTTTCTGTGTCGGTTAAGTTTTTTGCACAACCAAGTGATATGAACCCTATGGTTTTATTCATCTGAAAGTTCCTCCTTTGACATTCTTATAACCTTGTCTATGAGCGGAAAATCAAAACCTCTTGATGCAAGATATCTCGTGATTTTTGCTTTTGTTTTCATGTCGGACAAATCATCATTTCCATATTTTGAAATAACTGTTTCTTTTATCTCTTCCAAAATGTCATCTTCATCAAATTCTGAAAGTTTCTCATCAATTATACAGTCGGGTATGCCCTTTTGTTTCATCTCAAATCTGATTTTTTTCCTGCCCCACATTTTTTGCATACAATGTTCAAGAAAAAGTGAGGCATAGTCTTCATCATTGACATAGCCAAGGTTTTCAAGTTCGGATATGGTGTCATTTACTATTGGTTCATCATATCCTTTTTCTAAAAGTTTGTCTGAAAGTTCTTTTTTTGACACGCTCTTTCGAGACAGAATTTCAAGGGCTTTATCCCTTGCTTTGGTGTAGTTACATTCGTAGTTGCATTTTTCAATGTCTTCTTTTGTGAGTTCTCTGCCGGGTTTGATTTTCATTAAAATTGCATCTGCGCCGTCAAGGGAAAAAGCGTATTCGTTATCCACAAATACGCTGACTCTCTGAGTATTATTTTTTTGAACGACAACATCAGTTACTTTCATTCTTCGTCCTTTTTCCCTTTAATAGCATCTGTCTTTGCTGCTTTTTCCTGCTCTTTGGCATCATTCATTTCTTCAATTTTGTCAATTACCATTTTGTATATCATGTCAGTAAATTCAGGGTTCTGCTTCATATATTCCTTTGTCTTGTCTCTTCCCTGACCAATATGTTCTCCGCCGTAAGAATACCACGCTCCGCCTTTTTGAATCACATCATATTGAACTGCGGCATCAAGGATGTTTCCTTCTTTGGAGATACCTTCGCCAAACATAATGTCAAATTCTGCTTCTTTGAACGGAGGAGCAAGTTTATTTTTAACAACCTTTGCTCTTGTACGGTTACCCACAACGTTTGAACCGTCTTTTATGGCTTCAATTCTTCTTATGTCAATGCGGACAGATGAATAGAACTTGAGTGCACGTCCACCTGTTGTAACCTCAGGATTTCCATACATTACACCAACTTTTTCACGAAGCTGGTTTATGAAGACTGCAACGGTGTTTGATTTGTGAATAACACTTGTGAGTTTTCTAAGCGCCTGACTCATGAGGCGGGCATGAAGTCCCACATGGGAATCACCCATAACTCCTGCAATTTCCGCTTTCGGGACAAGGGCTGCAACAGAGTCCACAACAATTACGTCAATTGCTCCGCTTCGTGCAAGGGCTTCAGCAATTTCAAGTGCCTGTTCGCCTGTGTCGGGCTGAGATACAATGAGTCTGTCAATGTCAACACCGAGTTTTCCTGCATAGATCGGATCAAGGGCGTGTTCAGCATCTATGAATGCTACCTCACCGCCTTTTTTCTGTGCTTCCGCAATAACATGGAGAGATACTGTGGTTTTACCTGATGATTCAGGTCCGTATATCTCTACAATTCTTCCTCTTGGAAGTCCCCCTATTCCCAAGGCAAGGTCAAGGGCAAGTGAGCCTGTGGGAATTACATCAATCTTTCTGACCGGTGCATTTCCAAGACGCATTACAGAGCCTTCACCAAAGGTTTTTTCAATTTGGGCAAGGGCGGCATTTATTGCCTCTTCCTTGCTTCCTTTTTGTTCTATGACGATTTTTTCCTTTGCCATATTTTTCACCTCATCTGATATTTTCAATTTCTTCAATTACAAGTTCAATAGCCTTTTTGACAGTTTCCAGTCTCACTTCTTCTCTTGTCCCGGCAAATATGAATCTATGAGATTTTGCATCATTATCTTTTGATTTTATTCCTATATACACAAGTCCTACGGGTTTTTCCTCGCTTCCTCCTCCGGGGCCTGCAATTCCGCTGACTGATACTGAAATGTCTGAGCCGGATTTTAAAAGTGCACCTGTTGCCATCTCTTTCACGGTTTCAGCGCTTACTGCACCAAAGGAAGCAAGGGTTTCTTTTTTTACACCCAAAAGGTTTTGCTTTGCCTCGTTGCTGTAGGTTATAAATCCGTATCCGTAGTGAGCGGAGATTCCTGAAATGTCTGTAAGTGTTTTGCCGATAAGTCCGCCTGTGCAACTTTCGGCAGTTGATATCATAAGTTTTTTCTCTTTCAGAAGTTCATAGAGTCTGGATGAAAGATTTTTGATTTCTGTCATATAAATCACCTACATATCAACAGTTTCCGTACCCTCAACCGCCTCTTGAATAAGTCTTTCAACATCCAGAAGATTCTGCGAAAGAATGACTTTTTCTTTTTTGGGTTTTGTTGATGGGTGGCGCGGTGTGAATACTGTACAGCAGTCTTCATAAGGAAGTATGGAAGTTTCAAAGGTGTCAATCTTTCTTGAAATTTCCACAATTTCTTCCTTGTCCATACCGATGAGAGGTCTGAAAACAGGCATTGTTACCGCATCATCTGTAACGCAAAGTGCCGCCATTGTCTGACTTGCAACCTGACCTATGCTCTCTCCTGTGACAAGTGCATAGCATCCTCTTTTCTCGGCTATTCTTTGGGCTATCTCCATCATAAATCTTCTCATTACCAGAGTCAGATGTTCTTCGGGACATTTATCTCTTATCTGAAGTTGGATATCTGTGAATGGAACTATGTGAACCTTTAGTGTTCCTGTATAGCCTTTAAGAATGGATGCAAGTTTTAAAACCTTATCCTTTGCTCTGTCGCTTGTATAGGGATATGAGAAAAAGTGAATTGCTTCAAGGCACACTCCCCTTTTTCCTATCATATATCCTGCAACAGGACTGTCTATTCCTCCTGAAAGAAGAAGCATTGCCTTTCCGTTTGAACCTGACGGCATTCCGCCTGCCCCGTTTATGCGGTCAAGATGAACATATCCCTCTTCCCTGATTTCAACATACACATTAACTTCGGGATTTTTAACGTCAACTGTCAGATTGGGGAACTTTTCAAGGATTCTTCCGCCAACTTCCTGACATATTTCAGGGGACTGCATATGAAATTTTTTGTCAGACCTTTTTGCAACAACTTTAAAGGTTGATGCTCCCTTAAGTTCTTTTGAGAAGTTTTCTGTGATTATATTTGTTAGGTCATCAATATCCTTTTTTCCCTGATATGCCACAACTATTGAGACGATCCCGAAAACTTTTTTTAGTTTTTCAACAATTGATTCAACGCATGAATCGTCTTCAGGTTCAATATATATGGTTGCCTGTGCCCAGTGAATTTTCAGAGGACATTCGTCTTCAAGGGCTTTTCTTATGTTTTTAACAAGCATATTTTCAAATACGGGTCTGTTCATACCTTTTAAGATTATTTCGCCGTATCGTACAAGAATAAGTCTTTTCATACCGTTCACTTTCCTATTTCATAATTTTCCTGAGAAGAGGAATTTCTTTTTTCAAAACATTCACGGTGTATTCAACGTCATCCATGGTGTTGAATGCTGAAAAAGAAAACCTTACTGCACTGTCTATCACATCATTTTTAAGTTTCATTTCCTTTAAAACATAACTGTATTTGTTCTTTTTGGAATTGCAGGCAGAGCCTGTGGAAACATATATGCCCTTTGATTCAAGAATGTGAAGTAAAACTTCTGATTTCACACCGGGAAATGATACATTTAAAATTGAATGTATGGAATCTTTTGGTGAATTTATAATAACGTTTTCTATATTTTCCAAAAGTCCGTCACACAGTGCTTTTTTTATGTTGCCTATCGTTTCTGCATCCTTTTCCATATTCTTAAATTTTATCTCACAAGCCTTTGAAAAACCAAGGATTCCCGCAACATTTTCCGTTCCTGAGCGCAGTCCCCTTTCCTGCTTTCCGCCTACGGCTATAGGGTTTATTTTCACACCTTTTCTCACATAAAGAGCGCCAACGCCATTTGGCCCGTGAATTTTGTGAGATGAGACAGAAAGCATATCTATCCCCGTCTTTTTTACATTTATGGGGATTTTTCCGAAACTTTGAACCGCATCAACATGAAGCATACATTTCTTGTGGTCACAAAGAGAAGATATTTCTTCTATTGGAAAAATCGCGCCGTTTTCGTTGTTAACATGCATAAAACTCAAAAGGATTGTGTTTTCGTCTATTGAATTTTTCAGCATCTCCATATCAGGACTTCCCGATGAGTCAACATCAATATATACTACATCGAACCCCTCTGATTCAAGATGCGAAAAGGATTCAAGAACTGCAGCATGCTCGGTTTTTTGCGTTATGATGCGATTGCCTGAGCGCTTATTGGCTTTTGCATATCCGATTATTGCAAGATTGTCGCTCTCTGTTCCTCCTGATGTAAAGTATATTTCATCAGGTGTCCCATTAACAGTACTGCTGATATATTTTCTCGCATCACTTATGGCATCCTCCGCCACCTTTCCCATACGGTGAAGCGATGAGGGGTTTGCATAGAGTTCAAGCATAGCCTCGCTGACGGTTTTTGCAACTTCAGGATAGGCAACTGTGGTTGCACTGTTATCAAAATATATATCCATTTTAACTCTCTTTTCCAAAAATCTATATATTGATAGTTATACATATACATTCTACCACATATATGATTATTTTTCAAGAGGAAACGCCTCTATTTTTGACTCAGGCAAATATTTTCTTGACTAATTTCACTAATTTTTATATAATATGTGTATAATAGTATATATGAAAGGATATATAATATGGCTAAAATCAAACTTGTTACAGATTCTACATCCGATATACCAAAAGAACTTCAGGAAAAATATAATATAACGGTTTTCCCTCTGACCATCATAAACGGTGACGAGGAATATGCAGACGGGATTACAATGACAAATCATGAATTTTATGATGTCCTCGAGTCCTGCGACAAACTTCCCTCAACTTCAAGAATCACTCCGGGGATTTTAACAGATGAATTTGAAAAAGCGTGGAAAGAGGGATATACGGATTATATATATGTATGTATAAACTCAAAAGGTTCATCCACATATCAGGGTGCACTTTTGGAGACTGAAGATTTTTATGAAGACAATCCCGATGCTAAAAATGATTTGAAAATTCACATTGTTGATTCTCTCACCTACAGCATGGGATATGGCTGGGCAGTTATTGAAGGTGCAAAAGCCATTGAAGATGGTAAAAATGCCGAAGAAGTTATTGAATGTATGAAAAAATGGCTTGACAATGCAAGAATATACTTTGTTCCCATGAATTTAAAGTATGTTAAAAAATCAGGAAGAGTGTCAGCGGCTGCGGCTTTTGTGGGCGATGCTCTCGGATTAAAGCCTGTTATAACCTTTGAAGACGGAGATTCCAAAGTCATTTCAAAAATAAGAGGTGAGAAAAAGGTTATCGGTGAAATCATAAAAATGGTTTCTGAAAACAGAGTGAAAGATACACCATATATTCTTGCCACCGGAATGAACAGAGAACTTGGCGAAAAATTTGTGGCAGAAATACAAAATGCCCTTGGCGAAGATGCTTCTGTTGTGTTCCCCATAGGTTCTATTATTGCAATAAATTCAGGTCCTGATATTTTGGGAATCATTTTTATGGAAAAGTAATTATATGTGTTATTTAAAAATTCCACAAGTGTTTTTAGGCTTGTGGAATTTTCATATTAGACTGACAAACCATCTGAAAAAAGGTCGCATAAAACTGTTGTAGCAGTTTTATGCGACCTTTAATATGTATAGTTTAAAATAAATTATTTGGGCTGTTTTCCGATATATGCAAGGATACCGCCGTCTACATAGAGAACATGGCCGTTTACAAAATCAGATGCATCAGATGCTAAAAATACTGCAGGTCCGATAAGATCTTCGGGATCTCCCCATCTTTCAGCAGGTGTTTTTGCAAGGATGAAAGAATCAAAGGGATGTTTTGAGCCGTCAGGCTGAACTTCACGAAGAGGTGCTGTCTGAGGAGTTGCAATGTATCCGGGTCCTATGCCGTTGCACTGAATGTTGTATGCACCATATTCAGAGCAGATGTTTCTTGTGAGCATTTTGAGACCGCCTTTTGCTGCTGCATATGCAGAAACGGTTTCTCTTCCAAGTTCTGACATCATAGAACAAATGTTGATAATCTTTCCGTGACCTTTTTTAATCATGGAAGGAATAACTGCTTTTGACATAATAAAGGGAGCGTTGAGGTCAACGTCTATTACCTGTCTGAATTCTGCTGCTGTCATTTCGCACATTGGAATTCTTTTGATGATACCTGCGTTGTTGACGAGAATATCAATCACACCAACTTCTTTTTCGATTGTTGCAACGAGCTGGGCTACTGCGTCTTCATTTGTTACGTCACAAACATAGCCTTTTGCCTCAATGCCTGCTTCAGCATATGCTGCAAGACCTTTGTCAACGAGTTCCTGTTTGATGTCGTTGAATACTATTTTTGCACCTGCTGCAGCAAGACCTGAAGCAATTGCAAAACCGATACCGTAGGATGCACCTGTAACAAGTGCTACTTTTCCGTCAAGACGGAATTTGTTCATATCATACATTTTTTTGTCCTCCTGATAAAATATATAAATTTTAATTATCTTAAATCTTTTGTTTCGATGAAGTCCATATCATCAAATTCCTGGTTTTCGCCGCACATTGCCCAGATAAATGAATATGCTTTTGTGCCAACACCTGAGTGGATTGACCAACTGGGGCTGATTACGGCTTCTTCATTGTGCATGATGATGTGGCGGGTTTCGCCGGGTTCACCCATCATGTGGAACACTGCATCGTTTTCACCCATGTCAAGATAGAGATATACTTCCATTCTTCTGTCGTGGGTATGACAGGGCATTGTGTTCCAGTTTGAACCGGGTTCAAGTTGTGTAAGTCCCATTGCAAGCTGACAGCTCTTTATTACATCGGGATGGATGTATTGATTGATAACTCTCTTGTTGCAGTCTTCAACTGTTCCGCAGGGAACTTTTCTTGCCTTTGTAATGTCGATTTTAACAATCGGATATTCTTTGTGTGCAGGGCAAGAACTTATGTAGAATTTTGCAGGATCTTCGGGATCTGCACTTTTGAAAGTGATATCTTTGTTGCCCATACCGATATAGATACCGTCTCTGGGGTTCATTTCATATTCTGTACCGTCTATTGTGATAATACCTTTTCCGCCAATGTTGATACAGCCCATTTCTCTTCTCTGAAGGAAATAGTCTGCTGCAAGTTCTTTTCCTGCTGAAAGTCTGAGAGCTGCTTCAACAGGCATAATTCCACCGGTGATGATACGGTCGATGTGGCTATATACCATACGAACATTATCTTTTGTGAAAAGACTTGCTATACGAAATTCTTCTCTTAATCTGTCTGTTGTGTAGTGCTTAACATCTTTTGAGTTTGATGCGTTTCTGATTTCCAAAGTTTTCCACTCCTTTTTAATATATTTTCCGTAAACTTCTATCTGTGAAAGTGCCGCCCATGAAAGGGGATATGACACCTGTGTCAGACGCTTTAAGATTATGTATTCTGTTTCTTTCTTTTCAGGGAGGATTACTTCCTGGCCTGCACTGATTCCTTCAAAATTTCCTGTTACGGTTGTACCGTCGGAAAATTCAAAATCAATTGCTTTCCAGAAAGTGTCGTGAGGAAAATCCGCTCTTAAAAAGATTACGATTTTGTCAACTTCAACTTTCTGACCGAAATCAAGGCGATATTCAAGGTCATCTCTTGCACCGCCTGCCCATGAATTGTAAGGATATGCACCGTGACCTTCGTTCTGAGTGTTGCCGTCTATGGCGTTTCTCTCATAAAAACAAGGCTCGCCTCTTGTAACAAAGTTTGCACTTGCATGGGGGAAGAATCTGTCTTCACCGTGTTTGTCGTGAGGATTGAGTGCGATGTTACGGTATGCATAAATCTCATCATCGCCCACTTCTCTTGCAGAGAGTATATGCTCATCTCCGCCAAAAGCATCAGGTTCATAACCTGCCATTAAAGGTCCCATGGGAACTTCATAGATAAAAGACTTGTTGGGAATATGAACTATGCTCTCCCCTATTTTTTCATCAAGTTTTACGGCAACAAATTCGCCTTCGGTTATGTCCACACGGATTTTGTCACCTTCAACATACTCGCCTTTATAGGTTACTGCAATGTTTTTTCCTTCCGCTTTGAACTTGAGTTGTCCTTTTTTGTCAATAACTTTTAGGTAAATAATTTTTACCACCTCCGTATATATGATAAATGAATCATCAGATATTCATATGCAATTAAATTATACTAAATCAAAGATAAAAAGTCAAGAATTGTTAAGTTATTATCAGAAAAGTCTATCAAAAATGTAATTGCAATTATCATTACAATAAGTGTCACATAGAACCAAGATAAAGCACCCACGGAGGACTAAACCTCTGCAGGTGCTTCATTGTTTTATTCCTTCCATACTCTCTTGATACAACATTCTTTCATAAAGTCAATTATGTCGGTATCGTCAGCGGTTTCATAAAAAGCAATCAAAAGCATTCTAAACTGTTCTAATTTCTCAATAGGTATTTGAAATATTCCTATATCACTTTCTATAAGTACCTTATTGGCAATCAACTGTGCCACTCGTTTATTTCCGTCTATAAACATCTGCGTTCTTGCTACAAAACAGAAGAACTTTAAAGCCTTTAACTCTATATCATCAATCTTATTGATTTCCTCTAAATCTGATATAATAGCCGCGCTATTAGGCAATTCAGGTTCCCATGATGTACCGCCTATTTGTACCGGGAATGTTCTTATCTCTCCGTTATTACGGAACAACAATTCTCCAACAACCTTGTTATACTCCCTAAGTAGCATTGTATTGTTGGGACTATCCAAATTATCTAACAAGAACTGCCATGCTCTTTTCATATTGATAACAAACAGAACTTCCTCAGACTTTGTTTCCGTAGGAGCATTAGCAAGAATGGCTTCTGTTTTCGGGAATGTGGTTCCAAGCCCTTCAAGATTAGCAGATTTCCAAATGCTATCTACCAAAAGCCTTTTAGCCATTTCTATAGCTGTGTCGTGCATATATAATCACTCCTTAAATTTGTTTTCGTATGACGATTCGGGGGTTAAACCAAACTACACCTTTCGCGTTTGAAATATAGGTGTTTATCAACAAGTAAATAATACACTAAAATTCGTGAAACGTCAATGCGTTTGAAAATTTTTTAATATGCTTATATAAATACAGAAACAATCAATTTTTATTGACTACAACCAAAATATGTGCTATACTTATCTTGCGACATAAAACCAAATATTAGTTCTTAAATAATTGCGTGTATTTTTATCTTTTGGTAAAAATGCAGGGTCTGTTTAACATGCAATTGTTTAAGATGTTATTGGTTTTGTGTCGCAGCAAAAGTGGCCTTGCATTTTTCGTGCATCTGCTTTTGCGGGTGCACTTTTTTATTTGCACCCAATAAAACAACTGTCGCCAAACAATAATCCAAAACAGGCAGTCTCTCTGATTGTGAAATCTGAAGAGACTGCCTGTTTTTTCATTACTTTTGTTATATAAAGACCGTATAAGCCGGATGACAACGTTTTTTGTCGATATGCAATCCTACAAAAAACAGATATGGCATAAATCTCGTTGCCCAAAGGCAACATATCGAGTGTTTCAGCACATATCGAAAATTTCCTGAGAGATTTATATCGATGCGACTTACAGTCGCAATATAATTATCTCCATCCGGGACCAAGTGTTCTTCCGCCGTCAACAACAAAGTTCTGTCCGGTGATATAGTCCTGTGATGCTAAAAACAGAACAGTATCGGAAATGTCTTTCGGTTTTCCTCCCCTTCCGTTTTTTCCAAGGAAAGTCATATGTTCAAACTTGTATCCGTCACGTTCTATGGCACCAGGGGATACACAGTTTACACAAATGTTATATTCTCCCACTTCCATAGCAAGTGCCTTTGTCATTCCTATTACTGCCGCTTTTGATGCCGCATAGTCAACTCTGTCATAGAGACCGACAAGAGCTGCAATAGAGGACATATTTATAATTTTGCCGCATTCTTTTTTTTTCATATAGGGCAAAACTGCCTGAATACAATGCATTGTACCTTTCAGATTTGTGTCTATAACAAAATCAAGTGTTTCAGGTTCGGCATCCTGAAAACGTGTGAGTTTGCCTATAAGTGCGGCACTTCCTCCTGCATTATTCACAAGAATATCTATGCCGCCAAAAAGTTTTTCTGCTTCTTTTACATAACTGAATATTTTTTCTCGGTCACGAACATCGCAGACAGCCGCCATAGCGCCCACACCTTTTGCCTGAATTTCAGCAACTGTGTTTTTTGCATTTTCTTCATTATAATCACAAACAACTATATTTGCACCCTCATTTGCAAAACTAAGGGCAATTTCTTTACCTATATTCTTACCTGCTCCGGTAATCATAACGGTTTTACCTTTAAATCCGTACATAATTTCAACCTCACAAAATCTTTTTAACATTATCAACTATTGCTTTTGAAGTTTTCAGGTCAAGTTGTTCAAGCAAACTGCTTTCTTTAAAGCGGTCTACGGTGAAAATCATATGGCTTCCGAGCATCGGATTGATTATTCTGGAAAGCACTCCCGCTTTTCCGCCTGCGTGATATGATACAGGTGTTTCAACATTCTTTTTAAGCATAAGCATTGCTTTGAAACTTTCTGCCAGATCATCATCATTTTCCGCTATGGTTACAATTTTTATTATATCAGGATTTCTTTTTTCAAGGAACAATGCAAGTTCTGTGACCTGTTCTGCCTTCATAGGGATTCCGGGATGGCAGGAAAGAAGAACTTCACATCCTTCAGAGTGAACTTTTTCAATCAGATCGCATTGTTTTGAGATGATAGTTTCATCTGTTACAATTTCCTTGGGATTGCCTTTTGTGAAAGAGAATTTGTCCTCACCGCAAAACCCTTCCTTTGACGGACTGTGAAAAGTGTATCCCTGCATATCTATTCCTGCCGCGCCCAAAGATGCGGCACGAAGAAAAAGTTCCACTCGTTCCTCTTCCGTGAAACCTGCATAATCAAAATTATATTTCTGATTATAATTGAGTGCAAGTATTGGAAGCGGTGATGATGAAAAAATCTGTTTCAGACTTTCATCATCAGTATTTTCAAGGCATGACATATGCAAATCTATCATACCTGCGCCGTCATACATACAATTTTTTATTTCAGCAAGTACACCTTGTACTGTTTTTTCTTTTACAACACCGGCTATAACAGGTGCCGGTAATCCGGATAATTTTTTTGTCATAATAATCCCTCCTACGGTTATTATAAAAATTATCCCTTAATAAGTAAATATCACATTTGATATTTTTATCAAATGTGATACTTTTTTGTTATATTATTTATATTCCTCTGCAAGTTTCTTGAATGACGGCAATGATTTTTCAATCAATTTCGGCAACGTCATTGCACATTTACCTACACGGCTTCATACCATCCCATACATATATCTGAGCATTTTCATCAAATATACCGCTGTTGAATGTTATAAGACCATCGGTTACTGTCTCCTTGTGGAAAGAAACCTTTTCCATGTTTCCGCTTTCGTCATATACAGCCACTATAACAGAAACATCTTTATCATTTGCCTCTTCCAATTCTACACTTACATTTCCATCAATGCATTGTGCACTGGTTACATATATCTCATCAATAGATATTTCATAAGTGTACTCTGCAACAGCACTACAGCAATTATCCTCTACTGCATAAGTTTTCAGTACACAATCATTTTTTATTTGAATTGGCTTTTGATACAGTTTACCGTTTACCTTAGGGTCACTACCATCTGTAGTATAATATATTTCTGCATCTTCGGCAGTTGTTGACAAGGTTACTTTTTGCATTACATCATAGCTTCCGCTTGCAACATCTGCCACAGGCTCGGACACATCGGGAAGAGTATAATCAAGAGTAACTGTTGAACTCATATTATATCCGTATTTCATTGCCTTTGCTCTTACTCTGATTGTACTGTCTATGATTATGGGTCCTGAATATACTAAACTTTCACTATCAGGAGTGGAACCATCTGTTGTGTAGTATATAATCGTATCATCATCAACATCTTCAAATTCAAGTACCTGTGCCTGATTGTATTCCCCTTCAGCCAATTTAGCTACCGGTTTGGCGGTACTCGACTTACTTGAAATTTTCAAAGATGAAAGTTCCGCACCATCTGCATTCTTAAGATAGAAGTTTCTTCCGTCTATGATAATGCTGTATGAGACTTCCTCGTTCAGATTATCAGCTTCAATTGTTGATGTTTCTCCGCTCGCTGTCACATCCAATTTAATGCTTCTCACACCTGAAACAATAAATTCTGAACCTGAAGAAGTAATTGATAAATTTCCTCCATGAGTCCCTGACAAATTAATACTATCATATTTGAGAGAAGAGTCATAATATGCATTCTCTACAGAAAAATCTTCACTGTTATCACTTGTTATACAAATATCAGGTGTTATATTATCTGACGCATATTCAAATTCAACTTTTGAGGTATCCTTTGTTTTTACGGATGTAATGGTTTCACCTTTCGACAGATGCAAAGTTACATCCTTATCCGAAAATCCTTTGACAGAATATTTTCCGTCAGCAGCAGTCAAATAGTGAGTCAATCTGTTTGTTTCACCATGATTTTCCATATAGGTCAAGCCGGCTATATCACTATCTACTGTCCAACCCTTGATAGAACACTTATTTCCCATGCTATCTGTTATATCCACGTCTTCAGCATCTCTGACAATGATTATCTCAGGTTCTTCAACACTAAATAGATTAAGCCAATCTTTATTTTTGCCATACAAAGAGCCTTTTTCCGTCTCTTTAAGAATAGTGTCATAACTTACATATGAAATCCATGCGCCTTGTGTGCCCGACTCGAAACCTGCAGGCACTTTTGTTTTTCCACTATAATATTCACGTTCAAATTTCCATGTGTTATTATATTTTCCGTCTGTCTTATCAAAGTAAATATATGCTTCAAATCCATCATTCAGATTTGTATATTGGGAATAGGCCTGATTACAATCATATACATATACTTTTGTATATGTGCTTGTATCCTCTACCCTATAAGGCATAAGAGCATGACCAATACTTTCGTTGGAATTTTCAACTCTTACTGTGATAATAAAAGGTTGCTTTCCTGTTTCCTGGTATTTTATGGCTTTAGCAACAATCTCCATTATTTTTCCTTTGTTGGTAGCCCTCTCATTTTTATACAAATCATCCTGCATCATAAATTGATAACAGATTCTGTTTCTTATTCTTTCGTTGGTCTTGCTGATTTTGTAAATCTTGTCAGCACCATAATCTTTCACTTTCAAATCGCCTTGACTGAAAAGAATTGATGTCATACAAAATCCGGCACACAAACCACCGGTGCCGTCACCACTTCCCATAATATCACTAAGTGCATTAAACAACCAAGGATTTGAGTTTGTGGCTCTGTATACAATGAGAGGCATGTCTGATATGCCAAATTCCTCTAAACTATTATCTATATCGAAACATATATCTCTCATTTCAGGTCGTCTTACAGAAACTGTTCTTGTGATTTTACTGTCGCTGCCCAAAAAACTTGCAGTTATCTCTGTTTCACCGGGTGTTTTTGCCACCAGACAGCCATTTGATAACATATTTGCTACTAAGTTGTTTGAACTACTCCAGACAACTTTGTTTTTAACTTCCTTTTGAGTTGTTTTGTCCACAAGAATATATTCAGAAGTACCGCCTACAACTACGTCGTATTCACCCTTTATCTCATATTGCCCGTTAACATCACTCTGAAAACCTGACGGATCTTCCATCGTTATTTTTCCATCAGTTATAACAGGATATTTGGTTGTGGATTTGCTTTTTGAAAAAACAACAACAGTATCTCCTGCATCGAGAGACATCTCTCCTTTGCCTATTCCCTCATCAACCAGATTTTTGGATTTGTCGAATCTTTGGAAAAAACTATTAAATGCGTTACCTGAAAATTTTGCATCTTCCGAAACACTAAAAGCCACAGTTTCTCCACCCGGAACATTAACGTATCTGTATTCTCCATACATTGCCACTATAAGTTGGTTGGCGTACAACTGTTTTTTGTCCAAAGGAGTGATAACTTTATATGTTCCCGGAGCAAAATTAATTGTAGCCATTATGGAACCTGTAGACTCACTCAATAATTCACCGGTAGACAAAGAATAGGTCCTTATATCTCCTTTCGCACTTGCATTTGCCAAATTAACAGGTCCTGTATATGATACCGAGCCTGTAATCGGTTTTCTTGGTGTTACATAGTACGAATATCCCGGCTCTAATGTATATTTTCCATCAACTGCATAGATGCTGTAGCATTTGCCATTACCTATTAATACACCCGCATCTTCTGCAGCACAAACATTAATTGAAAACATTATGCTTAACATCAAAATAAAACTTAAAACTCTTTTCATTATTGTCTCCTATCTATTATGAACTATAACAAAGACCGGTGAACTGTAAAAAATTATTTATATTCCTCTGAAAGTTTCTTGAATGACGGCAATGATTTTTCAATCATTTCTGTTGACACACAGTAGGAAATTCTAATATATCCGGGATAGCCGAAACTGTCACCGGGTACGAGAAGAAGTTCATATTTTTTTGCTTTTTCGCAAAATGCTCTTGAATCTTCTTCCATTGCTTTAACAAAGAGATAGAAAGCACCGTCGGGTTGTACCACTCTGTAGCCATATTCGGAAAGTGCATCACAGAGGATATCTCTGTTCTTCTTATAGATTGAAATGTCTGATGTTTTTCCGATGCACTTTGGAACAATCTTCTGGAAAAGGCTTGGTGCACAAACAAATCCCAACGCCCTTCCTGCTCCGCATACTGCATAGTACACATCCTGCCAGTTGTTGACAGAATCGGGAACAAGAACATATCCTATTCTTTCACCGGGAAGTGAAAGGGATTTGCTGAAAGAATAGCCCACAATGGTGTTTGCATAGTAGTTCGGAATAAAGGGAACAACTGTTTCAGGTGAATATACAAGTTCACGGTAGGGTTCGTCTGCAATTATGTATATATCTTTTCCAAATTTTTCTTGAGCATCCTCCAAAACTAAAGCAAGTTCTTTTATTGTATCTTCAGAGAAAACTGCACCCGATGGATTGTTGGGTGAGTTTATGATGATTGCTTTTGTTTTTTCATTTATTGCAGATTTAAGAGCATCAAAGTCAATCTGAAAATCTTCTTCTCTGCATTTTACAATAACGCTTTTCATTCCTGCCTGATCTATGAAGACAGAATACTCAGGGAAGAAAGGTGCAAGGACAATTACTTCCTCACCCTCTTCGCTTATGGCACAAAGAGAAATTGTGAGAGATGCGGCAGCACCCACTGTCATATAGAAATTGTCTCCTGTGTAATTTGTACCGAAAGTCTTGTTGATATAATCAGCACAACTTTTTCTCACATCGGGTGCACCTTGTGCCGAGGTGTAGCCGTGAAGAGCAACGGGATCTGTGTTTTCAACAAGATCTGCAAGGGCATCTTTTACACATTCAGGTGCAGGAACACTTGGGTTTCCAAGGCTGAAATCAAAGACATTTTCTGCACCGATTTCGGCTTTTCTTTTGAGACCGTATTCAAAAAGTTCACGTATTTCACTACGCTGACTTCCGAGTTTATACATTTTCTGTGATACCATTTTTACCTCCGTCTGCCGTTACTGGGGCAATCCGTTTTTAAGTTTGATCGAGTTTCCTTCAAGTTCTGAAACTATTGTGTCTACAACCGAAAGAACTTCTTCTTTTGTGAGTGTTCTTTCAGGATGTGCAAATATGATGCGGATGGTGATTGATTTCCCGCTTTCATCTGCATACACATCTGTTACGCTAACATCTTTAATGAGTTCACATTTTGCATTCTCTATTGCTTTTGCAATGGGAGCATAGGTTTCTGATACAAAAGAAAGGTCAATTTCAATTTCAGGGAACTTTGAGGGTTCACTATAGGAAATTCCGGCATTTTTAATCTTTGCAAATTCTTTGATGTCAATTTCTGCAAAAACGATGTTTGCTTTTTTGTCAATGTTTTTGGAAACAACTGAATTTGCAATGCCGATTTCACCGATGACTTTTCCTGCACAGATCATTTTGTTGAGATTTTTGGGATGCTGCCATGAGTGAGTTGCCTCTGCTTTTTCAAAACTCAGTTTTTCGTGCTTGATGTCATCTGCAATAACTGCTAAAATGTCACGAAGTTCAAAATAGAGTTCAGACATTTCCTTTGTTTTTGAATAGAGTGTGACTGCAAGTTTTTTCTGTTCATCGCAAAGACCGTCGTCTTTGAATCCGTCAACTGTTCTTCCGATTTCAAAAACTTTGAAATCAGAATCATATCCAACATTATATTTCACCTGACAAAGTTGGGTGGGAATGATGGAGTTACGGATGGTTTTTATGTTGGGGTTTGTGGCATTTATGAGTTCAACATTCTTTTCAACTTCGATTCCGAGGGCTTTGTAATCATCATAATATGCCCACACATAGGAATGAAGTTCGTGCATTGAATAGCGTTTAACAAGGATATCCTTGATTCTGTCTTCATCGCTTTTTTCAACCTGTGTTCTTACAGGTGATACGGGAACTACTGCTGTGTGAATGTCAAAGTTATCATAGCCGTATATTCTTGTGATTTCTTCAATGATGTCTGCCTTTATTGTAACATCCTTTGTTGCACGCCATGATGGAACTTCTACAGAGAAGTTGTCGCCGTCATTTTCAACGCCGAATCCAAGAGATTTAAGAGTTTTCACAATCTGTTCATTTGAGATTTCAATTCCTGTATATTTATCTACAAATGCTTTTGTGAAATCAAGTTTCACGTCATCATATTTAAATGCAACTTCATCGGTAAGTGCAGAAATAATTTGGGCACCTGAATCTATTTCCTTTAAAAGATTTACGAAACGTGCAACGGCTACTGTTGTCATTTCGGGATCAAGGCTCTTTTCATAGCGCATTGATGCATCTGTTCTGTGAGAAAGTCTCACAGTTGATTTACGGATTGATGCGGCATCAAATGTTGCAGACTCAAGTGTCAAACTTGTGGTATCGTCTACAATTTCAGAATCGAGTCCGCCCATGATACCTGCTATTGCAACGGGTGTGTTGTCATTGCAGATCATAAGTGTGTTTTCGTCAATTTCTCTGTCTACGCCGTCTAAAGTTTTGAATGTGAAAGGTTTGTCGAAACGCTTAACTCTGATTTTTTCAACCTTTCTTGAATCAAATGCGTGCATAGGCTGGCCCATTTCAAGCATGAGATAGTTTGTAAGGTCTGCAAGGAAATTGAGGGCTCTCATTCCGCAGTAGAAAAGACGGATTCTCATATTGACGGGACTTTTGTGTGTGGTTATGTTGCCAAAACGCAGGCAGGAATATCTGTGGCAAAGAGGATCTTCAATTTTAAGATCAACTTTGGGAAGATTTTCATATGCAGAAAGGTCTGCCTGAGGGATGGGTTTTAATTCTCTTCCTGAAATTGCGGCAAATTCTCTTGCAATGCCATAGTGTCCCCAAAGATCAGGACGGTTTGTGAGAGATTTGTTGTCAACTTCAAAGATTATATCGTCTATTTCATAAACTTCTTTAAGGTCTGTGCCGCAAGGAATATCATCTGTGATGTCCATAATTCCTTCGTGATTGTCGCTTATGCCGATTTCTTTTTCTGAGCAGCACATACCGTTTGATGTGTAGCCTGCAAGTTTTCTTGGGGTGATTTCAATTTCACCGATTTTAGCACCCACTTTTGCAAAAGCAGTTTTCATTCCAACTCTCACATTTGGTGCACCGCAGACAACATCTGTAAGTTCTCCGTCACCTGCATCCACCTTTAAAAGATGAAGTTTCTTTGATTCGGGATGTTCTTCTACAGATTTGATCTCGGCAACAACTATGCCTGAAATGTCGCTTCCTTTATGGAATATTTCGTTTTCAACCTCTGCAGTTGAAAGTGAAAATTTATTGATTAATTCCAACTTGTCAAGACCGGAAAGGTCAACAAAATCTGAAATCCAGTTCATTGATAAAAACATATTAAATTCGCTCCTTTCCTCTTACTTATCGTCTGTAAACTGCGAAAGAGTTTTCAGACTTCCGCTGTTTAAGTCTCTGATATCTTTTACGCCATATTTCATCATTGCAAGTCTTGTAAGACCAAGACCGAAAGCAAATCCTGTATACTCTTCGGGATCAATTCCGCCCTCTTCAAGGACTCTTGGATGAATCATACCGCAGGGGCAAAGTTCAAGCCATCCGCTGTGCTTGCAGGAAGGACATCCCTCACCGCCACAAATGAGACAACTGATGTCAAGTTCAAAACCGGGTTCCACAAAGGGAAAAAATCCTGGGCGGAGTCGAACTTTGATGTCTTTCTGGAAAACTTCTGAAAGCATGGTTTTCATAAAGAAAATGAGGTTTGAAATGGAAATATCCTTATCAACCATAACACCTTCCATCTGGAAGAATGTGTTTTCATGGCAGGCATCTGTCGCCTCATTACGGAAACATCTTCCGGGGAAGATTGCCTTTATTGCTTTGCCTTCATTTACAAGGGCATCTTTGTATTTTTTGTATATGGCATTTTGTGCCGCAGATGTGTGAGATTTCAAAAGTTGACCGTTTTCGAGATAGTATGTATCCTGCATATCTCTTGCAGGGTGATCTTTGGGAATGTTGAGTGCTTCAAAACATTCGTAATCAGTTACAATTTCGCTGTAATCTTCAACTGCAAATCCCATTGATTTGAAAACTTCTTCGCACTGACGCTGAACTAAAGTTATGGGATGATAGGAACCTCTTTTTAAATCAGCAGGCATTGAAATGTCGAACTCGGGCATAAGGCTGTTTTCAAGTTCAATCTGTTTTCTTTCAAGTTCTTCTCTTTTTTGGGAAATTGCATCATTAACTTCGTTTTTAAGAACGTTAACCTCCTGACCGAAGGTCTTTTTCTCTTCATGTGAAAGAGATTTCATTTCTTTTAAAAGTTCAGTTACATAGCCTTTTTTACCGGTATATTCTACTCTGATTTTCTCTAAGTCTTCCATTTTTTCAATCTTTGAAAGAGCATCGAGGAAGGCCTGTTTAACTTCCTGGGTTTTTGCTGACATAGCAATCTTCCTTTCTATATGAATTTAATTTTATTATATGAATTTAATTTTATACAATAAAAAATAGCTCCATCCACAAAAGGGACGAGCTAAACCCGCGGTACCACCCATATTCGGAAAAATCCGCACTTTTTGTGCCTTTTGGCGTGAGGCAAAACACCTGACTTATACCACCCTTAAAGCGGATTTCGTCAGATACTCCAATGCTGAAATTCACAATTTATACTATCCGGGATGCTTACAGCCGGTGACATCCTTCTCTTTGAAATCATATAAACGCTACTTACACATCTTCACAGTACCGCATTATTATAGCAGAAACAAGAAAAAAAGTCAAGGACTTATTTTGACTCCTATAACTTTATTTTCTGTGGAATAGTTTTTTTGTTGAAATGGCAACGAAAAACACAAATTAAAATGGTACTCCCTATCCAATATAGGAAGTACCACAGTTGATTATTTATTATTTTATAAGTTCTGCAAACTCTGTAGATTTTGCCCATTCTCTTGCTTGATATGCTCTAACTGCAAGTAAAGGGTGGGTATGATTACGGGTTAGCCAATATTCTAATGCTTTATTTATCTTTTTGTCTTCAGTTAATTTTTGATATTCTTCAGCTTGATTGATAAATAAATCTCTATCTATTTCTAAATCAATGTGTGTTGTTCCACCAGCAAGTCTCATCATGCTTTCAATAACGGGATTTGCACTTTCACAACAATAAACAGCAACTCTATCCGCTGATAATTCGCTACACCTTAACCAATGAAAAAACGCCAATTCCAAAGAAGAATCAATTGTAGTAGATATAAGACCACCTATCAATGTTTTGTTTAGCAAGGTTTCAAGTTTATGCAATCCCATATGACCGCCGTCCAAAATGTATGCACCTATTGTATGATATAATACATGTTTACATACAATATGCCCGCATTCGTGGGCAAGAACTGCATATAATTCATCGTCTTCTAAACATTCAAGCAATCCTGAATGAATAGTAATTGCAATCTTTTCCGTGCCATAAGTGTAAGCATTTGGTTCTCTGTTTAGTTCCAAATACAAGTCAGGCATTTCAATTCCAATTTTATTACAAATACTTTTTACCATATAATAAACTTTTGGCAATTGCTTTTCCGTAATTAGGATTTTGTTTGACATATCAAATATGTGTCTTTGTGGCTCATTCATTAGTGATAATATTTTACTACAAGCCTTGTCAAACAAAGGTATTGCTTTTAATGCGGCTAATGCTACTTTATCCGTCTTGTCTATGTAGTTTTGATAATCTATTGGGGTTATTTCCTTTGAGTTTTTGTTAATTATTTGCTTAACCCATTTTTTACTCTTGTAAGTTCTTAATAATTGTATCATAATGTTTATATCCATTCTGTTTTTTTATTATTTTACCATAAAAGTACAAAAAAGTCTATAATTTTACAGAAAAACATTCCGATTATCACATTTTCAGCAAAGTGCCCTGTTATGGTTATCTCCTTCTGGTGGATATCCCCGAAGAAGAAACAAACCAACACTTTTGACCTTTTACACCTTTACACTCATTAATTTTTCTAAAAAACAGTGCTTTTTAGGGGGTAAAATCAACAAAAATAGTGCGGTCGGAAAATCTTCGGCATTTTTCCGACACTTTTAAATGACACTTATAAAAAAGGCTCCCTTGTGTAAAGGGAGTTGTCAACGGAGTTGACTGAGGGATTGTTTGACTTTGTTATCAATAAATATACATACTCCCTCAAAGTTTTTATTTATATCAAGATTTGATATTCTTATAACTTTCAATCCATATTGTTCTAAAAACTTTGTTCTCAAAGCATCTTTTTCTATTCCTTTATCCTCAAAATGCTGCGAACCATCCAATCCAACAACAAGTTTTGCTTTTGCACAATAAAATCAACAATATACTTTCCTATAACTTTCTGCCTTATAAACCTAATAGGGTATTCTCTAAGTAATCATACCAAAGGTGTTTTTCTTTTTTTGTCATATTCTTTCTCAATGCTTTTGCAAGTGGTACAATTTCTTTATTGTGTTTATAAACCTTTACAATCCCTCCGAGTTGCTACGCAACCCACCTCCCTTTACACAAGGGAGGCTTTTTGAAAGTATTTTCTTATAGATAATATTATCATTTTTAATGTTTTTAGCCAACACAGTCAACTTTTCGCAAATAATTACATATCAGCTTTAAAAACTATTTGAGTTCTTAACGAAAAGTCCGTTCCACAAAAAATCGAGTTATAGGTTTTGACTTATTCAACCTGATTTTTTATTCCTTTTTCTTTATTTACCTTGATTTGAAAATCACTTTGTGCTACAATTGAAAATAATATATTTACCATGGAAAGAAGGATCAGTTCAAAATGAAAAATATTGCGAATATTGACTCAAACCTTAAAGTTGAAACAAAGATCGAGAAAGAAGGCATAAAGTTTTATAATGCCGATTCCGAGCCTTTCAAAATATATGGCGTATATAAAGATGACGGAAGATACCGCAGAATGCCTGAAGACGTGGCAAAAAACACCAGCGAAGGTGTTTGGGAACTTCACGCATGTACTGCCGGCGGAAGAATTCGTTTCAAAACTGACTCATCCTATGTGGCAATTAATGTGAGAATGAATCCGATTTTCAAAATGTCCCACTTTGCCCTCACAGGTGTTGGAGGTTTTGACCTCTATGCAAAAGAGGGTGACATGGATCTGAGATTCGTGGCGGAATATACCCCTCCCCTTGAGATAACAGACGGATATGAAAGTCTTATTGAACTTTGCAATGGAGGATATGCATATCAGGAAGGAAATATGAGAGATATAGTTATAAACTTTCCCCTTTATGCAGGAGTTATTGACCTGTACATAGGTCTTGATGAAAACGCAAAGGTTCTTGCCCCTGACGAATATAAGGATCAGAAACCCATTGTATATTATGGCTCTTCAATAACTCAAGGGGGATGCGCTTCAAGACCGGGAATGTCATATCAGAATATTATTACAAGAAGATTTAATATCGACCACATCAACCTCGGCTTTTCAGGAAATGCAAAAGCAGAAGATGCAATGATTGAATATATCAAAAATCTTGATATGTCAGTGTTTGTATATGACTATGACCACAATGCACCAAGCGTTGAATATCTTAAAAACACCCACGAAAAAATGTTTAAGGCAATCAGAGAAGCAAATCCCGATTTGCCGATTGTTATGATGCCAAGACCGAAGTATTATCTCTCTGAAACCGAAAAACAGAGAGCTGAAGTTGTGAGAGAAACATACGAAAATGCATTGAAGGCAGGAGACAAAAATGTTTACCACATTTCAGGCGAAGAACTCTGTGCACTTTGCGGCGATCAGGGAACTGTTGACAACGCTCATCCCACAGATTTAGGATTTTTCTCCATGGCAAAAACTCTTGGTGATGCTTTGGAAAAATGGGGGCTTGTGTAACAATAAGCAGGGAATGAAAGGAACGTTTCAAAATGAGTAATATCGAAAGTATTGACAAAAATCTGAAAGTTAAAAGCACTATCGACAAGGACGACGTAAAATTTTATGATGTATTATCTGAGCCCTTTAAGGTTTATGGAGTGTTCAAAGAAGGAGACAGATTCAGAAGAATGCCCGAAGAAGTTGCAAAAACTGTCAGCGAGGGTGTATATCAGCTTCATGCCTGCACATCAGGCGGAAGGGTTCGTTTTAGAACAAACAGTTCCTATGTTGCAATTCACGCAGAAATGGACAAAATTCTCAAAACGTCCCACTTTGCACTTACAGGCGCCGGCGGATTTGATCTATATGTGAAAGTGGACGGCAAGGACGCAAGATTTGTGAAGGGATTCACTCCCCCATTTGATGTGACAGACGGATATGAAAGTGTTATTGATATGCCTGATGATATATACTTAAACGAGTCAGGCATAATGAGGGAAATCACCATTAACTTCCCTACTTACAGTGATGTAAAGGACTTATATATCGGTCTTCAGGAAGGTGCAGTAGTGGAAAGCGCCGATGATTACAAACCACAGAAACCTATCGTTTATTATGGTTCTTCCATAACTCAGGGCGGATGTGTGTCAAGACCCGGTATGACATATGAAGCAATCATTACCAGAAGATTCAATATTGACCACATAAACCTTGGATTCTCAGGAAATGCAAAGGCTGAAGATGAAATGGCAGAATATATAAAAGGTCTTGATATGTCTGTTTTTGTTTATGACTATGACCATAATGCTCCATCGCTTGAGCATCTTCGCGACACTCACGAAAAACTGTTTAAAACAGTTAGAGAAGTTCATCCCGACCTACCCATTATTATGCTTTCCAGACCGAAAATATATCTTGCTGACGATGAACCTGAAAGACTTGAAATTATAAAAACAACCTACAACAACGCTGTTACAGCAGGAGATAAAAATGTTTATATTATAGAAGGGGCGGAGCTTATGAAGATTTGCGGAAACGATGGTACCGTGGACGGAGGTCATCCCACAGACTTCGGCTTTGCATCTATGGCAACAGTGATCGGAGATCATATGGAAAAATGGGGCTTGTTTAAAAAGGAAGTGAATTAAAGTGAAGGCAACAATAATCCAACCGCCATATTCAAGGGATGTTTCCTATTCTGATGAATATTTCCAATATAAAGTTGACCTTCTTGACAAGTGTACAGAAGAAGCTGACATAATTGTTCTTCCTGAATACAGCGATGTGCCCTGTGCAACGTCCACAAAAGAAGAAACTCTTTTTTATCACGACAAATATATGGATATTCTCATGGCAAAGTGCAAAGAGACTGCAAAAAGATGTGACTGCCTTGTATTTGTAAATGCACTTTGCGACATTGACGGAAATTACAGAAACACCACTTTTGCCATTTCAAGAGACGGCGAGATAGTCGGAAAATATTTTAAAAAGCATCTTCCTCCCCTTGAACTTGAAGTTCTAAAACTTGACTCTGACTATACCTTTGAATATTCAGAACCATATGTTATTGAAATTGACGGATTAAGATATGGGTTTTTAACCTGCTACGATTTCTATTTCTATGAGGCTTTTGCAAGGATTGCAAGAGAAAAAGTTGACATTATAATCGGATGCTCACTCCAGAGAAGTGACTCCCACGATGCCATAGAAATCATGTGCAGATTCCTTGCATATAACACCAACGCATACGTTATACGTTCATCGGTAAGTTTTGATGAAACATCTGATATCTGCGGGGCAAGTATGGTTGTCTCTCCCTACGGAAAAGTTCTTGAAAATATGAGGGGCAGATTCGGTATGGCAACTGTGGAAATTAACCCCGAAGACAAATACCTTAAGCCTGCCGGATTCGGAAATCCCGATGCACCTCACTATGAATACATAGAATACGGCAGAAAGCCGTGGCAGTACCGCATTGGCGGAAGCAGTGTTATATGCGAAGAAAAATGGCTTAAATATCCGAGAGTCTGTGCACACAGAGGTTTCAGCAAGGTTCTCCCCGAAAACAGTATGCCTGCATTTGGTGCGGCAATTGCTCTTGGAGCAGATGAGATTGAGTTTGACCTGTGGCCTACAAAAGACAAGGAAATTGTGTCTTGTCACGACAGAGAACTTGAAAGGGTTAGCACCGGAAAAGGTTATATAACAGACCACACTCTTTCAGAACTTGAAAAACTTGATTTTGGTGTGAATTTCGGTGAGAGGTTTGAAGGCTTGAAAATTGTTAAATTTGAAGACATTCTCAGGAAACTTTCAGGTCAGGTTATCATGAATATTCATGTGAAACCCCTTTCCATGACAGAAAAGTATCCTGAGGATATCATAAGAAAAATTGTTGACCTTATCCGGAGATACGACTGTGAAAAGTATGTATATTTTATGCTTGAAACTGACATTCAGATAAGGCAGTTCAAAAAAATTGCTCCACAGATTCCTGTATGCGTCGGTCATCTTGAGGCACGCCCATGGGAAATTGTTGACAGGGCAATTGAACTCGGATGTGAAAAGGTGCAACTCTTTAAGCCTTATTTTACAAAAGAAATGATTGACAAGGCTCACAAAAACGGAATAAAATGCAATGTGTTCTGGTCAGATGACGAAAAGGAAACAAAAGAATATCTCGAACTTGGAATTGACACTATCCTTACCAATGACTTTATCAGAATTTCAAACGTTGTGAAAAAGTAGTGATTATTTTACGGAGTGGTTTTGGTGAATAAAAAATTAACTATTATGCTGGCAACCCTATTTGCCATGCTCATTATTGCCGTCCCCTCTTTTGCAGAGGATGACGGATACATATTCAGGTTAAAAAAAGACACAGTTATGCTTTTTTCGGAAAATGAAAATGTAAGTCGTATCGGCGGTGATGCGTATTATGCAAAGTCTCTGGAAGACATATACAAATTTACATCAGAAGACTATATAGAATCTGTTATTCCAAATTTCAAACTTGAACTCTATGACATAGACTATCCAACCGTTACAAGTGACACGAAATACAATGATCAATGGAATCACTCTGCAATACTTGCAAGTGTAGCAAGAGAAAAGGGGCTTTCGGGAAAGGGTGTGAAAATCGGCATCATTGACAGCGGAGTTGACACATCTCACCCTGACATTGACAGTTCAAAGATTCTTAAGGGATATAACTGCATAGAAGATGACCCTGATGAATATAACACAACCGATATATACGGTCACGGGACAAATGTGTGCGGCATAATTTCTGCCATAACAGATAATGAATCGCATCTTGCAGGAATTGCACCCAATGCATCGATAGTCCCCTTAAAAGTTACAAACGGCAGTTCTCTTTCCGCTGCAAGTTTATTTGGCGGAATATATATGGCAATCGAATATGACTGTGACATAATTAATATGAGTCTTGGCGGCAATCTGACTGACGAATATCTGATTGCCGAACTTAAATACTGGATTGACATGGCATCTGATGCAGGAATTATTATTATTGCAGCCGGAGGCAACGAGGATAGTACGGCAATAAGTTATCCTGCAGGCTTTGACAATGTCATTGGTGTGGCATCTGTCAAAAAAGACCTCTCCCATTCAAAGTATTCTCAAAGAAATGAATCAATTTTTATATCAGCACCGGGACACAGTGTTACAACTCTTGAAATTGGTGACACGACTTCATCCGAGATTGGGACATCAATTGCCACACCTCACATAACGGCAATTGTTGCTCTCATAAAAGAGGTTTTACCTGATGCTACCCTTTCAGACGTTAAAGACATACTGAAAAGTTCATCAACAGATCTTGGCGATGAGGGGTATGATACGACTTTCGGCTATGGACTTATTAGTATTGAAAAGGTTGTGGAACATCTCAAACCCCATCTTCCCGAAGTTGTAATTTCCGATGGAATAAAAGATGGATTTGCAAGAATCCACATTCACAACAACGGTTCAGAAATCAAAAACACTTTCGGATATTTCAGAGAAAAAAATGCATCATCAGGCGACGGCGTATTCTATTGTCTAAACAAAGATATTGCTCCTGATTCGGTAACGACTTTTTCTCCCAATAGAATTTTCAGTGAGTTTTTGTGGTGGGATGAAAATATGAAACCCTTGATTAAAAAATATATTATACAATAGTAATGGAATATGATATGTTATATTCGTTAGCATGACGTGAGTTATCCTGCATTGGTGATCACCTTATACAAATGACTCCCTCTGACAAACCACAAAGCAAAAACCAAAGATGTATAAAACGGAAAAGCCATATTTAACCGAAAATATTTACGGTTAAATATGGCTTTTTTGCATGTGTTTATTTATACTATTTTATGCCGGCATATCATATTTTGCCCGATTCTTTGAATACGAGAAGTTTACTGAGAAGATAATTTGCGATTATGACAACTATCTCCACAAAAACCTTAACAATCATATCATTAAACTGCAAAACAGATGCGAAAATGAACATAAGCAACATATCCACAAGCAACGTGCCGATTCTTGACGAAATAAATCTCACAAATTCCTTTGCGACAGTATTTTTACTGTCAAATACAAACGTTTTGTTTGCAACATAGGCAAAAGTCACGCTTACAATCCACGAAATCACGGCAGAAATCTGAATGTTTAGTGCATATTTCGGATTAAAGAACAAACTTGTGCAAAGATAATATGTCACAATACTGATTAATGTGGTAAGCGCCCCAACAATAAGATACATTACCACCTCTTTGTTCTTCCTTAAAAGTAAAAAGAATACTTTCTTTGCGAAAATTTCAAAGATAAACAACGCAAGACCTATAAGGCTTATTGCGAAACCGACTGAAAGCAGAGGTGATGAATATTCAATCAAAATATCATTTTCACCTTCTGTAAGTTTCAATCCCACAAATGCATTGTTGACTTTTTCAATTTCAGCTTCCCTGCCATTGATAAAAGCTCTAAACCCGTCGTCATATGGTATGGATGTTACAAGATACTCACCTCTCGCTGCCTCTACCGAACAAGATATACGGCTTTTTTTCTTGTTTACAACAAGTTTATCTGCTTCTTCATAGGTTTCGTGCACCACATCTGAAGTGAACACTTTAAGATTTCTGATGTCAAAATTCCCCTCGGTCATCTCGACATCTATAACCGTATCATGTTCCATAGGAATAACATATTGAAAATTGGTATTTCCGTTGTAATAAAGCCATGATTGTTTTGAAAGAGTATTTTCACATCCGTCAAGTGAGATGCTTATATCAAAATCGTTAAAATATTCACCTTCGTTAAAGATATCAAACGAAATATATACCATCTTTCCGAGATACTCATCAGGAAGCTTGTGTGAATATGCAACCGCCTCTTCATTTTTGAATCTGTAAGATGATTGAACATCCTTCTCCGATATTTCAGGAATTATCGCGACAGAATCTGTATTTTCCACCACCGTATTATTTAGCAGGCTCATCACCGAACGCGGGAAAGAGGTTTTTTCAAAATCCGCCTGTGACATAAGATTTCTGCTTTTATATACAACGGGATAATATGACTTGTTTTCATAAAGTTTTAATACTCCGGCATCGTCAATCATATTATATAAAAATCCGGGGTCACGTTCCGAAACTATGAATCTCGTCCCCATAAAAGTATGAAAAAGCTCATTTCTTGCTCCGGAAACTTCAAGACTGTTTGGGCGTTTTTGATTATTACCAATATCGTTGAAATAAAAATCCATATACTCCACGTTCGTCGTTGATGAATATGACGAACTGTTATTGTGAAATGCACTATAGAGTCTGTTTGCATTATCACCCTCACGGTATGAAATATTTGTTCTGTAAAATCCGTGAGTGTCAATATTATCAAGCATTGATCGTATCTCGTCATGGTACATTTCATCCTGATAATCAGAGGAAATATATGTTTCACTTATGTTAGCTTTTACAGTAGCTCCAAGGACAAAAACACACATCCACAAAGACATAATTCTTGTTTTTTCCTTAGAGTAAATCATAATAAGCATTTCTGCAATTATGAATACATAAATGTAAAGATATTTAAGCGAGTTTACGAAAAAAAGTATGACAGACAGCACAATGACAGACCATCCTACTTTGGACGTGTCAATCTCATGTTTCTGAACCTTTTCAAGAAATTTGAAAAAGTTAAATACATAAAGTATTGCAAAGGGAATCAACATCTTTCCCCTGACATACAAAAAACCGTTAAAGGCATATGTGATTACGGGAAAGACTATTATACACATAAGTACAACACTCAAAAATCTGTCTGATTTTTTCGATGTTTTGCAAATGAAAATTCCAAGAACAGCCCCAATCATACCTCCGGTTATCCCCATTGAGTAATGATGATAAGCATACTCATCAAGTGCCGGCAAAATAACAGATATTATGCTTGCAGAAAAACTGTCCGAACGTACATTTGAAAACAACGAATACGCCGTGGGAAGCAAAGCAAAAGCTGCCATAATTACGGGTATCAGAAATACATATACAACATAGAAGAATCTTTTCAAAAACATTCTTACATCAAAGTTGTCCTCATCAAGGATTCTGTATACTGCATATACAAAAAGACACACCATACATCCGACGCTAAACATATAGCTTGTGAGTATTATGCAAAAAGTGCTGACAATAAACAACCCTGACTTACCTTTTTCAAACAGCCTGTCAATTCCCATAAATGCAAGAAGCAGAAATGGTAAATACCACACAAACATAATATGTCTGTGAAAATGAAAACTAATGCATGGCGTGGCAAGCATAAAGAGTGCCGCAAAAAGTCCTGCTTTTTCTCCAAAATGTTTTTTTATGAACACTTCAGTAAATATTCCTGTGAGAAGATACAAAACAATGCTTGCACCGATTATGTAATATGTCATATCCACAAAGGGAAGAAGATATGAAAACAGTATGACAGGGCTCAAAAACCCGTAATATATGAAATTAAATACATTCTGACCCCCTCCAAGTTCAAAAAGGAATTCCGGCACTAGATTACCTGTGGTATAGAAATTACTTCTGAAAACTTCCGGAAATACAGAATGTTGCCCAAGCCAGTCAACAGTGGAACCATACATATTTCCAAATCCTGTGAGCATAGCAATTAATATTAATCCGAATAAAAGTATGATCGGATGATTAAGTTGTTTGTCTTTATATCTCATAAATTCATAACTCCAAACAATTAATAAGGATAATCACATCTTTATGCAACACCAATTATTGTACCTCAACACACGACATATGTCAACAATTATCGATTTTAGGCAATAGAAAAAATCCGAACCCTTCACCAATTGGTACAAGGTTCGGATTTCTACTGTTTGGTGCGGATAACAGGAATCGAACCTGCACTGAGTTGCCCCAACTAGCACCTGAAGCTAGCGCGTCTGCCAGTTCCGCCATATCCGCATATATATTTAATTTTTAAAAAAACAACCGCATACCTTTCGGTATGCGGTTTCGTTGTTGGTGCGAGCAGTGGGACTTGAACCCACACGTACGAAACACACGCCCCTCAAACGTGCCTGTCTGCCAATTCCAGCATGCTCGCGTACCGCGTCAACAAATGATATTATAGCACTAAGGTCAGGTTTTGTCAACAATTTTTTTGAAAAAAAATTAAAAATTTTCAAAAAGGTTGTTTAAGACAAATCAATAATATTTACACTGCAAATTTATGTGCAATTTGTATATATAGTTTTTTGTTCGCCGTTTTTTTACAGCATATCTTTTGATATTTTACAAATATTAATTACATAAATTCTGCATAAAAAAGGATAGGTATATTATGAATGTCAAAAAACAGCAAAAGGATTACAGTATCCTTGTGAAGCAAAAATCTCCCCCATCCAGACTTTTGAAAGATATGTGCCTTTCATTTCTTATTGGCGGACTTATCTGCACACTTGGACAATTCATCAGCGAGGTATTGTCAATGGCAGGAATAAGCGAAGAAGATGCACCGTCAATAACATCATCTGCAATGATTTTTCTCGGTGCTTTTCTCACAGGCATCGGAATCTATGACAATATTGCAAGAATTGGAAAAGCAGGAACTTTGGTGCCTATAACGGGATTTGCAAACAGCATTGTGTCATCCAGTATGGAATACAAGTCTGAAGGTCTTATTCTGGGTGTGGGTGCAAAAATGTTTACAATTGCAGGGCCTGTTATTGTGTATGGAATTTCTGCATCAGTTGTGTGTGGGTTGATATATTATCTTTTGACTATTATATAAGGATGTGAAATAATGAGAAATCAGACAATCGAAATTAGCGGAGCATACATTGAAAGTGCTTTTTCATCAGTTGGTTCAAAAGAAAGTGAAGGACCTCTTTCAAAGTACTTTGATGCACACTACTCTGACGACCTTTTAGGGCAAAAGACATGGGAAGAGGCGGAAAGTTGTATGATTAAAAATACTCTTTCAGGTGCTCTTACGTCCTGCAAAAAAACCTCTGAGGATCTGGATGCGATTTTTGCAGGCGACCTTCTGAACCAGTGTATGGCAAGTTCTTTTGGTCTTAAATCCTTTGACATTCCTCTTTTCGGGCTGTATGGAGCGTGTTCGACATTTGTTGAGGGAATATGTCTTGGTGCCATGTGCGTGGGTGCGGGGTATGCAAAATCAGTTGGAGCAATTACTTCGAGCCATTTTTGTTCCTCTCAAAAGCAATACAGATTCCCCCTTGAATACGGAGAAGTGAGAACTCCCACATCCCAGTGGACAGTTACGGGTTCAGGATGTGTTATTATATCTCAAAAAGAAACTGACATACAAATTTCAAAAGTAACTGTCGGAAAAATAGTTGATTTAGGAGTTACTGACGCCAACAACATGGGAGCGGCAATGGCACCGTCGTGTGCAGACACACTTCTTTCACACTTTAAATCAACAAATACGGACTGTGACGATTATGACTGCATTGTCACAGGTGACCTTGCATATGTGGGAACTGATATTTTGCTTGAACTTATGAAAAAAGAGGGATATGACATCAGAAAAAAACATCTTGACTGCGGAAGTATGATATTTGACAAAGACGCTCAGAAAGTTGATGCAGGAGGAAGCGGATGCGGTTGTATTGCATCTGTTTTTTCAGGGTATTTTTATAAAATGATGAAAAAAAAGAAACTCGGAAAAATACTTCTCATTGGAACAGGCGCCCTGATGAGTCCGTCAAGTGTGCTTTTGGGTGAACCCATTTGCGGAATATCCCATGCGGCAGAAATAGAACTTTCGAGGTGATGTATTTATGGAGTTAATGAAATTTGTAAATGCTTTCTGGGTGGGCGGTCTTTTTTGTGCTTTTGCCCAGATACTGATAGACAAAACGAGGCTTACTCCCGCAAGGATTATGGTAACATATGTGGTGGCAGGGGTTATTCTGACATCTCTTGGTCTTTTTAAACCTATTGTTGACTATGCAGGATGCGGTGCTACAGTTCCTATTATCGGATTTGGATATACCCTTGCAAAAGGGGTAATGACCGCAATAACGGAAAAAGGAGCACTGGGAATTCTTTGCGGAGGAGTGACAGGAGCAGCCTGTGGAATTTCTGCCGCAATATTCTTTGGATTCTTATTTGCTATTATCTGCAAGCCAAAGCCCAAAAAATGATGAATTATGTAGTAATATTAATTGAACTTCTTTCAAAAACAATTGTTTGGCGACAATCAGAGAGAATGCATTTAAAGTTTTTAACTTTATATTATAATTATAGTCATATTTATGACTATTGTCAAGGAGCAAATTACATTTTATCCTATAATCAGAAAAATTATGGGAGTTATATAAAATGATTTCATATGCACCTTTCTGGAAAACTTTAAAAGACAAAAATATTACCACATATATGTTGATTAACAAATATGGTATAAGCAGTGCTACCATTGACCGGATGAAGAAAGGTAATGGAATCAGCACTATGAAAATTGATGATTTTTGCAAAATACTGGAATGTAATGTAGAAGATATTATAGAATACAAAGAATAAAACATTTTCTGATTGAAAATGTTTCAGACTGTCGAAAAAGCCCGCACTGCAAAGTGCCGGGCTTTCTCTATAATATAAAAGTGTCTGATGATAAAACATATGTTTATGATGCTTTTGTCAATAGGACTGCCAAAAGCTACGATTTAAGACACTTTGCTTGCTTCGTCATAGCTTATTGACGTACCATCGTACTGTCTGCTTCGCCATTCCTCGCCTGCGACCATTTTCGAAAGTCTCTCAGCGTGTCGACTTTATCGGCACGCTGAAACATTTTCTAATCAAAAATGTTTTATTTTTTTAATTTTATATTATTGAAATGTTCTTTATTTCTCCGCATTTTTCAATAAGTTCACCGTCGCCCGCATCTACGTTATACACATAAAGATTATTGATTACACCTTTATTTTGAATAAAACTTATCTTTCCGTCAGTCTCATTGGTTTGACTACAATTTGAAACTGAGAAACGGTCTATTGTGCTACCTTCATAGATTCCAATGGTGGGGTTTGGATTATGGGTTTCATTTCTGTGAAGATTTGATATGCTGAGATTCTTTATATCAATATTATCCCCTATCCACACAAGAGGTCTTGTATTACCGGGGACATCAACAGTTCCCGGACAAAGAGATGCATAGATATTATCCATATTTATGTTTTCAAATCCTGAACGCTCAGGAAGTTCCGAATATTTACTGAGGACCACCCCATAGGCGTAATAGGTCCCGTATACGTTTGTTATATGGACATTTTTAACGGGATTAACCCTTGACAGAAGTCTTACGGCACTATGAGAATTTTCACTGTAAATTCCGTCAATGGTTATATTTTCAATGGGACCTGTGAAAAATGAGTCATCAGATGTTAAGGCAACCACATCATCATGACATGCTCCCTTAAGATTCATTATGTGTCCGTTTCGGCAAAATCCTTCAAGATGAACACCGTCCATATTCCATAATTTAGGACTGCCTTGTATATAATCAAAAACAATATTCTCTACGGTGAAGTCCTCCACCTTATAAAAATCCATTCCATACACAACAGGATTGTGAATTGTGAGATTGCATATATGGAAATTTTTGATGTTTTTAAAGGACATACAATGACCTGTATATAAATCTTCGGGAATATCAAGGTTATTGACACCGTTTGCCTCTTTTGGAAGAGGGAAAATGGTTGGATATGTTCCTCTTTCACGAAGAATTTCATAGCCCGTTTTTCCTGTTACGGGACTTGGAAAATGCCATGGGTTGGGACTTTGATTGTTATGATTCATATCCCATATTCCGCCGCTCACCTTTACATTTTCGCAAAATTCATCTTTACTTCCTATTTTAAGCATAAGAGAATCAGACCAGTCCTTGAGAACAATTCTTGCGTTGCGTTCTAATTTCAGTTCCTGATTTGAATGAACTTTAACAGGACCTGATATGAGATAGTTAACATCAGGACATGGAAGAGATACACATTTCATTCCCGAATCAAGCATTTCCTGAATTGCGGGAAGGTCATCGTGAAGACCGTCACCATATAGTTTATGAGACGATATTTCCGGCATAAGAAGTTACCTCCTGATTTATATATTAATCAATAACGTAATTATATACGATAAACATCTTAAAAACAATATCCATCTTTATCTTTATCTCTGCATATCTTCCCCATATATTGACTTTTCTTCCCGGTGAAAAATAATTAAGTTCTTTGGATAAATTCTAATTGACACAGGAAAATATATATGTCATAATGGAAACATAAACTAATGAGGCGATTTTATGATTATTGAGTACAATACCAAAAAAATCAAAAAAACAGTTTCAGACTTTGCAAATCTGACCGGACTTAATATTGCAGTTTTGGACAATCAGTTTAACCACATTGCAACTTTTGAACAAAACTCTCCGGATTTTTGCAAGGCTGTCCAACGAGCCAAAAACGGACAGGATTTATGTGAAAAATCAGACCGCAAAATGCTGAGTGAGTGTCGTGACACAAAAAAGGCTGTCATACACACCTGCCACGCAGGTATTGTTGATATGGTTATGCCTCTTATAAAAAACAGTATCACGGTGGGTTACATTATTATAGGAAGAAACAGAGCAGACATTTCGTTTGAAGAAGTGTGGAACAAGGTTAAATGGCTTGAGTGTGACAAAGAAATTCTCAAAAAGCGGTTTTTTAAAATCGCATCATACAACATGTCGCAGATTCAGAGTCTGATAAATCTTATTTCTGATACTCTTATTGAAAACTCCATAGGATTAAACATCCCAAAGGTTCTTACAGATGCTTCGGAGTACATAGAAAACAATCTCTCGGAAAATATAAGCATACAATCCATATGCGAACACATTCACATATCGAAAAATGCCCTGTATAAACTCTTTAAAGATGTATATGGCTGTACGGTAAATGAATACGTTGTGTGGCTTCGGGTGGAAAAAGCCAAAAAACTTCTTAAAAATTCATTTAAAACCATATGGGAAGTCGGCGAAGATGTGGGAGCGCCAAACCCTGCTCACTTTTGCAGAATGTTTAAAAAATCAACAGGACTTTCCCCCTCTGAATTCAGAAAAAAATCAAATGCTGAAGCATAAAATTGCAAACGTCACCTGAATTTACAATTTAATTTTAACCTCAACTATTGACAAAGAGCAACTATATCATTTATTTTCCTATATGCAAAAAAGCAGGCTGAGCCTGCACCCTTGTGGCGGTCATAGTTTTGTTAACATCAGTTCTCGCGAACAAATTTTTGCGAAATTTGGTACAATATAAGCATAGTTTGTATAATTTACAAGCTGTGCTTATTTTAGTTATAATAAGCAGGTAATGATATACTGACGATGCATAATTGAACTTAGCGTTCGAATAGGAAAGTGTCAGCCGCCTCCTTATTATAAAAATTCGATTAAGCAGGTTGTTCCTGTTTCTTAATGAAACAGCGTTCGTGTCACTAACCAAAATGAATCGTAATAAGCTTGTTGCGGAAACATTACACATCTTAATTTCAGAAAGAAGGAATGTCTTAT
>SVJK01000077.1 GCA_015069015.1 Oscillospiraceae bacterium
CTTCAGCAAAATGCTGAGGCAACATATGGAACTGACCAGCCCGACACATCCGAGAAGGGGTTTTGTGCCCCCTCCGGTCTTCCCACAAAGGCAAGAACTGCCATTTTTGCAAATTCCTCTCTTGTGACAAAGCCTGAAGGGTCAAAGGCTTTAGTTGATTTTCCTGAAATTATGCCTCTTTTGTAGAGTGCGCCAACTGATTCCGATGCCCATGATGCATCTGCCATATCCTCAAAGGGGTGAGATGCATTATCTATATATCCGCTTCCGTTTTCCTGACCGGAAATAACAGGTGTGCTTGGACCGTCTGAGGGAATGGTGACTGTGCTTTCGGAGAAACTTCCGCCTCCTCCGCCGCCACCGCCGCCTCCGGCGGATTCGCCCTGACTGTCAGCGTTTTTCAACGCTTTTTCATAGGTTTTCTTAAGGTCGGCAAAGTTCTTATCGGTTGAAGATGCAAGTTTTTTATAGACATAATTTTTGTTGTCCACATCGTCTATAAGTTCTGTGTCAATTCCGTTCTCCGAAAGAAGTTCGTCATATTTTTTGAAAATTTCCGAAACGTGACCAAAGCCCATGGATTTTGCATTGGTAATATAATTTAATAAAACTGCATCGGAAAACGCATCTTTTATGTCATCGTCTGTTTCATACTCACCGCCAAGAACAGCATCGTGCACTTCCTTGACTCCAGAATCTGAAAGTTTTGAAAGGTAGTCTTCATATGTATCTTCTTCATCTATTCCAACAACATCAACATAAGAAAGTCTGCCGTCTTCAAGAAGTATGTCTGCGCCATCGGAATATGCGGCAATGTGAAGTGCATCTAAAAGAGCATCATACATAGCATCAACATTTTCTTCAAATTCGCCCATTGACAAAAGTATACGTTCAAGACTTTGTGTGGAAACTGCATCATAGAGTTTTGCATTGTCAAGACTGTACACTCTGTACGCATCCGCCGCCAGTCCTTCAACTCCGTCTTCGTTGATGCTCTTAATTATGTCAAGTTTTTTGCCATAGAAATAGAACACAAAGGATTCAGTCTTGGTGACAGAACCGTTGGAATATACAACTGTATATTCTCCTCCTTCATATCCGTGAGGATCTGTCATTCTCACATCAATTTCAAAACCGTCAGCATCCTCGTTTGCGGTTCCGTAGAACTGAACAGCCTGTCTGCTTTGAGGCAAAACATCATCTGCACCAAATCCGGGGTTTATTATCATTACGGAAACGAGTCCTTCCTCCCCGATGCTTCCGCTAACTGTTACAATGTCTTTGCCGGCATCTTTAATCGCCACGTCTGCAGCAAATGCACACTGGCATATCACCATAACAAATGATACGATAATACAAAGAACTTTTTTCATTTTCATTCCTCCTGTTTGTGTTAATATCATAGTATCACATCACCCAGTTTTACACAAGTGGTATAATTATACTCTGCATATTATAAATTTACCATAAAACCCGTATTTCACGCAATGTATGAGAGATTTTTTTATTGTATGATTCAGTCAAAAAAGTGTTTTTATAAAGAGGCAACGTTATAATCTTGTGATACAATTATATCAAATCCCAATCTTTTGCAAAATAGAAATTTTACATATAAACATTTAAAAAAGTTCAAAACATTTTAAAATAAATGAATTTCAAATTCCGATAAAACAAAAACGCACTTATTCCGTAACAAAACAAGTGCGCTCCAATTCTCCGTGCATTATTATTATAGTTTGAAATCATGATGTTGTCAACATTATTTATGGTCACTTTCAATGGATTTTTTTGTCCAAATAGGTTTAATTTATCCCCTAAAAATAAGTCAGCGGTCAAAGCAGAGACAGTACCTGTTTTGACCGCTGTGAAAAGTATGAAAATTTCGTTATTTAGCTATTGGGCATAACAATCTTTGAAACAATGGGAGTAAAGTCTTTTGCATCCCAAAGCATTACGTTAACTGTATATCCGCCTTCCGCAATACCTGAGGGAAGATTTTCAAGTTTAAGACTTACCTGCTCAGAATCCTTTTTAGAGTCAAACGTCACATTATGCGTTGCAAGAGAAACAAGTTCTCCGCCTGTTTCAAGAACCGTTGCTATGCAAAGAACATTATCAAAATCACCTTTTTTTGCAGTAAAGTTAATAATGAGGTCGTCTTTGCCTGTGAGTTTGTTTCTGGCTGATACAGAGTTTTCATTGTTAATGTATACTATCCTTGAATGGTTTTCAGGGATTTCGGAGTATCCTGCCTTATAGTTGGAAAATACTCCGGGGTCAGCAGACTGAAGATACATAAATCCATACCCGTTATAATTTGTCTGTCTTGGTGTCAAATCATATGACGAGTTTCCCTTCGATGCACTGACATCAATTACAGAATATATAACATCATCTACAAGAAGGATATATGAGCCGTAGAGAGGATCATATATTGTTTTTATATTATAGGTTTTATCTCCCTGAGTGCGGGGAATTACAATGTACTTATCTCTTGTCATATTGTCTGTTACCGAGGTTGCTACCTGAATGTAATCGAATGTAAATTCAAAGAACACAGGCCATACTTCTGTATTGGCGAATTCTGTTTTGCTGTTCTTTACTGTGATATGAGAACCCACCGTAATGCTATAGGTCTGACCATCTGCTAAAGTTATATCCGCAGACTGATAATAGAGTCTTGGCAAGGCTGTAACACCCGGGAACAGGTTGCCTGTGCGGATATACTCTCCGCCTGTTATTCCACTGACATTTTGCCTGGAGAATGTGTTTTTGAAATCATCATCATATGCTTCAAAGGTTATTGAAGCAGATGTTGCGAGAACCTTTCCTGATGTTTTTTCTATTGCCTGAGCATAAACTGTGTTTATGCCGGCAGATGCAACAACCTTGTTATCTGTATATTTAACACCGTTGCACCAGTATACAATATCAACATTTTCATAGGTTGACTCGGTGTTTATCACAACTTTTGAGCCTGCCACCGCCTTGGCATTTCCTAAAGCCGAAGAAATAGCAATGGCTGATGGTGTCTTCTTTCTGACCTTCAGAATTCTTGAAAATGAGTCGTAAGTCACGTTCATTCCAAGGGTTCTGCTGTTTTCAAGAGGACAGATATATACTTTTCCGTTACTGCCGATAAAGGGTGCAGTTTCATTTGTATGGGGAACGCCGTTTTGAATCGCCTCTTTGCTTCCGATTGTAAGAATAGTCTGCAATGTGCCTCTTGAAAGAGTCACCTGATTGCCTGAAACTGTAACAAGTGCACCGTTTGCTCTGAAATCGTCTTCAGAGAGGAAGGGATGATTGTCTCTTGCAGCAGTTGGATCCTGGGTGTAGGAGAATCTTCTCTCTGACACATTATAAACAAGCACGTCACCTGTTCTTAAAACTCTTTCGTCTCTCGGATATTCAGTTTTAACTGCCTCTATAGCGTCATCAACCTTTGTGAAGGTGTAGTCCCCTGCGCAAAGGCGGAGATAGATTACGTTTTCGTCTTCACCGGTTTCAAAAACTGTGTTCTCATTAGTTCCTGACACCTGCCATTTTCCTTTTGCAACGTCAGTTACAAGAACGCTCATCTTTTCATATTCGCTCTCGGGAACACTAAGGTTAAAGACGTCAGATGTCATATCTCTTTGTTTTGAGAAAAATACGAGCCTGTCCATGACTCCAACCCCATAAAACATTTCTGTTTCATATTTTGTCATTGGAAGCTGTGGAAGATTTTTGGTCTTATCTGTAACATACATAGCATTTAAGAACACATCGTCTTTTGCAGGTTCTTTTGGCGAAAGTTCAAGTCTCCATAGCCCCTGTTCGTGGGATGTTTCCCAATTGGGATAGTTAACACCGCCGGAAAGGCTTTCTTGTCCCCGACCTCCAACATTTGTGAATTGGGCATTCTGAATTTCGGGAAGCATTGTCTGAACAACAAGCTTTCCTGTGTAGCCATAGGTATTTCTTTCAATTGTGGTGATATTGCCCTCTGTTACGGGCTCTGTGTCAATTGACTGAAGATTCCAGGTTTTTTTAAAGGTTTCATCTGATGATGAAATATTATCATAGCAGATAAAGGCAAGAGGATAATCGGTACTAAAAAGGTTCAGGGCGACTGTTGAACGTGTGTAGCCCGTAATTTTATCGGAATATGCATTTGTAAGGTCGGTTTTCAGATATGAGAATTCAGGAGTTTCTCTGTTTGGACCTGCATAGACAGAATCGGTCCTTGCATGGTCTTTGTGAGACACAAATTCATCATAGGTTTTAGAGTTTTCCTCAAATCTCTGACCGCCGTCATTTGCAAGAGTATAATTCAAAGGGTATCCGCTGATGCTAAAGGTTTCACTGGGGTCATAAACAGTTACGCAGTTTTTGGAAACTGTTCTTCTGTAGTAATTGTAATAATGCGGAATTCCCCAGCCACCTGCTTCACCTGAATATGTACCGCCACCGGAGGTGAGAAGACCTTTATAGTAAATTGAGAATGAGCCGATATCAGAGTGTTCGTGGTCGTGGTCACCAACTAATTTTTCCTGACCGTTGACAAAAACCTGGGCTGTTTCACCAAGCATACCCTGTCTCCATGAGGTTCTTGCGTTCATTGTTGTTATGGGATATGAAGTAAAGTGAGTGAGAGGCTCTTCCTTGCCATAATCATCGGGATATGCAAATTCCTTGTTGGGATCTAAGAAAAGAAGGGCAAGCACTCCGTTATCATATATTGATGAGCCTGCGCTATAGCCTCTTATAGACAACTGCTTTACTGCTTCGCCATATACATATGGATTATCATAGTAGGACGAGTATACCATGAGAGGCAGGTCATTTGACTGATATGTGGGGCCTGTTGCAGAACTTATGCCAATCCATGTGTCACCGTCTTCAACATACATTCCGTTTGGTTGTCTCATATGAATTGTTGTAAGGGGGATTTTATCAAAGTCATCACCCATTACGCTTTGAGCGCCCATTCTTTCAAATACGAGCTGACCGATAACCTCCCACATTGCTCTCACAGGACCGTAGGCTGAACCTGCAGGGTGAATTCCTGCTTTGTTGAAAGCTTTTCTTGTTTCAAACATATATTCATACAAAACACCTGCTGCAGCATTATACATCTGGGGGTCTTCATCATAGATGGCAATCCCTGCTGTGGACTGGAAGTAAAAAAGTTCACCTTCTCCGCCATGGCCTGCGAAGGTTTCTCCCATACCTGCAGGGAACCCAATTTCCATTTTAAGTGCAAGCCTCTTCATCTGCAGGATGAAGTAGTCTTTGTCTTCTTCTGTTAAAACGTCAAAACACCAGTCATACACACAACCGCTTGTTGCAAGAACCGCACCCATCTGACGTGTGATGTCATTGGCATTTGACCATACAAGAGTGTCATACATATCTTTCATGTGCTGCACAGTCTGTTTTGCGTGATTTTCGTCTGCCTCTCCAAGAGCATACATAAGTGCCCGACATTGAATGTTAAACACGTGGTCGATGGAAACGTTATTTACCCCGCCGTTGTCGGGCATATGGCAATCCATATCAAGGAATGCTCTTTGTTTGACTTGTGAATACATTGTGGCAAGAACAGGATGCTTTGCATTTTCTTTAATCTTTGGGATATCTTCCGATCTGAAAAGCACCCTCGGATGAACGCCTGCAGGAGGAGTGAAGGGCGGAAGAGGAGCAATTGGCTCTGCTACATCCGGAACATCGTTTTTTTCAACCGGTTTAAAATCATTGTTATTTGTAATAACAAACTTATCAATTCTGAAAGCATAATCTCTGTATTTTATGTTATATTCAAAAGTGCCGTCACTTAAGTTAATGGTTGAAAGTTTAATCCAATAATAATCAGAGTTTGTGGCAAACCACTGCGTCTGATAATTTGAAGAACCGTTCATTGAATAGAAGTATGAAATGCCTCCGGCGGGAGTTTTCAGACGGCACCACAGACGGTAGCGTCCCATTTGTGATTCGGGAACATTGATTTTAAGGCTCATTGTTACATTTTCAACCTCTTCAGGAGCGTCTGCATACTTTTTATTGGCGCAGGTAAGAGCATAACCTCCGGATGCATTACTGTCGGATACTATCTTAGCATCTGCGGAAAAATCCATATCTTCCGCTTCAATAACCACCCTGCCATTTTCCAAAGTCGGAATATCTTCCCCTGACAAGGTGACAGTTCCGTTTAATGTGCCACTTTTGTTTCCTGTTGTTATATCCTTGGCAAAAACACTTGGAGTAATCATAAAAAGTGCAAGGACAATACTGATTATTCTTTTCATTATCTCAGCCTTCTCATTTCTAAAATTCAATTATGGTTCAAAAAACCTGCACTATGGCGGTGCAGGTTTTTTCTATATTATTTGTTTTTCGTTTTAGATTATATCAGTTGGGAAGTACAATCTTTGAAACAATGGGAGTAAAGTCTTTTGCATCCCAAAGCATTACATTTACAGTATAGTTACCGTCTGCAATGTCTGAAGGAAGATTTTCAAGTTTAAGACTTACTTTTGCATAATCATTTCCATCAAATGTTACATCTTTAGTTGCAAGAGAAACAAGTTCACCGCCTGTTTCAAGAACTGTTGCTATGCAAAGAACATTATCAACGTCACCTTTTATTGCAGTAAAGTTAACAATGAGGTCATCTGCACTATCTATTTCACTTCTGTTTGTTATAATTTGAGCATCGTTAATATATTCAATAGCAGTGTGATTTGCAGGGATTACGGAATATCCTTCTTCATAATTTGAAAGTGTAACCTTATTGGGATTTGCTTCATCACTTGATGCACTCATGGTTGGATCTAAATAGAAATAGGTGTTTGTGGGTGTCAGGTCGCTGGTTGTTCCCATGGTTGCACTAACGTCAATTACAGAATATACAACATCGTCCACAAGAAGAATATAGGAGCCATAAAGAGGATCATATATGGTCTTCACATTATATGTGTCTTTTGTTGTATCATAAAGTACGTCTGTATATTCTGTAACAGTGATACCGTTTGATGCAACAGTCTTTGCAACCTGTATCTTATCTTTTGTAAATTTAAAATATGTGGGATATAACTCCCCTTTTTTCGACTTAAATGTTGACAAGAAACTAAATGATCCCGAAACTATTTCAGGCTTTACATCCAGAGAATTGTAGTAAAGTCTTGTTGCTCCTGCTATGCTGTCATCTCCGGAATATTTTCTGCCTATATCCGATATGGAAGTGCCATTACCGGGGTTGGAGAATGTTCCTACAGTTGCAGTTGTGCTTGCTGATTTAAATGAGTCAATATATGCTTCAAATGTTATAGGATCGGATGTTCCCAAAACATTTCCGGATGCACCGATAGCCTGGGCATAAACTGTGTTTGTGCCTGCAGATGCTTTAACCTTGTTATCTGTGTATTTAACACCATTGCAGTAATATACCACATCTG
>SVJK01000078.1 GCA_015069015.1 Oscillospiraceae bacterium
CTAATTCATTTAACCTGTTTTGAGATAGTCAAGCGGCTATCTCTGTTTGCTATGCAATTCTTTACGTTGATACTTTATTAATTTTTTCATTTTACCTATTGACTTTATTTAGCAGGTTTCCTATACAACAAGAAAAGCAAATTATGCTTTTCAAAAAAATTTGTACGGCAATATAATAAGTTTTTTACTTTATAGAAACGAAGTTCCCTATACGCTAAAAACCAAAAGCGGTGTATCCACATCCGGATACACCGCTTAATTTTTTCTTCATTATCTTTTGGAAAGAACTTCTTTTTCGTATTTTTGAACTTCAGAAAGCCACTGAAGACCAACACCTTTGTTTGTCTGTTCGCAATAATAATCCCAAACCAAAGCAAAGGGAGCTGCCTTAAATTCTTCTTTATATGCAAGTCTTGCTGTAACATCTCCTTCAAGTTCAAGCTGTTTCATCTTGTCATTTGGCTGGAGAAGTGCTGCAAGCATTGCTTTTCTTGTATTTCTGATGCCGATTACCCAAGCGGCAATACGGTTGATGGAAGCATCGAAGAAGTCGGTTGCAACATAAGTTTTGTCAAGTTTACCCATTCTTACAAGTTCTTCAAAAATTGCTTTTGTTTCATCTTCAAGACCCACAACATGGTCAGAATCCCATCTGATTGCCCTTGTAACGTGGAGAAGAACAGAATCTGAGAAAGTAAAGATTCCGGAAAGCTTGTTAGAAACTGTTTCGGTGGGATGATAGTGACCGTTGTCAAGAGTTGCAATGATATGGTCTTTATTTGCCTTCATAACATAGCCCATGCAGAATTCGTGTGAGCCTACAGTATAGCTTTCAGCACCGATACCAAACACTTTTGATTCAATACCGTCTATAACATTTTCAACATCTTTTGTTGCTTCAAAAATTTCATCGTAGGATTTTTTGAGTCTCATTCTGGGAGAAAGAGCATCAACAGGGAATTCCTTGTCACCATCGGGAGTCCAGTGGTTAATAACGCAGGGGAATCCTGTCTTTTTAGCAAAGTACTCACCTATTCTTCTGCAGGCAATACCATGACGTACCCAAAAACTTCTGATGTTTTCGTCAGCACATGAAAGTGTGCCTTTATCTGTGCTTAAGGGATGAGCAAAATAGGTGGGATTAAAATCAAGTCCCATACCATTTTCAACAGCAAAATCAACCCATTTGTCATAATGTTCAGGTTTGATAGAGTCACGTTCAATATAGGTGTCTGCCTCTATGTAGTTTGCGTGAATATTAATTTTGATTTTTCCGGGAATATATTTAAGTGCCTCGGAAATATCCTGTCTTAATTGTTCACCGTTTTGTGCTTTTCCGGGATAATTACCTGTTGTCTGAATACCACCGGTAAGAGATTTATCTTCTTTGATTTCTGTACCACCAACGTCATCACCCTGCCAGCAGTGCATTGATATTGGTGTTTCGTCAACTGTTTTGATTGCACTGTCAACATCTATTCCGTAACGTGCATAAAATTCTTTGGCAAGTTCATAGCCTTTTTTTACATCATACATAGGTTTAACCATAACCTTTCTGCCCTCAAATATTATTTTACACCTACGCTCACGGGCAAAGCATAAGCTTTTATATTCAAACACATAAGCGTTTGTTTTTCTGTTATACGTTCTCTTCCAGCGCCTTTATCTTTGATGCAAAAAGACGGGTGTACATCACTGATGCAAAAACTAAAATCACATCACAGGCATATATCAGAAGATGTATGTATATGTGTTTTATTTCGAAATCTAAAATCGGAAGCAAAAGCAAAAATGCCATAACCGAGTCTATGAAAAATGTACACACCTTACCGTACCATCTTGCACCAAAAACCTGTCCACCTTTGTTTATAAGAACAAGTCCCATAACACCCATGCTGATTTCTTTCACAAAAAGAATGGCTGCCACAGAAAGCATAAGAGGATATTTAACCATAAGACAAAGAGCAACTGCGAACTGATATAGTTTGTCCGCTATAGGGTCTATGGTTTTACCAAGGTCTGTCACACAGTTGAAATGCCTTGCAATTTTGCCGTCAAGAAAGTCTGTCACAAATCCGGCAACCATAACATAAAAAGCAACATAATATTCCTCGTTGGTTTTCGCACGAAGATATAGCCATACAAAAATCGGAATAAGAATAATCCTTATATACACAAGTATATTAGGTACGGTAAATATTTCATTTTTAATGCTGCTGTTACCTTTGCCAGACATTTACAAAACACGCCTTTTTTACTATAATTTAACATAATATAATTATACATATTATCCATTATTTTGTCAACACGGAAATTGTATACCCATATTTTCTTATTCTCTGTATATAACCACCGTTTCTGTTTTTCCGTCTATGACTCTCATAAAAATCCAGTCATAGAATGTTAACTCCAAATATGCACATGGCTTAAGAAAAGCGATAATGCTCCCCACTCCCGCCGCAAGCGGTGCGGCGAATCTGATTTTCTTATATGTTCAAATTTGTTGGGGATTTTCTACTGACAAAACAGCAAAGCAATAATCATCTCTCCAATTTCCCTCATCGGGTTTCCACACACATTTTTCCTTAAAGAAACTTGCCGGTACAACCGTATAACTTTCGCCCTCTTCAAGATGGAAAGGACCCTGCATGTTTCTGAGATTGCCTACAAGTGTGAGTTCAATTTCGTTCTTGCCGATATTTACATATTCCGACAAATCTGCCTCAAAAGGTTCCCACATAAGACTTTTTACATGTTTTCCGTTAACCTTTGATTTAACGACGTTTATACCGCATTTTTTAAATTTCAGCATAACATCGGGAGATAATACCTCAAATTCCTTTGCCAAAGTTAAGGAGCCTGCAAAGAACGGGAAGCCCTGCTTCTGAATATCTTTCAGGGAGATTTTTTTTGTTGGTTCTGTGATAACAAAATTACCATTGTATCTGCAGGCATTTCTCGGAAGATTTTCAAATTCTCCGTCTGTTTTAAGGCTGAAATTTCCGATAATATAAATCTGTTCTATTTCCATGTCGAATGTAAGTTTATTCTTTTCGGATTCAAATATTTTTGATTTGCGGATATTTTCATAAACAGTTTTGTTTTGATTAAAGTCAACATATAAAGAAACTGTGTTTTTGCCCTGTTTTGCATATTCTGATATGACAATTCTCCTGAACGACTTATCTCTGAAATACCCTGCATCTTTTTTGCTGATTGCATTTCCATTAACTTTTATGTCAAAAATTTCAGGGGTTTCTATAACAAGAGTTAAATCATCCGGTATAAAATCTGCATCAAAAGCAAATTCACACCTTATATTAACAGGTCTTTCAAGATCCAGCGCCCGATACATTGCATTTAAAATATAACCGTTTTCTTCTTGCACAATACCGTCAAAATAATATGTACAGTAGTCAAGAGTGAGAATATTCGATGTGAAATTTTTGACCTCCCAATCACCGTCAAGGTCAAGAGAAATGAGGTGCTTTTCCTCTTTTTTCTCCTCTTTTCTTTCAGTACCATCGTCAATTACAAGGACGGATGAGTATTTTTTGAACTTAAAATGTCCGTCAAATTCTTTGACTTCTCCTGTGGATGCATCAACAAAGAAAGCCCCTTTTTCGATATACGCATCATATTCATTTTCGGTGCTGTTAACAAAATAGTACACCGTGTGGTCCTCTTTTTTTCGCATGCAATATGTGATTTCGGGAATGTTGATTATGTTGTTTTCCGTAATCTTTTGTACATTAGTGATTTCTCCGCCGCATTTTTCGAATTCATCAAGAAGCTTTTTGGTGTTTTCAAAAAGCACGTCATGGGGAGGAAGGATAACTTTTGAATATTTCTTTTTTCCGATTACGAGTTTGCCACCGTCAACACTTGCATATCTTTCCATAAGGGTTTCATCACCGAGATGAAAGTTTATGTGTTTTTTCTCCAAAGTGGTCAGAACTTTCATAAATTCTGAATGAAGTTGTAAAATTTTGTCTTTTGCCCCGGTGTTTTTGCTGTCATAAAACTCACTGTCATTATACAGTGTCCAGGCGGTTGTCTGGGGATGAATCACTAAAACATCAACACAGTCATCTCCGCCGGTCAGCATCATCCCTGTACGTGCCATTGTGTCGTTGAATTCTTTATATTCATCCCACCAAGGTTGCTGTACGTACATTGCAGGGGGATAGTCTCTTTTTCTTATTCCTCTGTTGGAATACCCCTCAAGATGCTGACACAAGAGTGTGATACCTCTCACCATCTGAAATTCAAACATCATTTTAAGTTCGTCATGACCGATGTTGTGACCGCATAGAGCAAATGTTTCCGAAAGCACCTGATCTTTTCCCGTCTGAGCGGCAACCGACGAAACCTGATAAGGTGTGAGAGAGTCAAAAACATCTCTTCCGAGCCAGTCCATTCCGGGAATTGAAAAATATTCGTAATGGGGCATACATGCACCGTTTGCTGTGAGTTGTACATATAAATCTTCTTCCAGAACAAGATGGCCCGTGAGTTTAAAATCGTGAGATTGGCACCAGTCATAAATCTTTTTCATAAAGTTTTTTGAAAAAAGATTGGTTATAAGTTTCCAAAATTTCACTCTTGTATCTTTGTAATTCCCAGATTCCATAAAAAGGTGAGGAAGAACCCCTAAGAGGTCTTCTCCGTATGCTTTTTCATATTCTTCGGGAAGAATCAGACTCCATGGGATTCCGTTTCTTGAAATCTGAGGCTCATCAGTGAAAAAACCTTCCAGTTCACCTTTGAATCTCTCATAATAGGGAGTGTATATTTCACTCAGAAAAACATCCGTAACTTTAGCATCGAGGGTGTCAACATAAAAAGGATTTACGTCATAGTAAAAATGATAACCGTCAACATTTGCAATAGTTCGCTCAGATGTTTTTTTGCCTTTTTCAAAACGAAGATATTTCTGACAGTATTCTTCACCTTTTCCATTTACGATTCCGTTGCCAAATCCGCTGGGCCATCCGTTTTCATCATATGCCCAGGGAAGCATTTTGTTTTCTTTACATTTATCTGCACAAGTACGAATGTTTTCGAACCATTCATTCTCCATATATCTTGTTTCAAGTCCGCCCCGGGCATGCATAAAGAATCCGCCTATGCCCTGGGATTGCATTTTATCAATCTGTTCCGAGGTTTCGTCTGTGTTTAATTTTTCGTTCCATGACCAGAAGGGAACAGGTCTATACTTATTGGGAACATTTTTAAAGTCAAATTGTCTATTCATATTACACCTCCGCAAAAAGTAAATTTTTCAATTAAATGATATCACACAAAATTGCTTTTATCAAGGTAATATTATTATACATCTGACTTTTCGGTCATCATAATATTTAAAATAGATAATTTTGTTTTATACAAGTGAAATCCCGAAGAGAATACTGACGCCTTTCAAGGTTGACAATCCGATAACGATTTGATAAAATAACACTTGGAAATATGTTGATAAATTCTCATCTTGCAAAAAAGGAGAGACAAACTTATGATACTTGCCATAGATATAGGAAACACAAATATTGTCCTTGGCGGGATTGAGGAAAACCAATTGAAATTTGTTGCCAGAATTGCCACAAATGCCGTAAAAACAGAGGATGAATATGCAACAAAAATAAAAAGCATTCTTGCTCTTCACAAAGTTGACAACAAGTCGGTTAAAGGGGCAATAATTTCATCGGTTGTTCCTCCTCTTAACTCCATTATGAAAAAAGCGGTAAACATTGTATACGGTGTTGATGCAATTATGGTAGGCCCCGGAATAAAAACGGGCATCAATATTCAGTGTGACAATCCGTCAACTGTCGGTGCAGACCTTATCTGTGCCTGCGTTGCGTCTCATCACATATATGGAAGTCCATCTCTTGTGATTGATATGGGAACTGCAACAAAGATGATGGTGATGGATGATAAGGGAACGTTTATCGGTGTTTCAATCATTCCCGGCGTTGGAATCGGCTTAAAAGCCCTTGCATCCGGCACAGCCCAGCTTCCTCAGATAAGCCTTGAAGCACCCAAATCCGTAATCGGGAAAAACACCGCAGACTGTATGCGCTCAGGTGTTGTCTTTGGAAATGCCAGCCTCATTGACGGTATGATTGAAAGATTCAATGAGGAAATGGGACAGGAACTTCCCATCATTGCAACGGGCGGACTTTCTTCTACAATTATTCCACACTGCAAACATAATATAACCTTTGACGAGCATCTTCTCTTAAAAGGTCTTAAAATTCTTTATGATAAAAATTATAAATAATTAAAAAACAAAGAGGGAAAAAAGCGGAGATTGAAACTTCGACTTACCAAAGTACCTCTATTATATAAATATTCTAAATTAAATGCGTTGTATCTTTTTATAAGAACGACAGCAAGGAGGAATTTTTATGACAAAAGGAAAGAAAATTGATACCTACACTTTGGTTTTGGCAAGTCTTCTGACTGCCATTGTGATTGTACTGCAATTCATGGGTGCAAGCATACGCTTTGGGATGTTCTCCATTTCACTCGTGCTTATTCCCATAGTAATCGGTGCTGCAAAGTGCGGTGTTTTGGTTGGCGGATGGCTTGGTTTTGTCTTCGGTCTCGTGGTTCTTCTTTCGGGAGATGCGGCACCGTTTATGGCAATCAGCGTTGTGGGAACGATTATAACCGTTATTGTTAAGGGTGTGGCTTGCGGTCTTGCGACAGCCCTTGCATATAAGGGAGTATACCGCTATATGCAGTACAGAAGCCGGAAAAAAATCGAATTTTTCACTAAGGAAGGCATAATCTGTGCAAACTGCAAAGATGGAATGTATGATTATATTTCGAGGAACTCTGCATATGTTGCAACTCTTGTTGCAGCCATTGTTTGTCCGGTTGTAAATACAGGAGTATTTTTGCTTGGATGTCTGACGTTTTTCTTTGAGGCAATAATCCCTCAGGATGTGGGCGCTTGGGGCGTAATTAAGTTTATGATTTTCACCCTGGTTGGCGGAAACTTCCTTTTTGAACTCGGAACAAATATCGTTCTCAATCCCGTAATTGTGAGACTTCTTAATATAGTGAAGAAAAATAAATAACTCTAAAAATAATAAACCCTTTTTAAACTTATGAAAAGAATAAACCCCATCAGTTCAGTTTTTGAACCAATGGGGTTTTATAATTGGAGTTTATCGGGGACGTAAAAAAAGTCCAGACCGCAAAAAGGCAATAATATAAATTTTAAAAAAGTGATAATATACTTTATAATTTGAAGTGATTTCAAATAGGATGAAAAATATCTTTTCAAGATAT
>SVJK01000010.1 GCA_015069015.1 Oscillospiraceae bacterium
GGATTTGCATCCCAACACCAATCTCCGTCAAGAAATACACTATTCGGTAAATCCTGTTTGAGCTGTTGGCACACAGTTGTTTTTCCAACTCCCATAGTGCCACCAATCATATATAAAGTTTTCATCGTTCACACCTACAAATTCTTATTTGTTCAACTATTTTTTTGTGATTATCTTAAAATATATACTGATATTTTGCAATAAACCGTAAATAAATGATATGACGGCAAAGCCGTCATATCATTTATTTCAGCCAGAACATTTTTGTATCTCCGCACTTTGCGTAAAAACTAATCTCTTTTGTACCTTTTCCGTATTCTTTTTCTTCGTAAAGTTCAAAAGGAGTACATTCTTCTTTGAATTTCAATGTCACATTTCCGCTTTTTGCCGCGTGGAATGTGATGAAGTTTTTGTTTCCGTACAAAACGTGTCCATCATCATCGAAAATATGGCATCCTGCAAAGCGTGCAACTTCCCTAAGAAAATCGGAACTTATATATTTTGAACCGCAATATACGGATGTGTATCCTTCATTTTCCTTTACGGAAACTGCAGGGAGTCCTGTCTGTGCATATGTTGCGATAACCTTTGCATTTTCATCATCAGGATATATTACGGGGAAAAGATATGACTTTGCATCTGCAAGAGGTATGAAGCCGACACTTCCCTTTTTCTGTTTTAAAAATGCACCGAGAATCTGTCTTGAATCAAAGTTTTCTGCTATGGGGTGTGTGCCTTCTGTCATTCTGAACATGGGGCTGTGATTGTCATTTATTATTGAAAACTTTATTCCCGTAAGGTCATATATATTCTCCTCACCGAATTTGTTTTCGGCATCAGGATTCATAATTCCGTTTCCATAGAGAAAAAGTGCTGTTGCATTGTTTTTTGAAAGTTTTCTCTTTATATCTTCTCTTTCCTTGTCTGAAAGATAGAAACAGTTACAGAAAACATAGAGTTTATAGTCCGGCATCAGATCGGATGCCATATCGTTGTGATAATATGAATCAGAGGGTGCTCCGATATTTGCAATTTCATAGTTTCTTATTTGCTGAACACATTCATCGGTTGTCTGTCTTGAAACTGTGTGAACACTTTCTTCATCATAGATAAAAGCAATTTCATTTTCCTTTTTTCTGTCAAGAGAGTATGCAAGATGACCGATTCCCTGCTGACGTGCGAAAAGGTCATAAACTTCAGGGAATTTGTATCTGCCTCCGCCCGGATGCTGGTCAAACCACCATCCCTGAGTGTCGTTGCAGATGTCTCTGCCAAAATCTCTCTTTAATACATTTACGGTGTCCTCAACATCAAACATTTCAACGAACTCACCGAAATATCTGTTTTCGGCGTGAGTTCTCACATCATCTTCCACCACATACAAAGAGCCGTGAAGATTGAAAGAATCGTTTGCAACTCTCTGACCTGTGTGGCCGCCCGGCTGACGGTTTTCATACACTCCGGGATTTGCAAGAAAATCAACACATCCGCTTTCAAGAAGTTTCATAACCCCTGCACCGTTTGATGCCCACACAATTTCACTTCCCCCCATTGAACCGTAGAAGGCACCGACCAGGGTGTCCGGATAGTTTTCCTTTATGAGTTTTGCAAAGTGAATAACGCTGTTGGCTGTTCCCTCGTGCCACGCACGGTAGAAATCGAAAGTGTGCATCTCCTTATCGATGTCAAGAAAAGAGCCGATATTTTTGCCGTATGACGGCGGTGTTGGTGCTTTCTGACCTGCTAAAACTCTTTGGGGGTGTGCAATAATCCAGTCAACTTCGCTTGTGTAAAAACGTGATGAACAATCGGGAATTTGGGGAGAAACTTTTCCTTTTCCATACTTTTTGTCAAGATACTTTGTAAATTCCTCGCGAAAAGCCTTTGAAAGATCACCGTAGGAGCCATCGGAAAAATCTTCAATGGGGTTTATGTAATACCATTCGCTTGTTCCGCCTGCACCAAGGAAATATCCGCAGATTCTGTCTGCAAAAGGCAGTTTTCTTATCTGGTTTATGGTCTCAAGCATATATTCTCCCATATCTTTTCTCCACTTTTCGGAACAAAGAGAGGGCATAGCATTTGCTTCAACATAACGTGATTCTGATCTTATGATTGTGGGAATAACTTTTCCGTCAGAATATGAAACAGTTTCATCAGGGTTTTGTTCTATCCATTCACGGGATGGAATAAGCGTCATTCTCACCATAATATATGCATCGGGAATTTCCTCTAAAATTACCCTTGCCTCTTTGGCAAAATCTTCAACAGAATTCTCATCAAGGCTCACGTTGTTGCACATTACATAAAAAATTTTGATTCCCGAATTGCCCAGATTGCGATAATACTCCCTGTCAAAATTTCTCTCGGAGGAGCCAAAACATACCATACTTGTTGTAACGGTTGCAGTCATTGGCGGATAAATTTTTCCGTCAATTTCAATTGCAGGTGAACCGTTCAGATTGATGATTTTTGATTTTGCCATAACACTTACATCTCCATCCTAATTTTCAGATTTTTTTAATGATACTACCTGTCAGCATATTTTGTCAATGGTACATGTGGTTGAATGATTAATATATGAATCATTATATAACATTTTGATAATATATTTCAACTACACCTGTATTCATATTAGGCATTGCCGTTTTTATTCCTTTTTAAAAAACGGTTTAAGTTTTAATAAAACAATTACATAGTTGATTCCACTTATATCATATTCAAAGTGTAACATCTCAAAAAATGTTTTTCAATAAAAAGGAAATTCCAAGTCAATATATAAGAATAATTAAGCAATATAAGTATATGGAGTTTTGAAACCCAAAACATATGTACGGGTATCGGAATCAGCTATTAAAATTATCCAATAAAAAAGCAGGCTGAGCCTGCACCCAAGTCGCGAGCGTAATTTGATATACATCTTATCTCGCGAACTAAATTCTGCGTAATTTCCTATACATTAAAAAAACAGCCGCGATTTTTACTATCGTCGACTGTTTTTGGCATAAATCATCATTACATTGTCCAAAGTTTCATCAAGGCTTCCATGTAGTAATAGTCACCCCAGATGAGAGGTGTGTTAATTCCAAGGTCGTCGTGATATGAATATACTCCCTCTCTTAAAACTCCATTGCTGTACGCTCCCCTTGTGGTATACTTTTGGGAAAGGGATTTAAGAATCTGATGTGCGGCTCCAAGATATATATCTTTATATTCGTTATCATAATATTTATAATTATCAATAAGTCCGCTTGCACAAATGGCTGCAGCAGATGTGTCTCTAGGTTCATTACCGTCAGTGAATGACAGATCCCAGTAGGCAATGTTATCTTTTGGAAGATGATTTAAAAAGTAGTTTGTGGTTTTTGTACCTTCCTGCATAAAAAGAGGATTGCCGGTATATTTGTAACTTATGTTAAATCCGTATATTCCCCAAGCCTGTCCCCTTGACCATGCGGTATCATCATTCAAGCCCTGATCGGTCACTCCGTGAGACGGATTTCCTGTTTCGGGGTTAATGTAGAAAGTGTGATGAGTTGATGCATCATCTCTCATAATCACCATTGCGGTTGTTTTTGCGTGTTCATTTGCCACATCAAAATACTTTTTGTCTCCGCTTTCTTCACTTGCCCAATAGAGAAGTTCCAGATTCATCATGGTGTCTATTATGAGACGGGATTCTTCCACCGCTCCAAATTCGCCCCAGGCCTGAATATATTTTCCTTTTTCGTTATAACGTGTCAGAAGTTTATCTGCCGCCATAAGAGCGGTTTCTTTCATCTTTTCATCGCCTGTGAGAAAATACCCTTTAACGCAGGATGGATAATACAAAAATCCTATGTCATGGTGTTCAAGAGAAATATTATCTTCAAGTCGTTTTCTCATTGCATCGCAGTGCTTTGTTGCAATGAGCTTATATTTCACATCTCCTGTATATTCATATGCAAGCCATATCATACCGATGAAAAATCCTTCTGTCCAGCCGGTGTTGTCCGTTTGGGGATAGGTCAGGTCTTCACCATAACTTCCCGGATATTTATCCACAAATGTGCTTACATTATCGTCCACTTTGGACATAATAAAATCAAGGGCGTGCTTTACATCTTCATGTGTGAGTTTTGGTGATGAAAGATATTCTGCACTTCTTTCTATGCCGGGATCAGTTACATTTGATACATAGTTATCCCTGTCCACAGGGTTATCCTGAAATGTAATTTCAACTGGTTTTTCTGTAGCACATGAAGAAAAAATCATAACAAGTGCGCAGATAAAAGATATGACACGAACTGTTTTTTTCATAAATTCCTCTCCTTTATTATACTGCTTGAAATATTTTTATTTTTCCCTTTCAGTGATGGTTCCGCCACCAAGGACCACATCGCCGTCATAAAGGACAACTGCCTGTCCCGGTGCTATGGCACGCTGAGGGGTGTCAAACACGATTTTCACACAATCTTTTTCTGTCACATAAACAGTTGCAGGTGCCTCTTTTGCTCCATATCTGATTTTAACATCTGCACGAAAAGTTTCGGGCGGATTGTCTGATACTATCCAATTGAAGTCATTGGCAAAAAGAGTGTCTGAAAACAAATCATGGTTACTTCCAAGAATTACTTCATTTTTACCTGCGTCTTTTCCGAGAACATACATTTTCTCGCCAAATCCCATGCCGAGACCTTTTCTCTGACCGATTGTGTAATATATATGTCCTTTATGATTTCCTATCTTTTCACCTGCCGGATTCACAAAATTTCCGCCCGGATAAACTTTTGATGTTACTTTTTCGATGACACTCACATAATCGCCCGAGGGAACGAAACATATGTCCTGACTTTCTTTTTTGTGGGCGGTGACAAAACCGTTTTCTTTTGCAATTTCTCTTATTTCATCTTTTGACATTGAGCCAAGAGGAAACAGCGTGTGTGAAAGTTGATTTTGTGTTAGATGATAGAGAAAATAACTCTGATCTTTTGAAGAATCTAAGCCTTTTTTTAATAAGAATCTGTCACCGGATTTTTCAATTCTTGCATAGTGTCCTGTGGCAATCAGGTCTATGCCTGCTGCCTTTGCACCGTCTATGAATTTTCCAAACTTCATTTTTTTGTTGCACACCACACAAGGGTTTGGTGTTCCGCCCTCGTCATACACTCTTACAAAGTCTTCAACAACAAAGGTTTTGAAATCGTCTCTATAATCAAACACATAAAACGGAGCATCAAGACGCTCACAAATCATTCTTGCATCATTTACGGAAGACGATGAATCTTCACCAAAATCGTCACAAAGACGCATTATTGCTCCTGAAATTTCATAGCCTTCTTTTTTCATCAGATAAGCGGCAACGGAAGAATCAACTCCGCCGCTCATTGCTACAAGTGCTTTTTTGTTCATTAAATCACCTATTCAAAAAGTTCTGTAGAAAGATATCTGTCGCCTGTATCAGGCAAAAGTGCTACAATTGTCTTTCCCCTGTTTTCTTCTCTTTTTCCAATCTGCGTTGCCGCCCAAAGAGCAGCACCTGAAGAAATACCCACAAGTATTCCCTCTTTTTTTCCCATATCTCTCGAAAGTGCATAGGCATCTTCTGTTGAAACGGTAATTATTTCGTCATAGATTTGTGTATCTAAGCAATCAGGAACAAAATTTGCTCCTATTCCCTGAATTTTGTGTGAGCCTGCTCTACCCTCTGAAAGAAGCGGTGAATCTTTGGGCTCTACTGCAACAATTTTTATGTCAGGGTTTTTCTCTTTTAAATACTTTCCGACACCGCTTATGGTGCCTCCTGTGCCCACACCTGCAACAAAGATATCAATCTTTCCGTCTGTATCTTCATATATTTCAGGACCTGTGGTCTTTAGGTGTGCCATTGGGTTTGCAGGATTTTCAAACTGTCCTGCAATGAAACTGTCCTTTTCTTTTTTTGCAATTTCCTCTGCCACCTCTATTGCGCCTTTCATCCCCTCTGAGCCCTTTGACAAAACCACTTCTGCCCCATAAGCTTTCATTATGCGGATTCTTTCCTGACTCATGGTGTCAGGCATAACGATGATGACTCTGTATCCTCTTGATGCACCGATTCCAGCAAGACCTATGCCTGTGTTTCCTGATGTTGGCTCGATTATTACGGAGCCGGGTTTTAAGATTCCTCTTTTTTCAGCGTCGTCTATCATTTCTCTTGCAACTCTGTCCTTACAAGAGCCAAGAGGATTGAAAAATTCAAGTTTTGCAAGCAGTTTTGCATCAAGATTATATTCTTTTTCGATTTTTGTAAGTTCCATCAATGGGGTTTTTCCCACAAGTTCTGAAACGGATTTATATATAATTGACATTTTTTCACCTCATAAAATTAATATGTACAATAATTATATTATTTATATTTAAAAATGTCAATCGCGAATCTATATCCATACCAAATAACTAACATCATTAATCCTTGTTGTAATTACACTTGTTTCATACTCTGTGGGTTTTCTGACATATTAACAGATAATCATTACATAAAAACGCAATTCATTAGGTAAAAACCTATCGAATTGCGTTTTTTTATTAGTCTCTGAAATATAAATCTCTTGTGTATACTTTATCCAGACAATCTGCAATATCTTCGCTGTATCTGTTTGCGATTATGACATCACAAGTATTTTTGAACTCTTTAATATTTCTTATAACCCTTGAGTTAAAGAAGTTATCTTCTTTAAGAGTGGGTTCATACACCACAACTTCAATTCCCTTTGCCTTGATTCTTTTCATAACACCTTGAATGGACGATGCTCTGAAGTTATCGGAATTGGATTTCATCGTAAGTCGGTATACGCCAACTGTTTTAGGATTCTTTTCTATTATTCTGTCTGCTATAAAGTCTTTTCTTGTTCTGTTTGCATCAACTATTGCTCCAATGATATTGTTGGGAATATCTGCATAGTTTGCAAGAAGTTGTTTTGTGTCTTTTGGCAAACAGTAGCCTCCGTAACCAAAAGAAGGATTATTGTAAAAGTCGCCAATTCTTGGATCAAGACACACACCTTCTATGATGGATTTTGTGTCAAGTCCTCTCACCTCTGCATAAGTGTCCAGCTCATTGAAATATGAAACTCTCAGGGCAAGATATGTGTTTGCAAAAAGTTTTACCGCTTCTGCCTCTGTTGTGTTCATTGTAAGAATGCGAATATTCTCTTTGATTGCACCCTCTTCCAAAAGAGATGCAAAAACGAGGGCTTTATCTTTTAAGCTATCATCTGCTCCCACAACAATTCTTGACGGATATAAATTATCATAAAGTGCTTTGCTTTCTCTTAAAAACTCAGGTGAAAACATAATGTTTTCTATGCCGTATTTTTCTTTGATTGATTTTGTATATCCAACCGGAACAGTGGATTTTATAATCATAATTGCATCAGGATTAATTTTTAAAACCCTTTCAATTACAGCCTCAACACTTGATGTGTCAAAGAAATTGAGTTTGGGATCGTAGTTTGTAGGTGTGGATATAACAATAAATTCAGCATCTTTATAGGCCTCTTCATCATCTGTTGTGGCGGTAAGATTAAGGTCTTTTTCTCTGAGATACTCTTCAATTTCCTTATCCACAAGAGGTGAAATCTTATTATTTATCATTTCCACCTTTTCAGGAACTATGTCCACAGCCCATACTTCATTGTTCTGTGCTAAAAGTATGGCGTTTGAAAGTCCGACATAACCTGTGCCTGCAATAGCTATTTTCATTGTTATTCCTCCATTAGTTCATATAAAAATCTTTGTACCACTTAGCAAATGAGCGGAGTCCTTCTCTAAGTGTTGTTGTTGGTTTGAAGCCAAAATCTTTCTCAAGGGCTGATGTGTCTGCAAAAGTTACCGGAACATCACCGGGCTGCATGGGAACAAGTTCTTTATGAGATTCAAAATCATAATCCGCATCAAGAACTCCCGCTCCTACAAGTTCCTGTTGCAAGATGTCAACAAAATCAAGAAGATTTTCCGGTGAACTGTTTCCGATGTTATAGACTGCATAAGGCGGAACAGGAAGTCCGTCTTCCCCTGTTTTCTTTTCGGGTGGTTTTTTCATTACACGAAAAACACCTTCAACTATATCATCAACATAGGTAAAATCTCTTTTGCAATTACCATAGTTGAAAATCTTTATGGTCTCGCCTTTTAAAAGTTTATTGGTAAAACCAAAATATGCCATGTCAGGTCTTCCGGCAGGTCCGTATACCGTAAAGAAACGAAGTCCTGTCGAAGGAATGTTATACAGTTTTGAATAGGAATGAGCCAAAAGTTCATTTGATTTTTTTGTGGCTGCATAAAGGGACACGGGATTGTCCACTTTATCATCTGTGGAATACGGAACTTTTTTGTTTGAGCCATATACAGATGAACTTGAAGCATATACAAGATGTTCTACGGGATGATTTCTGCACGCTTCAAGAATATTATAAAACCCTATGATGTTGGATTCTATGTATACATCAGGATTTGTTATGGAATATCTTACACCGGCTTGTGCCGCAAGGTTAACAACCACATCGGGTGAGAATTTTTCAAATACATCCTCAATTATTCCCTTGTCTGCTATATTCCCTTTAACAAAATGCCATGAAACTTCAGGGTTTGCCAATGACAACTTTTCAATTTCGCCAAGGCGGTATTCCTTTAAGGACACATCGTAATAGTCATTCATATTGTCAATGCCTACAACAGTATCATAGGTTTTTTCTTTTATTAATCTCATAACAAGATTAGCACCTATAAATCCTGCCGCACCGGTTACAAAAACACATTTTACCATATTCTATCTCCTCTATTCTATCATATTTAGTTTACGAACAAGTTCTTTACGTTTTTTTATTTTTTCATTTTCCAAGCCGTCAGTCTGTTTACTTTTTTTCTTAGAAAAACAATAGTCACAAATATTATGAATCCAGGCAAAAGGTACTAAAAATGTGTTGTTTGCATATTTATATCCTCTTTTTATAAGAATACGCTTTGGCGGAAAGATTCTGTCAAATATGGTCTGTTCATATTTGAACCAATTTATAAATTTAAGTTTTACGTCGGAAACAACTTTTCTGTTTTCACAAAAATCACTATAGATATTACTATGAAATTCCGCATCTTTTCCAAACAATCCGGTTTCTTCACAATCATCAAGAATCATTTTGCCTGATTCGATGTCATAGTCTTCAAATTCCATACCGAAATATTCAACTCCGACGCCTTTAACTGCCTTTATAAGTTTATCATATCTCAATTCTCTCATAAGAGAGTCGTATTTTTCAAAATCAATTTTATCTTCATATTTTTTCATATACAAAAGCAAATCCATCATCTGACGAATACTTGCACCGCCTGTTATAAAATGCTTGATATAGTGAGCGGTAAGATAATTAAGATTGTCATTTATTCCGAGAACTTTCACTTTTTTCTGATATATTTCTGTCTCGATATATTCCTCGTTATATTCAATTTTTCCATTAAAAAGAATCTTTTCCGTCACATAACTGTACAGATTCAAATGAACCTCCAAAAGTCCACCCACAGGGTGTTTTGCCTTGAGGTGGTGATCATTTTTTGTTCTTTTATAAAGAGTGTATCCACAAGTCAAAAGAATATCTTTAACTTTTTTTTCATCAGAAGGATTAATGAGAACATCTGTATCGCCGGATATTCTGTAATCAGGATTTTTATACAGCATGGAAGACGATGCCCCTTTTAAAAGACATACATCTATTCCGGCATCAGAAATTTTCTTTATGATATTTAGTGTGAACTCATTGCGTCTCACATAATTTGCAACACTTTCAAGAAATCTGAACCGATATGAAGATACATCACAAATCTTTGAAAGTACGGGATATATAACAGTCCACACACCTTGAGAATTTGCAAGAGAAATAACGGCATCGGCATCAATGTCGTTATTTTTTTCGCATCTGTATTCAGTTCCCAAAGCTCCGCATCCAAACATACGAAGCATAATTTCAAAGGACTGTGTCATTTTTTTCTCCGCAGTAAAATTTATTTTGTTATTCCTTTGTACTCTTTCTGAACTTTTTCATAACTCTCAAGATTGCCTATGTCATATCTTGAACCGGGCATTTCAAAAGCATATACGTTGCTCTTTTTACACATCCATGATACAAGGCTTCCCGGTGCATCCACTCCGCACCCCTCATTAATTGCCTCACTTATTCTTTCTATATCCTCTTTTTTATAGATATAAAAAGGCGGGCAACACCAGTTTGACTTTGGATTTTCAGGCTTTTCTTCCATATTTAAAATTAAATCCTCATCACCAAGTTCAAGCACTCCGCATTTTTTCAGCCTGTTATCATCTTTTTCATAATACTTCATTACACAACTTGCATTCTTCTTCTCTGAATATTCCACAAATCTGTTCAGGGAAAAATCAAGAACATTATCTCCTGCAATTATGAGCATATCGTCATCAAGAGAAAGTTTATCTATAGCAAATCTGATATCATTAACTGCACCAAGGCGTGTATCGTTGGTACTTGTGCCATCATCTACAACAGTTATTTTGTAGGGTTTTGAGTTTGCCCACTGTTCAAAATGATGAGCATATTTATGGTTTGACACAACCACAAATTCCTTTACTCTGCCTCCTGAATTAATATCGTCAGTAAGATGATCAAGAATTGTCTTTTCGCCCACTTTCAAAAGCGGTTTGGGGAAATTTTCTGTCAGGGGATAGAGTCTTGTGGCATAGCCTGCCGCCAAAATCAAGCATATCATATTATTTTCTCCTTATTTTGCAGCCATCGGCTGAATTGCAGAAATGTACAGAAAACTTGTCTTTGTATTGCGGGAACAATTTAAGATATTTTTCTGTTACATTTTTTTCTATTTCTTCCTTATACTCCGGATCTACAAGAGCCATACAGCAACCTTTGAATCCCGCCCCGCTAAATCTGCCTCCATAGATTCCGTCAGTATTAAGCATTATATCATATATGGTCTTCAGTTCAGGTGAGCCCGTCTGCCAGTATTCTATGGAACTTTTGCCGCTTTCAAAAGACAATTTGCCATACTTTTCTATGTCACCGTTTTTCCATGCCTTGACTCCTTCTTCCACACGTTTGTATTCAGAATACCAATGCTCGGCACGAAGACGCCAGGGTTCAGGTAAATTTTTACCATACTTTTCAAATACTTCATAGGGAACATCACGAAGATATGTTTCTTTAAACTTGCCATATTCCATTCCCGAATATGCCTTCAGTGCATAGGCGCTACTCCTGCACTCATCAACTCTCATATTGAAAGCAGAACCTGCAAGAGAACGCTCCACACCGCTGAAAAATATTGCGATTTCATAGGGCTTTGTCTGAGGATTTTGGGGAATAAGTTCAAATGTGTCATCTTTGGTATCAAGATAGAGCAAATGATTCTTCTTACTGTATATCTCACATGACTGATCAAGTTTTCCGCAAGCAACTCCTACATAATCATTTTCAGCAGAAAGTGCTGTCATAACCATCTCATGTTCAGATATGCAAATATTATTCACGGTGCAAAGAGCAGATAAAAACGCAATGATAACCGCGGCAGATGATGAAAGCCCTCCTATTGGCAGTGTTCCGTCAATAACACCGCTGATTCCCACTTCCAGAGGATATTTTTTTCCAAGGGACCAGGCGGCACCGCGAAGGTAATCTGCCCAATTATTCTGAGGGTTTTCCAAAACATGGGAAACGTGAAAACTCTCTTGTTTATCCCCAAACTGCATGGAAACAATTTCAACTCTGCCGTCAGGATTTGCACCATATGCAATGCTTATACCTTTGTCTATTGCAAATCCCGTTACTTTTCCGTGTTGATGATCAGAGTGCGCCCCCAAAGGGCAAACCCTATATGGGCAAAAACTCACACTGTCCGGTTCTTTTTTGAATATTTGCGTGTACTTATCTGAACAATTCACTTTATCCATCGTCCTTATCTTTTTCCATCAAGATTTTTGTATATTTTATCTATGTCAAATCTCTTCGACAAAGGGACTGTGCATTTTTCCTTATACTTTCCTATGCCAATCAGCATTACAAGTTGTTCGTCTGAAGGTATTCCCTTAAGTTTCCTATATGATTCCCAAGGCTTGGTGGAAATCAGAGGTCTTTGAATAGTGCATGCCCCAATGTTATATGCGTGAAGTGTGAGAGTCAAATATGCACCAAACATGGACGCGCTAACAATGAACTGATTTTTCTCACCTAAAGCGTATGCAGATTTTTTCCCGGTTATAAGCAAAAACTTATCAACATCCTGAGCAAACCCACCTATGCCCTCAAGTGAATGTCCATATTGGGAAATAAAATCACTTCCCTTTACCGAATAAACTCTCACTCCCTGTCTGTTACAAGCAGAGGGACAACGCTGAGCCAAACTGATTGCTTTTCTTATTGTTTCTTCGTCTACTTCTTCGCCCGAAAATTCTCTGATGCTGTGCCTTGTATTGAAAAGCTTTTCAATTTCTTCTGAATTAAAATCCATATCAGAAAGAAGAAGTTCAAGTGTTCCGCCGTATATACTTTCTTTGTCAGGTAACATGGTACAAAGATTTTCATAGTTTTTTCTTATCTTAATGATATCATCATTTTCAAACTCATTTTTCTTATGAAAATCCAAATATGCCTCTAAAGCATCAACAATAAAATATATACATCCGAAATCTTCTTTTTCTGTTTCAAGATATCTTTTGGCAAGAGCAAATAAATGATCTATTTTAGAAACTCCAAATCCAAGTCGGGGATTTTGTATTGAAAGTCCTTTTTCAATGGAGTGAACGAGTCTTACGATATCTGCCTCAAGACGATTCTTTTTGTATATTGGATTTCTATGGGCAGTAAGTTCCTTGTACATCTCTTTTAATGATACAGCTATGTGCTTTAACTGTGCCTTCATTATACTCCTCCTTAGTTTATTTTCCTGATTTGGATAATAATTTGTTTTTCAAATATATCAGTTCATGCCTGTTAAACACAAGACTAACTACCGCAACTATCACCACTGCTACAACAGAAACAAGTATGGCGTAACATGCCCACGAAAAATAATTATCAGGTCTTGCAACTACCATTTTGTTGCATACAAGGATAATAATCAGGAATGTAGCAAAATATACGATATATGTTTTAACCAGATGACGTTTAGGAAGCTTTATTATATTCTTCATAGAATACAGTGCAAGATGAAGAGAACGGAATAATGAACCGGCAAATGAGCCTATCGCCACGCCAATAATACCGAAAAATTTAAGCATTATTATTGATACAACAACGTTTATAATTACCTCTGCTACAGCACTGTTGCGTGTTTGCTTAAAATGACCTGCAGCCTCCACCAAAGACTGATAAGGTCTTCTCATACAGCTTCCAAATGCAGCTGCGGTCATCATAATAGCAAAAATCGGGCGAATATAATTTACATCTGATACACCGTCTGTATATATACTGATAAAAGGAGTTATCATAACCGCAGTTATTGAAAAAACCACTGCAAAAGCAGCAAAAAAGCCCCATTCAATGAATAAAAAGACTTTCTTTAAGTTTTCATCCTCATTCTTCGCTATGATATTTCCAAAGGTTGATGTAACACCCACAGTTGTGGCAACAAAAACACTTTCCATCATATGACTTACCATATAATGAACCGTGTATACAGAAATTTCTGTTAATTTAGCAAATAAACTGAGAATTGTGAGTCCTACGTTTGAATTAACGATAATTGCCATTTGCTGAGCAAATGCATCCCAACGCTGACTTATTACACTGTTGTCTCCCTCAACAGAAAAATCAATGTTATATGTCTTTTTTGAATATATGGTGATGACAAGCGGATTTAAGAGAGTTGCAAGTGCTGCCCCTATCTTGACTATATGAATACCATATCCGAGTTTTATCAGTACTACCGAAATAATAAGTGATGCAATCTTTGAGACAGCAACGCAGATTATTTCAACATAATACTTCTGGTCAGCCTGAAAAAGGACCTTGTATTTTACACCCACAAGGTTATCTACAAATGTGGTTGAGCCTATGATAAAAGTCAGTGTAAATATATACCACCAGTTATATTCACCTTTTGCAACAAAAGGATAGACAATAGCCAATATGGCAATGTAGAGTCCCACCAAAAATGAAATTTTATTCATATAGCTTTGGGTTGTTGCCATTATTTTGTCTATTTCATTTTTGTTTCCATCAGCAAGAGGTTTAAACAGTGCAGCTCTGGTTACTGCTCCCACACCGGCTCTTAAAAGTGTCGAAAAGTTTAAAAATTGAACTATAGAGCTTAAAAGCCCATTGCAGGATGAGCCAAAGGCAACTAATATGAGACGGGGAAGTATGAGCCCGCTTATTAGTGTTACAGCTTCTCCAAGCCAGCCTGCAAGTATATTCTTCTTTAAAGCATTTGCTCTTCCCATTAAAATTCGCCGTCCATTCCATCTGTAAACTGCTTCAAATAGTTTAGTGACTTGTTTCTTTTCTCGCTCAAAAGGGCGTTTACATTGTCATAATTTATTTCTGAAGATAAAACCTCATCAATAGCGTCGTCATTATTCAAAAGTCTCTTGGACAATCCAAATTCTTCCAACAGACCGGATACCTTTTTCTGGTGTTTCCCATAGCTTATAAATTTTTTATTGAACAATATGGAAAATACGTTTCCGTGAAAGGTGTTGGTTATTACATAATCTGCCGCTTTATAACAGGAAATCATACGCTTCGGAGAAAAAGGAATGTTTTTTCCGAAAAAGACTATTTTTTTGTTGTGAGACTTTGCAAAATTTTTCATTTGTGTTTTCTGTTCTTTTGTCATGTCGCCAAAAAAATAAACAAGTATAAATCCGTCTTTTTTGCACTTACCCGTAACATCAACATAATCATCAGGAGACAAAAGCATTGTGGGATCAATTACTCTTACAGGCTTTTTATTTTCAAGTAAATCCTGTGCTATTGCATATGTATGTTCATCACGAACCGATACACCGGAAAATTCATTTATGCATTTTTTTAATTCCGGATTGTCTGAAAATTCTTTTTTGTCGGTAGAACTTACTGATGCGGCATAGGTTATCTTTTTGTTTTTAACTCCATTGCCCCAGTACTTTTCCCAGTTATCTCTAAAGTACCTGACATCTAAATTCCATATGGTGTCACTGCCGTATATGACAAGGTCAAGACCGTCAAGGGTGTCTGTTTTGGGAAGCTTTTTTTGCATTTTTTTAAAGCAAAAATGCTCTATGAAAATGAGTCCTGCTCTTCGGAAATCCCTTCTCATTACATATTTAATTGCCAGGCAAACACGATACCAAAGTTTTCCGGGTTTATATGGCTCTCTTTTTAAAAAAACAACATCGTGATTTTCTATAAGAGTTTTATACAAAGCATACGCCTGCAAAAAACTTCCGCAATTATATGAATTATATACTGTAACAATCCCGATTTTCATAAAAACCTCCGCTATTTTTACTTAGACAAATCTATCCATTCACCAAATTTATAATTCCATTCATCAGGCTCAAAATCTATAAAACCGCTATAGTGAAAAAATGTCAGTTCGCCAAAGTAAATTCTTCCGTCTATTTCATAAAAATCTACTCTCACATGCTTCATACCTTGAGATAAAATTTTGGAAAGTTCTATCATCTTATCAAAGCATTTCGGCTTTTCTATTTGTTTTTCAGAATTTGGATGACCGTTTAATATAGGCAAGTGATTAAACTCAAGATCAAAAAAGTCAAACTTTGTGTTATGCGGTCGTTCTGTTGCCACAAAAAGGCATTTTGGCTCTCCGCTAAAACAGAAAAACTTATAATCTCTGAGTTCCTTATACTCAGAGTCTTCCATATATTTTTCTGCAATAATTTTGGGCTTTAAATCCTTATATACCCACTCTCTTGACCACCAATACAAGTTCTTTTTGAATTTTCTGTTTAACTTTTCCTTGGCTTTTTCAATATCAAATGTTGTTTTGTCCTTGCATATAACGACACTACCTGAATCGTGAGTACATTTTAAAACAAACTGATTGGGAAGAGAGTCAAAATCTATTTCTTCAAAACTATCCCACACTCCCAGAAGAGGTATGAGATACTCCTCCCCTATTTTTTCTTTTATGTATTCTCTGACCCCGAATTTATCCACCATTTTTGGGTATTTGGGATTGCGATCATAAAGTTTTAACCAATTGAGTTTTTCATTATAGGTTTTTGGATTTTTTAAATTTATCCTTTTTCCAAAAGAAATAAAATATTTAAGTTTTATGTAGGCTTTATCACTTAAAAAATGAAATTTACTTATTACTACCAACAACGCCGCTTTGGGATTTTTCAATGCTTTTTTTATCAGTCTCATCATTTTTTTCATTCTCCTTTATAATCAGCCAGCTTGTTGCAACTGCCAATATTGCCATTTCAAATTTGGAATAGTAAAAGACCAAGCCAAAGCCAACAACTATAAACCAAAGGATGACAAACAACACTATGGGATATAGAGGATCCTTTCTGCTTTGCTTAAAAAGCTTGCGCAGGCTCGTGTAAAAGGGTTTATAGAATATGAAAAATCCAACAGCGCCTGTGTTCATCAAGATTTCAATGAAATTACTGTGAGAATATGTTAAGAAATATCTATAGGATGCCGATATACCCTGACCAATTATAGGATAAGTCCAAAACACCTTCCATCCGGTTTTTATCATATACATTCTTCTCATAGTGGAATTGTCCACTTCATCATTTCCCAAAATTCCTGCTAAAAGCCCCTCCAGACGCTCGCTGATAACAGAAAAATATCCGCTGGTCAATATGAAATATATGAGAGCTATTACAGCAATCAGAGCAAAAAACATTCTGAATAGTATTTTGATAGCATTTCTATCCAGAATGGTCTTGTAATATACGAGTATGGATATGCCAACAAAAAGTAACAGCATTGCTTTTCGGGAGCCTGTGAGCAAGCCAAAAACAAAGTTCAGCAAAAGGGCTCCGATGTATAGCAATTTCTTTTTCTTTGTGAGTTTTTCACGCAGAATAAAATGAAAAGAGAAAATTGCCCCATATGCGCAGTACATACCTACAACATTGGCGTTTTGTTCTTCAGATGCAAGTCTGAAATTGGTTTCACTGCTTCCCAAAAGCTGAAATGCCTCACTACCTACCCTTATGTAGGTGACAATACAGTTCATAACCGCTGCTACTATGAAAACATTCATGAAGAATTTTACATCTTTTTCAGTTTTTATGGAATCTACAACAAAAAACACAACCATAAACATGGTCAGATAGCTAAAATAGCTTTTTTGAGCTCTATCTATGGGCGAGATGGTGTATAGCATGGATATGAGAAGCAATATTCCATAGAGTATAACGGCTCTTAAGAAAAAGTTTCCTTTATACTTAAAATCCGAATTGCTTAGATACCCCATACCACAAATGCCCAATGCGACAAGAAGGCTGGCTCTGTTTATTATGACCGATTTGGTTATAGTAAAAATTATGATATATAATGCTATGGCATATTTTTTAGTATTTTGCAAACTTAATGTCATTGTCATAATCACCTAAAATCATATGTTTATTTCATCAATTGGTTTATGTATGCTTCCCACATGGAGAAAATCTTTTCTTTTGAAAACTCTTCTATGACTCCTACTGCATTTTCAGAAAATTTCTTTGATAAATCAGATTCGCAAATAAGTCTTTCCATAGCCCGGGAAAGAGCATCAACATCGCCTCGGGGAACTATGATACCATTTGTGCCATCTTTGATTATCACTCTTGCTCCACCGGAACTACAATCTGTTGAAATGCAGGGAATGCCACATGCCATTGCCTCAAGGAGTGCATTGGGAATGCCTTCAAAATCGGAAGAAAGAACAAAAAGAGCACAATCATTTATGCTTGAAAGAACATTTCGGCAAAGTCCTGCAAATTCTATTCTGTCTCCAAAGCCGGTTTTTTCAGCAATGTCTTTTAATTTCTCCATGTCGGGGCCGTCACCATAGAGACGAAGAGAAAAATCAGGATAATTTGGAGCAATTTTTGCAAAGGCATCAATGAGAATATCCTGCCTTTTCTGACGCAAATCCAGTCTTGAAACAGTTACAATAACTTTTTTTCTTTCTCCTTCATAGGGCTCAGGAATCTCCTTGTCGGGCATAGGATTGGGTATGACAACAGAATTTTCTTGAGCTCTTTTGCTATAACACTTTTTGGCTTCCTCTGTTTGGAAAACATAGCCGTTGGCTTTCTGAACAATTTTGAATATGAGTCTCAAAAAAGGATTCTTACTTTTCGTAAGCACATTGGGGTCACCCCGTTCCGACAGAAGAACCTTAGTGTCAAGACCGCGGGTTGCCAGAATCAGCATGTAGGATGCAGGATTTAAAAAAGACACACACAAATCATACTTGTTTTCTTTTATGAATTTTCTAAGCGCCTTTATCTGACCAAAAATCTCTATAAATTTGTTGGGATGTGTGTAGAGAGGGTTATGAATATGATTTACTCTATCGGACAAAGGTTGCAAAACTTCTGCATTTCTATAGGTCAAAAAGTCCACGCTGTGAGTTTTGGATAAATGGTTGGCAATATATGTCATCATTTTATCCGCACCACCATAGTCAATTCTTATGTTAAAAAACAATATTTTCACTAAAATATCCCTCCAAAGCACTATTAATAATTGCATTAAATATGAGAAATTTACTTCTGATTTAGATTTTTGTCAAACCATATTGTAAATATTCCTTGTCTCTTGATTATCTGATTTTCATATAAAATCCTATTAGATATGATGTTATTCCAATTCCAAAAATGGAACAAAGTGCATAAATCATCTTATATTTTACAGTTTTTCTTGCCTTGAGAAAGTATTTAGATGATTGTAATTTCACCTTATAGGCCTTCTTTTCTTTTTTTGAAAGCTTACTATACATATACAAAAGTATGGGATATTCATAGGCAAGAACACTTAATACAAATTCTTTTTCAGCGCCGGACAAACAATCGGATTTTTTTGACCATTTACTTAGGATTTCAGTCAAATCCTTCATACCCTTCGGAGCATTTGTATTTGTACTTGTTATTGAGCCTTCTCTTGCCTGTCTGTAGTTATAATGCATTACCGGGCAGTATGCATAGATTTCGGAATTTAATATAAGCTTTAATGTCCAATCTATATCTTCGCAAAATGTTCCCTTTTGGAAAAACATTTCTTCATTATCGAAAAAGGATTTTCTGATAAGTTTGGTGCAGGCAGATGCCGGATATTTTGGGCACACAGATAAAAAAGCCAGAACATCTTCTCTGGATTTGCCATTGACAAATTCTGCTTTTATCCCATCACCCAAAGGAACTATCTCTCCGCTTGGGAAAACCTTCTGAGCTTCAAGAAAAACTACATCTGCTCTGTTGCTTTTTGCAATATCTAAAATTTTTGAAATGGAATTTGGTTCTATGTAGTCATCGGAATCAACAAACAAAAAATATTCTCCCGTAGCACATCTGACACCGTAATTTCTGGCATCGGAAAGCCCACCGTTTTCTTTGTGACAAGATGTTATAAAAGAATATTTTTGGGAATAACTATCACAAATTGTCCCTGATGAATCAGTTGAACCATCATCAACAAGGATTATCTCTAAATTGGGATAATCCTGATTAATTATACTATCTACACATTGTTTAAGATATTTCTCTACGTTATATACCGGAACAATTATGCTAACCTTTGGCTCAACCATTAATAATTTCTCCCTTTCCCTCGTCTTTTGAATCTATATTTCTTCTTGTCTTGAAGTCAAAGCCTCACAGATTTTCCGTGAGCTCACTTCGATAAATTTCTTTTATTATCCTTGTCACTGTGTCAAGACTAAAATCGTTTATCCTGTCAAGATTGTTTGCACTTATGGCATTAATATCCGAAGACAAGAGCTTATCAAGACCATTTGCACATTCGTTGGAATTTTTGGGATCGAACAGCACGCCCCCTTTGCCTTCATCAATCAAATCTGTGTTGCCTCTTATCCTGCTGCAGACAATTGGCAAGCCACTTGCCATAGCCTCCATGGTGGAACGAGGGAGTCCTTCCTGCAAAGATGTGAACAAAAACACATCTGAGGCCTTTAGTAAATCCTTTATATCACTTCTGAAACCAAGAAAATGAATTCTATCTTCCACACCGCATTCATTTGCTAACTTCTTAAGATTTTCAAGCTCCGGTCCGATCCCGCAAATCACATAATGGAGCTGTGGATATTTTTCTTTCAGTTGACCAATAGCGGAGATTGCCACACCGTAATTTTTGCGAGGAATTAAATCTCCCATAGAAATGCAAACTGTAGCATCTTCACTAAGTCCGATTTCAGCCCTTAATTTGGTGCGATCATCAGTAAGGTTATCAAAATTATATTGTTTTAAATCAATTCCAACACCGGGAACATAATAAACCTTACCGTTATTCCTCAATATGAATTTGCTTTTTGCAATCTCATAATCCTCTTGGTTGATTGTAATGAGTGCATCGGTATAGTGTGCCAACCATTTCTCAATAGGGTAATATAGCAACCAATTTTTCTTTGGTGCCCCTTTGTAGAAATGGAAACCGTGCGCTTGGTAAATTACTTTTTTAACACCGCATTTTTTTCCTGCAAGTCTGCCGAGCAGTCCGCCAACAGGAGTGTTGCAATGGATGCAATCTATTTTTTCATCCTTAATGAGTTTCACTAACTGCTTATATGCAGTTATATTTTTTCGTGTATATGGAGAACGAGCGAAATCGATCTGACAAAGATGTACACCATACTCAGATTCGTCTGAAAGTAGTTTGGTCTGCGATGCACCATCAAAATTTGCAGCAAGGTAAAATTCAACATTAAGACTATTCGTAGCGTGAATGCTCGCCATAGAAAAACTACTCACGCCTTTCGACAGATTCGATATAAATAAAACCTTTTGCAACCGTCATCCACCTCACTTCTTTGTCTCTGATACTTCCTCAATTTGATTGGGTTGGGGTTCGTTTATTGTGCCATCCTCTGAATTAGTATAGACATTATCGTGTTTCAACACCGTCTCAACAGTTTTGAAGAACACCTTAATATCGAGCGCAAGAGACACATTATGTGCATACCAACCATCGTACAATCTTTTTTCTCTAACGCCTAAACCATTTCTATAATAAGCTTGTGTATATCCGCTGATTCCGGGTCTAACAAGCAACTTGTCCTTTTCATCTTCTGCGTATGTATCTTTTGATTCAACGTCTCCGGCGCGGGGACCTATGAGGCTCATATGTCCCAATAGCACGTTGAATATCTGGGGCAACTCGTCGATACTGCTTTCCCTTAACCAGCGACCTATTTTGGTCACTCTCGGATCGTTTTCGGAATTAAATGTACTGCCATCATCATTACGCAAATCGGGTGCATTAACCTTCATCGAACGAAATTTAAGCATACCAAACTCCTTGAAATTTCTTCCGATTCTCTTGGAACTATAAAAAATGGGACCTTTGTCCTCCGTTTTTATGATAATACCAATCGGTATTGTGATGAGCAAAACAAACGGTATTACAACTATACAAAAGAGTATATCAACAAAGCGCTTAAACACAGTTTGGTAAAAGCCCTTATAATTTTTCTTGTGCCGTGTTTCATTCAGCATTTTCTCTGCCTGAGTCATCATTATGCTCCTTATTCAAAAATCGTATTCCTTATCTTACAAAGCACTTCTTCGGCTTTATCAATCGCTCCATTCACACCATTATCTATGGCAACGATATAACCGCATCCATCTAAATTTGTGTGATACTCATTAACGGTATCGCCCAGCTTCATATGATGCTCGATAACAACACCATATTCCCGTTCCAGTTCCTTTATATCGGGCATTGTAGTAATAACACCGTCATTGAAAGCAAGCAATCTTGTTGCAACGGCTTTTTTATCTTTTGAGGTTAAATCCACAGGATCACCAACGGCATTACATATCATAGCCGCCATATAGTCGATACCTGTACCAGCTTTAATAATGTGTGAGCCAATCAGATTTCCGCCCATACGGGCACCAATGTCGATAATATGTACGTTTCCTTGCGGTGTAATCAGCATATCCATATTGACAGATCCACAGTTCACGCCAAGCGCCTTTATTGCATTCTCAACGCATCTGCGTGCCTTTTGCTCCGTTTCTGCGCATAAATCGTTGGGAATAGCGTGACCGAGTTCTGCATAATATGGTGGTTCAGTCATCCATTTCTGCATAATAGCAAAAACATGAGGAACTCCGTCAATTACAAGCGTTTCTGCACCATACTCTCTTCCAACTATGAAGGTCTCCACGGTGGCTCTGCCGGTAATAGATGCTTTCATCGCAAGCTCGCAAGCAATTTTGAATTCATCTGCACTATCTACCCTTGATGCACCACGAGAACCGGAACCATCACAAGGTTTTACCATAACAGGGTAACGGAGCTTAGCCTGTAATTCCGTAATATTTGTGTTTTCGCTGACTTCATAGGCTTGTTCAGTATCATCTACATTGTTTTCAAACAAACATTTTCTTGTTTGATATTTGTTTTTTATCATCTTTGCTACGGAATACTTAAGTCCCAGCAGGTTCATTTCCTGAGCTATATAGGAAGCCGTCAATACACCGTAATCGGTTGCAGCAGTAAGTACGCCGTCAATCTGTTCGGCTTTTGCATATTCCAAGCAAGCCTGCTCGTCAACTATATTGATAATTGCATATTTGTCTGCATATGCAAAGCCTTCAGCATTAGGATTTGCATCAACAGTAATGACGGTATATCCCATTTCTTTTGCTTTTTTAATCACAAAGGTTTGGAGAAATCCCGCACCTATCACTAATAATTTTTTCATGTCAAATCCTCTTAATTTTCTTGCAACGATACGAATTGTTATATATTCAAATCTTTTCGCATCTTGAACTCGGTATATTTTCTTGTTTTTACTTCTCCGCACAAAACGTAACCACGATGCGTATAGAAGTCTTTTGCGTGATTGCTTTTATCATAGACCTCCAAGGTTACTGCTGAACAGCATTGTTCTTTTGCCATTCGTTCAATATAATCCATGCACCACGAGCCTATGCCTTTACTCGAATATTCTGGATGTGTTGCCAATTTTCCGAAGTGAAATTCATCTTGTGTTTGATTTACTCTGAATGTGGCAACAGGTACATCTTTATAAACTAAATAGGTGTTCCCCCTTCCGAAAATCCCTAACAAAACTATTGCGAATGTCTTTATGTATGAATTATCCCAATGATGTAAACCATATTTCTTTGCCATATCTTTTCCGCACTTATACAGTATTTGGACTGTATAAATCATCCTAATCGGATGCGCAATCGACACTTTTTTCATCTCAATATTCAATTATTTCACCTCATACTTTTTTAGCACACATTTACACGCTTCAATGACATACTCAACATCTTCCATTGTCATTTTGGTGTTCAGCGGAAGGGATACCTCGTTTGCAAACTGATTATAGGCATTAGGAAAATCTTTTATGTCAAATCCTAATTTTTTGTATGCAGTATGCATGGGCAATGGTTTATAATGCACATTGCATGCTATCCCCTGCTGTGCCATCTTTATTATAAATTCATTTCTCTGTTCACTCTGTTTCCCGATAAGTCTTGTAAGACAAAGGTGCCCGCTTGATGAATATGTATCGGTGTAGTGACATAGAACATCAAATCCACATGAAGAAAGTTCATTATAATATTTTTCAAGATATTCTTTTCTCTGTGACAACATACCGTCATAACGCTGGAGTTGTGCAAGACCGATGGAAGCCATAATATCTGTCATATTGCATTTGTATGATGTGGAAACAATGTCATACTCCCACGCTCCGAGTTGAGTTTTTGCAAGAGCATCTTTGGACTGACCGTGAAGAGACAAAAGCATATATTCTTTATAAAGTTTTTCATTATCGGCTCCATCAATATTTTTCCAGGTGACTGCTCCGCCTTCTGCTGTTGTAAGATTTTTAACGGCATGGAAAGAAAAACTTGTGAAATCAGCCACACTTCCACTTTTTTTGCCTTTATATTCCGCACCGAAACCGTGGGCACTATCGGCGATAACAGCTATCCTGCCTATGGCGTTTTGCAAATCATTTTCAGGAGTAAAAATGTTTTTTTTAGCATTTACTATCTCGAAAATACGATCATAGTCAGCCATAACTCCTGCTATATCTACTGCTATGATTGCCTTGGTTTTGGGGGTGATTGCCTGTTCGAGTTTTTCCAAGTCCATGAAGTAACTGTCGGGCTGAGTATCCACAAGCACAGGTGTTGCTCCCACATGGCATATAACACTTGCAGATGCGGTGTAGGTGTAGGCACTGGTAATGACCTCATCTCCGGGTCCAATCCCGAGAAGGCGCAGTGTCATTTCCATACATGCCGTTGCGGAATTGAGGCAAACGGCTTTATCAGTGCCGCAATATTTCGCGATTTCTGACTCAAACTGTTTTGTTCTTGGTCCGGTGGTTATCCAGCCGCTTTTCAGTGCATCTATTACATACTGCATTTCTTTTTCCGATATATCCGGGGGTGAAAATGGTATATTCCTCATAGCTTAATCTCCATTTAGTCAATATAATTTATGGTTTTTTATTAATCAAAACCTTAACCTTATCATATTGCTTCTTGCAATTTTCATTAAAAGTTACATTATCTCTTATATATGTGGGGACAACTTTTTCAAACACATCTCTAACCTTGTTATCATCTTCCGATTCAACAGCTTCCCTAAGAAGCTCAAGGCCCTCTTTCAATTCATCAAGGTCTATGGATTTCGGTGAGCCAATAAAGATTTTTTTATGCTGTGTGCTCTCTAACCCCTCGGAATCCATCAAAAGCTCTTCGTAGAGTTTCTCGCCCGGGCGAAGACCTATAATTTCGATTTTTATGTCTACATGTGGAGTGTAGCCTGAAAGTCTGATAATATTTTCCGCAAGGTCATATATTCTCACCGGTTTTCCCATATCAAGAACAAAGATCTCCCCGCCTTTTGCATAGCAAGCCGCCTGAATTACAAGCTGAGCGGCTTCGGGAATTGTCATGAAAAATCTTATGACATCCTCGTGAGTTACTCTTACAGGCCCTCCGCTTTCTATCTGACGCTTAAAAAGAGGAATTACACTTCCGTTAGAGCCAAGAACATTTCCGAAACGCACTGCAACGAATTCTGTGGAACTGATGTTTTCCATACATTGAATTATCATCTCGCAAAAACGCTTGGAAGCTCCCATAACATTGGTGGGATTAACTGCTTTGTCGGTAGAAATCATAACAAACTTTTTTACGCCGAATTTGTCTGCAGTGATGGCCAGATTGTATGTACCGAAAACATTATTTTTAACTGCTTCCCTCGGACTTGTTTCCATAAGCGGAACATGTTTATGCGCTGCGGCGTGAAATACAATTTCGGGATGATATTTTCCGAAAATCTCTTCAAGCCTTTCCTTGTCCCTGATGGATGCTATAAGAACAACCGGTTTGTTATCAGGATACTTTTCATTGAGTTCCATCTGTATGTCGTAAGCATTATTTTCGTAAATGTCCACTATTATTAACTTTTTGGGATTATATTTCATCACCTGACGGCAAAGTTCTGATCCTATTGAACCGCCCCCGCCTGTTATCATAATAACCTTGTCTAATACAAGTGCACTTATCCCGCTGTTGTCAAGCACAACAGGGTCACGTTCCAAGAGGTCTTCAATTTTAATGTCACGAATTATCTTTTCCTTTTCCGGTGATTCTAAAAGTTCACTTATTCCGGGGATTGTTCTTACTATGCATTTGGTTTTGCGGCAAATGTCTATAATCTCTTTTCTGTCTTTTGCATAGGCTGTTGGAATTGCAAGAATGATTTTGTCAATTTCCAGTTTATCACAAAGTCTTATAATATCATCTCTGTTTCCTAAAACTTTTTTCCCAAAAAACACCTTTCCAAGTTTTGATTTATCATCATCTATAAGACCTATAACATCCATATTTTCCCCGGATGTCCCGGATATGTTATTTAATATTATACGGCAGGCATCACCTGCACCTACAATAAGCACACGACTTGTCCTTACGTCGGACACTTTGGATTTCTCTTTGATTTTTGATCCGTATGTTTTGTGAAGTTCTTTTGAAAACATTCTTATTACTGTCATTGAAAGAATTGAAACAAGTGCCGTAATGAAATTAATACGTCTGTGAGAATATGTTATTACCTGAGTAATACGAAGAATTTCGTCAACTGCATACATAAGAGCAACAGCAATTACATTGATAAGAAGAAAACGAAGAAGTTCTCTTGTTCCGCTGTAGCACCAGGCATAGTTATATACTCCGAATATTGCAAATGTCAAAAACACACAAATTGCATATATTCCGCCTGTAGAACAAAATGCAAGCACATCCGGCTTTTGGTTTGTATATACTACCATATATGCAAGAATTGTTGCGAAAATTATACTCAGAACGTCAAATATGAATATATATCTGTTTCGGATATAATTCCTTTTCATATCATACATCTCCCAAACTTTACTGTATTCCACACAACACAACTAAATTTTAACACACATCATATATTATAACACCTATTCTATACCGTGTCAAATTTTTTTAACTTCTATCGCCCCCGCTATATGAATACTCACAACAAAAAGCGAAACCGCCCTGTGATATGCACAAAGCGGTTGAATATTATGATTTTTCTGTTGTTACGGGTTTTATCCATTTCCGACTTATAAAGTGTTTGATGCAAAAAATACTCTTTGGAATGTCTTCAACAAGGTATTCAATGAGAAATACCAAGACAAACGGAAGTTTAAGCCAGAATGCCGTGATGAAAGTTATGGGAATTGCAAGTCCCCAGAGGCAAAGAAGGTCATATTTTGCACCGGTGTAAGAATCACCGCCGGAGCGAAACACTGCGCATATGAGAGTGTAGGGAATATTTCGGAAACAGAGTTCCACTGCGTATATGATAATAAGAATTCCTGCAATTTTAATTGTAGTATCGGTGATGTTTCCACTCATATTGAAAAGATATATAACCTTTTCTTTAAATACAATGGCAAAGATGGCGATAAATGCACTTATAACAGGTGTTGAAACAACAAGTCTTTTGGCTCTGTTATACCCCCTGTCATAGTCACCCTCTCCTATTGATTTTCCTACAATTACCGCACCACCGTCATTTAAGCCTATGAAAAGTATCAGACACAAGCTTTCGACTGTTCTCAGGATTGTGCATGCGGCATAATTCTCATGACCTGTGTTGGCGTAAATTGCATTGTTGCAAACAGTTCCAAGTCCCCACATAAGTTCGTTGAAAATTACAGGTGAAGCCTTTTTCATAAACAATTTAAAATCGGCAAACGTAAATGAGAAAAAGCCTTTTATGGGAATTATCAGAATGTTTTTTTCTATTCTTGAAATTGTCGCAAGCACAACAAGACCTGTCCAGGCAGAAATCGCCGTAGCAAGTGCAGCACCCTTAACACCCATTTCAGGAAGACCAAATTTGCCGAAAATGAGAGCGTAATCAAGAAAAATGTTCATACTTGTGGAAATCAGAGATACTGCCATCGGAAGTTTTACACGCTCGGTGGAGCGAAGAACCGTGCTCATAACTGACGTGGCAACAGTTGCAGGATAGGTGAATGCTACAACACGAAGATAGGCTGCACCTGTTGATACAACTCTTTCATCACGGTTAAAAACTTTCATTATTGTCTGCGGAAAAACAAGTGCCACACACATAAAGAAAAGTGCCACAACAAGACCACTTGAAAAAGCAACGGTGTATGTACGCCTGATTTCATCTGTCTTTTTTGCGCCCCAGTACTGAGCAACAAAAAGTGCAGTGCCTGAGCAGATTCCAAAAGAAATCATGCTCATCAACCAGTTCCACTGATTTGCCATGCCCGATGCTGAAAGTGCAATATCACCCAGTTGACTCATAAAAAGAGTATCCACAAAAGTGAGCGAGTTTATTAAAAGATGTTGAAATGCTATCGGAAGAGCAAGGCGCAAAAGTAGTGCCCAGAACTCCTTATTTTCTTTTTTTATACTATTCATTTATATTTCCTTATCTCTCCTCGTATTCTCATGATTTTTATATATTACAAATTTAGAAAATAAAAACTCAAGAACAAAGTTTGAAATCATTGTGCTTGCAAGGATTATGTAATCGTTAATTCCGACGCTTTCCGAAAGATCTCCGCACCACGTTGACAATGGTGTGAAAACTGCGTAGAATCCAAGAAGTTTTAGCATTGCTTTTGGAATGTTGGCTGCGGAATTAAATGTATAGCGCCTGTTAAATGTAAAATTCCAGATAATGGATAATATAAGAGATGCAAGATAAGCTGGCCAGTATACCCAATGGAAAAGTTCATTGAAAACAACAAATGAAATTACCTGTATGATTCCTGCAGATGCGGAAAACAACGTAAATTTTATCATCTGAACGACAGATTCTTTTTTCATAATTATGTCTCCTTTGTGTACCACCGAAATTATACCACTGTAAATCTTTTTAGTCAACACTTCAATGTATAAATCGGCAAGTTATGGACATTATTTAATAAAAAAGATTTTCAATCATCACCCCCCTGCCCCAATCCTTTAGGGCGAGAAGGAAATCTTTTTTGAAACAAGCATAATTACGCACGAAATGCGCGTAATTTTCTATGTTATAAAAAAGGAGCGATATGATGATACAATGTGCATTTTTTGATACAAAGCCATATGACAGAATATGGTTTGACAAACTATCGGATAAATATGGTATTAATTTTAAATACTATGAATACAAACTAACGGAAGACACGGCTGTTATGGCAAAAGGATGCGATGCTGTGTGTGCATTTGTAAATGATGATATTACCAAAAATGTTATTGACACCCTTTGTGACCTTGGAATAAAACTTATTGCTATGAGGTGTGCAGGATACAACAATATTGACCTGAAATCTGCAAAGGGTAAGATATCTCTTGTGAGAGTGCCGGCCTATTCTCCCTATGCGGTTGCTGAACACGGAATCGGAATGCTTCTTTGTCTGAACAGAAAACTTCATAAGGCATATATCCGCACAAGAGATTACAATTTTTCCCTTGTTGGAATGACAGGGTTTGATCTTCACGGAAAAACTGTCGGAATTGTGGGCACAGGAAAAATCGGCAGAGTTTTTGCAAATATTTGCAAGGGATTTGGAATGAATGTTATTTGTTACGATCCTTTCCCATCTGATGAAAGCCTGTGCTATGTTTCCTTTAATGAACTGTGCAAAAAAAGTGACATTATTTCTCTCCATTGTCCTTTGACAAAAGAAACAAAACACATAATTGACGAAAATTCCATAAAAAATATGAAAGACGGAGTGTGCATCATTAACACCTCAAGAGGAGCGCTTATTGACAGCGACGCACTGATTGACGGTTTAAAATCAAAAAAAATCGGAAATGCAGCTCTTGATGTTTACGAGGAAGAAGGAGATTTATTTTTTGAAGATATGTCAGATGTGACAGACAGAGACGAAAAACTTGCAATGCTTCTTTCAATGCCCAATGTTATAATTACCTCCCATCAGGCTTTTCTTACAAACGAAGCGCTGGAAAATATTTGTGAAATTACCCTTGAAAACATCTGCGGATTTTTTAAGGGCAAAAAAACAGGAAATGAAATACTCGCTTAACGCTGTATTATAATCGTTTAATGCTTGAGAAGCTTCTTCCCATTTCTTTTTATTACCGTCACTTCTATCATCTGTATAAGCCTCATATGCCTCATCTAAAGCATTTGTGAGTTTAGTTCTCTCAAGGCTCATCTTGTCAATTATCTCACCTACAGAAGCTTCGGAATCATAAGAAATACTTCCATAAACACTTCCGCCAGCACCACCCAAAAGGTCACCAAGTGCAGAACCAACACCCGCCCCGACCATTGGGTTTTTTGCTACCACAAGACCAATAATCATACCAGCAATATTACCTATTGTGGAGCCAATAGATTCCGCTTCCTTTTTTCTTTCTTGTTTTATTTGCGTACTATAGAAAGAGGTGGAGTTTGCATACGTATTATACGCATCGAGTCCAGTAATACTTACAGACTTTTTCAAACTTTCTTGGAGTGTTTCTGTAAGTTTAATTTGATGTTCAAGTTCGGAGGATATGCCTTCTAATCGAGATAATTCTTCTTTGTCGGCAAAAGACAACTCGCCTTTAGACTGTATTGCTTCAATTTGACTTTCTACGCTACTGAGTTCCGAGTTTAATCCACTAAGTTCTGATTCAACACTTGATAATTCAGAACTTAGTTCATCGAATTCTTCAAAGACATCTTTTGTCTCTTCAAAAGCCTTGCCAATCAATCCAATAATATCACTAACGGCTCTGACAGCACCAATTATCGCAAAATCAATAGCGAGATTTTTAGCCATAGTTTTAGCGCTTGCGGTCAACTGCTTAAAACCATTATTCATATCTTTTTGATATTTAATATAGGTTTCAAGGTCTTTGGTTTTGTATGCTTCTTTTTTGGTAGTAAGAAAAGATTTAAGACTATCGTCAGTCGCTCCAACCGCCTTGTATAAGTTGTTGAACTGATCTTCGGTTTCTAAAACCGAAATATCCCAATTTTTAGTTTTTTCTAAAACTTCTTTTGCATTTTCACTTACTGTTATTTTTGTTAGAAATTTAGAAAACCACTGAAATCCATCATTCTTATCATAGTGTGCTATCAATTTGAAAAAAATGGATTCTATGATATACTATAAAAACGGACGGTGATATATCATAGGAGGTTATAGTATGAAAAAACATTGTAAAATTTGCGGATATCAAACCGAAGGAAACACAATATTTTGTCCCGTATGCAAACAAAATGAATTCTATCCAATTTCTAATTTACCTCTTTAAGATTTGATTGTTATAAATAATATTTCTAAAGACAGTGCATTTCTTGAAACCATGATATCCCTTAAAGAAAAAGACATTATTGAGTACGAACTCAAAATGTCACAATTCAGAAATCAAGTTAACCAACAAGAACAAAGTAAGGCTCAGTCTAAACCCCAACCAAATCAGCCCAAATGTCCTCGTTGTGGTTCAACATCAATCACAGCAGGTCAAAGAGGATATAGCCTTATGTGGGGATTTTTAGGTAGTGGCAATACTGTAAATCGTTGTGCTAATTGCGGTCATAAGTGGAAACCGTGATAACCAACCCACAAACTCAATAGGAGAGGATACATATGAACAACGACACTATGAAATTAATATCTGACTATGACCCTAATCAAACCAAACTACTGCCAGAACAATGGGAGGCAATTAAAGACCAAAAGCCGGGCATTCCTTTTGAAATCTCTGACAACAAAGTTGCTGGACGGCTTAAATTTATCGACATCATTAAGTCGGAAAGAGTTGACATACCAAAAGAAGAAAGGGAAGATGACAGTCCTTTTGCTGAACGCACACGAGAGACAGGCAGATACATATTGTCTCCCGAAGGAGAAATCTATGTCGCTTATCGTAATGAAATAGAGAAGACCAATCGTGTTAAAGAATTTAGAGATTGGTCAACTCTTATTATCGCTTCTTTAGGTTTAATTGTTGCTATTATAGGACTATTCTTACGGGGCTAAGTGTACATCTATATCAGCCATATAAGACCATCTATATGTCGGTATACCTTGTTTGTTGTAATGAGTTATTACAACAACCTTTGTGGTGTCCGATACTTTGTAGGTCGTAAACTTGTCGTAAGATTTATCCACAAATCTCTCTTTTAGTTTTTGAATGAGATTAATATTAAATCATTCCTCTCGTTAAAATTCCTATACATAATTCTTATCAAAATAGCACCCTGTTTGGGTGCTATAGTTTTATATAATTATTTAATTAAATTCAAATAATCGAATTGTCTATTAGAGTTTTTGCATCACAAACAGAATTCCAACTATCATCAACTTTTCGATAGTAATGGGTAGATAGTTTCCTTATTTTTTCAAGAAAAGTGTCTTCACCATATGAATAAATAGTGAAATAATCTCTATGTTCTATTAAAGTAAGAAAAGAGTTACATGTTAAATCAGAATAGGGTTCACAAGGAAGATCTAGAATGTATTTTAATTCTTTTAAAAAACCAATTGATGCATTTGCATATTTTAATCTTGCTTTACTTCTTGAATAGTATTTCCCGTCAAAATTTTTAATTAAACGTGTAATTTCCGGTTGTATTTGATTTCGGGTTTTATATATAGTGGTCTCGCATTTAAAAGGAACTTCTTTAATGTCAATAAGCATTTGTAGGACAATCGAAGACATTTTCTTCATGTCATCAAACGTCTTATCGATAAATAGCCCTTTTTTATTTCTAAAATCTTCTATAATTTTAAATACATTAAATTCCATATCATCACCTCTTTTTGTATTATATTATATTATATCATAAGGTGACAAAATTTTCAATATTTGTTTATTAACGGATATAATAAAATTTGTTTTGGTTAAGGATTAATCCATTTGGTATTTATATCTTTCGGAGCAAAAAATCCTTTTATACAATTAGGATTTCTAACACATATTTGAATGTGTGATTGTTCCATAAATCCAGAAGTTTCGTAAATAGGCTTGCCTTCAAAAAATACTCCTCGCACAGAGTCATATGGTCTATCGCCATCTTCATCCCTGTCTTTATGCAAGTCTTCGATAACAGCACAATCTAAATATCTTAAAAGTAGGTCATCGTTACCTTTTCTATTTTTATTAATAGGCATAGGTTGCTCTAACAATGACATTTTTGATTTTAATATCTCATGCTGTGTTTTTAAAATTTGAATATGACTACTATCAAGAAGATTTAAACAGAAACCCAAGTCGATAACAGCCCCTATTACGGCAGGGTTTTCAATATGTAGTTTTGGATTGGTAACTCCGCATTTAGCCCATTCCCACGCACGTTCTAAGTTTTGTTCCCAAAAATACATTCCATTCCCAAGCCAATCGTAATCATTCATACTGGACTTAAAAGGCTCATGATTATATAGAATTTTTTCAAAAACTTTTTGATCGCACCCATGAAAACCGATAATAATATTCGGAAGGGTAGAGTACATCAAATGAGATTTAGAATGAGAATTAGACATAAAATCACTCCTCGTCTCTATAAGGGGATGCTAAATTACCATGCTTGTCCAATATACCAGCTTTTTGCAATCCTTCGATAATTGGTTTTGTATTTACTCTTTTGCCTTCTCGTTTCTTTTGTTCCATCGCTCTAAGTCTTTCAAGACGTTTGTTTTGTTTCTTGATGAAAGCATCTGTTTCTGCCCTTTCAATAGTTATGATTCTTTCAATAATTACTGGCATAATATCACCTTTGCCCTTTTCTTTTGACATCAGTTATCACCTCACATATACCATAAAATTATAGCACACACGAGATGAGATATGTTGTCGAATCTTCTGTAAAATCTTAATTTTCCTTTAACAAAATTCCTTCCGTGTGATAATTATACCATAATTTTCTACTCATTTCAACAAGATTAGAAAAATAATTGTTGTATTTTGTAAATTTGTGTGATTTTACACCCAATAAGATTCATGATTTATTACTTGTCGAATTCTCTCACACTCCGTTAATGTCGAGAATTTGACCAACAGTAATCGTCGTCTACAGTTCGGATTGTCTGTAGAACACAATAGCTTTTTGCCAACTCACTCAAAGTTGGTGGTCTGACTATATCTTCACGTATCCGCTTTTGCTTATCCGTGTCTGTCTAATGAAAAGAATATAATCAGAATTAAAAGGACATAATGATAAAAGAGATGTTTTCATCTCGGAAATATTTTATCAAAACAAAAATTATTAACGGAGGTTGTTATTATGAAATGCAACGCTAACAAATCAATCGGTTGTACAGTAAAACAGTGTATGTACCACTGCGGAAACGAAAATTTCTGCTCACTTGACAAAATCAATGTGGGAACTCACGAAGCAAACCCCACAGAAGTTAAATGTACAGACTGTGAATCTTTCAGACCTTGCAGCGGCGGAAACTGTAATTAATCTTTAAGTGTGAATTTTAACAAAGACTGCGAAACAAAATCTTCGCAGTCTTTTTGATTTATACTTATTCCCCTTGTCAATAACAAATTTTACTGTTACAATAGGATTATAACCACTTGTTAAATTCAATATGATGTGAAAGGGAATCATTATGAAATGTAAAAACATCAAGTTGTTTCTGTTTTTAATATGTGTATCACTTGCATTTTCTTCCTGCGTGGTTTATGAAGAAAATATATCATACTTAACATATGATGTGATAAACAACAACACACCTGAATTTGAGGACTACGAAATAACGACCGAATCTTTTGAATTTTATTCGGAACTTGACTATCTCGGAAGATGCGGTGTGGCATTTGCGTGCATCGGAAAAGATATAATGCCGACACAGGAAAGAGGTCCAATCGGTCAGGTTAAACCAACAGGATGGCAAATGGCAAAATATGACATTGTTGACGGGAAATATCTGTACAACAGATGCCATCTCATAGGTTTTCAACTTTCGGGCGAAAACGCCAACGAAAGAAATCTTATCACGGGAACACGGTATATGAACACCGAAGGTATGCTCCCGTTTGAAAACATGGTCGCAGATTATGTCAGGGAAACCGGAAACCACGTTATGTATAGAGTGACGCCTGTTTTTGAAGGAAACAACCTTCTTGCAAAAGGAGTTCAGATGGAAGCCTATTCTGTGGAAGATAAGGGCAAAGGCGTGTCATTTAATGTGTTTGTAAATAATATTCAGCCGGGGATAGAAATTGACTATTCAAACGGCAAAAGCAGACTTTCATCAGATAATGCTATTATTACGAACAACGAAGAAAAGAAGAATTATTCAGACAAAGATAAGTCTGAATATGTCATAAATACAAACACAAAAAAATTTCATTTGCCGTCTTGTTCATCGGTTAAAGACATAAAAGAAAAAAACAAAGAAAGCTATAACGGAAGCAAAAAATGGCTCACAGACAACGGATACTCACCATGCGGTATATGCAAGCCATAAGACTCTGTCGTGATAAAATCATTTTTTTAGAAATTATAAAACTCTGATAATGAAAAACACACCTCGCATCATTTTTGCGGGGTGTGTTTTTCATTTTTGTTGTTTGCACTAATTATTATTTCAGTATTTTAGTCCAAATTTGCTATGCTGAAGCTCTTTGCATCAATCTCATATTTTTTGCCATAAAGCTCCATAGATGATTTTTTATCTGCAAAGTTATACGCATAGAGCTTTTTATTTCCGTTTTTATCCATCCATATAACTGCACTGATTTCGGGAACTTTATCTGTGAATGTGTAAGTGCTGTTGTTTTTAAGTTCGTTTTCTCCCTGCCATGTGATTTCAAATGTGTCACAGGAATATTTCGGAATTTCGAGAAGTCTTCCATAGAGAATATCCTCTTTGTTTTCCTTGTAAAAATCTGTTCCGCGTTTTACAGCGTCAAGATAATCCTTCTTGGTTTCAAGTTCATGCATTTCTCCTGCTTCAATGCTTGGAATCATTCCCCAGAGAATATTTTTGATATAGTTATATTCAAAGCGGTCAAGATTGTCAGGGAAACAACAGATTGAACCGTAACTTAAGGCATAATCACCATATATCATGCTAAACAGAGGAACGGGAATAGAATTTCCGTTTTCCATAACTGAATTGAGAGCAGTATGCTGGAAGCAAGTGTCAAGAACCAGGAAAAGGTCAAAAACATCAATATATGTTTCACAGCAGGATTCTGTTGTAATAATACGGTCTTTACCCATAATGGATCTTACGCCGCGAAGCATTGCGTGGTATGAATCATTCCACCAACTTCCTCCACCTATGGGGTGAGGATGTTTCTCATCAAAGCAAAGCATTGCATTGAAAGATGCTATCTGATCAAGATATACTCCGTCAAAACCTTCGTCCACAGCAAATTCTCTGCACATGTCCATAACCTTATTCTGCCAGAGGGCGCAAGTCGGGCAAATTGTGACAAGACGCTGCAGCGGTGACCAGGGTTCGTTGGAGATTTCACCGGATTCTATTTTTATTGCTGCTGTGTCTACACCAAATTCATCCCATGATTTAGTGGTTTTCTCCCAAAGTCGTCCGTTTGTGTAGGGTATTTTTACGATACCTTCATCACTAAAACGTTTATTCCACTCTTTGAGTTTCTCGGGCCAACCGATTTTCCTTACTTCATCAGGAAAATAGTCGGGTGAATCCCAATCATGTTCGTGATTGAGATTCCATCCGTACCAGTGAAGAGCAATATTACAGTCAAGATAATCTTTAAGCATTAAAGATGTGTCATAGTACTCTTCAGTTCTTGTGCCAAGTTTTCCGTTTGTGTGATTTACTCTCCACAGGTCTGTTTTTAAAACGTTTTCAGGGATATGCTTTTCTGAAAGTTTCTCCTTGCACCATTTCTGTTTTATAGCCCATTTTCTGTACAATTTTGTGGCATCCTGCCAGTCTCCCTCATACATTTTCAAAACAAATTCATAGGGCATACAGTAGTTTGTGGTTTTTCCCATATTCTCAGGATAATTGATTATTGAAAAATCCATTGCGTAAAGATCTTTATTATATGACCATCTGAAACTTTTCATGTTAGCATTTTCATCTTCTGTTGCAAAATAGTAACCAAATTCTTCAAGGCTGTAAAACGCTGTGTACTGATAGGAAAGACCTGACGGATAGTCATTTTCATAGGCATAACTTCCTCTGCCCATCCAGAAAGGATACTTGTCAACTTTGCTAAGGAGCGAATCTACAGGATTTTTAAGAAGGGTGCCATTTTGATAGCCAATTAAAAGATAATCTTCTTTTTCAAATCTGAGACCTTCAAATATGGGGAATATGACCTTCCCTACACCGTTTGATCCACTAAGATCTGCGTTTATGCTCCAGTATATTTTTCCGCATTCCTCAACCCTTACTGTAACGGTTATCAGGGCTTTTTCATTTTTCCAGAAAAGTTTAAGCATATTTCCGTATATCTGATGTGAAAACGAGGTCATATTTTCAATTTCAATATCGCCATCATTTGTTTCCACCCTCCAGAGTCTGCTTAAAAGGGATATTTCATTCTTTCCGTATTGAATGGATTTTAAACATCCTTTTTCACCATCAAAGATAAGGGTTGTTTTTTCATTTCCGATTTTTATCATTGCTGTTTCTCCATATCGTCTGTTATTTCTTTATAAATCTGTAAAGTATGGTAAGTGCTTCTGCTCTTGTTGCATTATCACAGGGTGCAATTGTTGCCTCTGTTCTACCATTGATGTATCCGTTTGCAACAGCCCAGCCGAGTGATGCGTGTGCATAAGAGGAAACAAGATAGGAATCAGAATATCCTGAAATATCCTTTGAATCTGCTACGCTATAGCCTTTGAACTGTGCGTATCTGTAGAGGATTGCAGCAATCTGCTCTCTTGTGATTAAATCATCAGGTGCAAAGGTATAGTTGTTGTAACCCGTAACTATGCCGTTTGCTGCTGCCCATGCAACTGCATTTGCATACCATGAACCCTTTTCAACATCAACAAAGTTTGAAGCCTCAGATGATGCAGGTTGGTTTTCAATTCTGTATAAGATTGTGACAAGCATTGATCTTGAAAGGTTAACATCAGGTCCGAACTGTCCCCATCCAAGTCCCTCACAATAACGTCTTTCATACATATATCTGACAGGTTCAAAATACCAGTCGCTCTCTTTGACATCGTTGAAAGGATTCAGCCATTCATCTTTTGATACGGATTCATGATCAGTTTCAACTTCTGACTTATCTATCCATTTTGCATAGAGAGTGGTTTTTGCACTTACTGTATATGGAAGTGTTACTTTTTCAGTGAGTGCCTCGTCAAGATACCATCCTTCAAAAACAAATCCATCTTTTACAGGTGTTTCCACAGAAAGAGTTTGGCCGTTTTCAATTTCCTGCTTGGGAATTTCATTTCCGCCGTTTGTTACAAATTCAACCTTATATATAGCCTTTCTCTCTCCGCCGCCACCGCTGCCGCCGCTAACTGCAGACGATGCATAGGTATACCAGCTTGCAATGATTTTTACGTTATTTGCAGGCATTGTGAATGTTGTGACTTTGTCACGGGGGTTATCAAGTGTAACACCTGTGGGTTTCCAGCGATTATACTCTGCTTTTGGTTTTTCTCCGGCGTTGATTGTTACGGTTTGACCCTCATAATACTCACCTGCGCCAGAAATTTCAGCGTAACTTCCGCTTATTTCAACTGTATATTTAGGAATAACGTGCCAATTTGCAGTAAATGTTTTGGGAGTTGTATCCATAGTGAATTCGATGACTTTCTGAGATACATCTATATTTTCAATTCCTTCAACAGTCCATCCGTCGAATCTATAGCCTTCTCTGTCACCTGCATCAATTCTTACCTGTACACCTTCACCATAGAGTCCGGCACCGGTTTCGGTTGCATAACTTCCGATAACTTCAACCTGATATGAGATAACTTCTACCCAATTTGCAGTAAAGGTTATAGTCGTTGTTTCTTCATCTGTTATTATGAATTCAATAACCGGCGAAGTTGCATCTTCTACTTCTACCCCTTCTACACTCCAGTTTACAAATCCGTATCCGTCTGTTCTCTGGCCGGCATTAATTATTACTTTATCACCGACAGAATACATACCTGCGCCTGAACTTTCACCTGCTGCACTTTCATTAACTGTTACTTCTATATTTGTTTCCATGAGAGAAAGCACATAAGGTCTTGCTGCTAATTTGTCTTTTGAATAAAGATATACTGTAGCACCTGAAACGCTTTCGCTGTCGTCAGTAACTACCACTATGCCTTCTTCACCATTCTTTTCAAATCTGAATTCTGCTTCGGGGAATGCGGCTTTTACATCACCGATGGTTGCTCTTGAAGGAGTTATAATTTCAGAGCCTTCCACTGTGATATAATCATCCGGATTTTCATCTGTAAGATTTATTGCAGCATGATTATCAAGATGTGCAGTTTCATATATCTTAATGTTGTCAAGATATACTACCCTTCCCTCAGATTCTGCCTGGTCAAAGTAGAACTTATTATATGCCCAGTTAGTGCCGGATTGGAAATTAGGAATTACTACGCCGTCAGCAATTAATTCGCCGTTTACCCATACATATGCAAGAACGCCTGCTGTTGTATCTGTAAAATCTGCTGCTACTGCAATGTGATACCATTTTCCAAGTTCAAGTTGACCGCCGGAAACTATTGTTCCTGCCTCAAAATTGCCTCCGCCAACTTCGTTGTAGCCCCAACGTGCACCAAGTGCAAGTTGACCGTTTTTATTTACGCTTATGATACTTCTTGCTTCATCGTTTTCATTTGTACCAAAACCAACAAATCCGCCTTCATATTTAACTGAGAATTCATTCCAGAGAACAGCCACATTGGTATAACTTGAAGGATGACCATCGGCTACTCTCATTCTTGAACGCAGAAGATATCCATCAGAACTTCCGCCTGATGTGGGAATGGTACCTTTCATAACCTTTCCGCCTTTTAAAGCATCTTCCACCGCAGAAATATAGTATGGATCGCCGCCCCACTCGTGACTAATTGCAGTTCCGTCGCTTTGTTTTGCGCCACTGAAATTATTCTCGCCCCATGTGGTCCAGTTTTCAAAGTTAATGTCAAAATATGTTTTGGTTACATCAGCGATATCACCGGGAATTTCGGGATCATCAGGATTATCAATTTCTCCTGCTATTAAAGTGTAGCATTTGTAACCTATGTTGTTTGCTGCATTCACATAAAGTGTCGCATCTGCTGCAGTATCTGCATCCTCCAAGAGTGCACCGTCTTTAATAAATGCAAGGGTGCAGCCATCTGCTGTAATAAGTGCCTTTACATCTGCAACTGTTGCATCTGCAGGAACTGTTACCGCATCTTCGGTTACTTCAAGTGAAGAGTCGAAAGTAACGCTGATTTCAAAATCTTTTGAAGCGTGGCTGTCAAGAGTTGCTGTTTCAAATACCTTAACATTGTCAATATATGCTACTGTATTTTCATCTTCTGACTGGTCAAAGTAGAATTTATTGTATACCCAGTTTGTACCGGATGCAAAACCGGGAATGGCTACACCATTAGCAACTAATTCACCGTTTACCCATACATATGCAAGAACGCCTGCTGTTGTATCTGTAAAGTCTGCAGCAACAGCAATGTGATACCATTTGCCGAGTTCAAGTTGTCCGCCGGAAACTAATGTTCCTGCTTCAAAATTACCTTCCGCGCCAACTTCGTTGTAACCCCAGCGTGCGCCGAGTGCAAGTTGACCGTCTTTGTTTACGCTTATGATACTTCTTGCTTCATCGTTTTCATTTGTACCAAAGCCGGCAAATCCGCCTTCGTATTTAACTGAAAACTCATTCCAGAGAACCTGTACATCGGAATAACTTGAAGGGTGGCCCTCCGCTTTCATTCTTGAACGGAAAAGATAGTTACTTCCGCCTGTCGTTGGAACTGTAACTCTCATTACATTTCCTGCTTTATCGAGAACCTGGGCTGATATCATCTGCCAAGGATTTGCTCCCCATTCGTGATTGATTGCTGAGCCGTCACTGTTTTTTGCACCGTTGAAGTTATTGTCGCCCCACGCTGTCCAGTTTTCAAAGTCAATGTCAAAATATGTGTCAGTTATGTCAGCAACATTATCAGGGATTTCAGGATCCGTATCTGTGCCGGGACCGGGGTTTTCGGGTTCTTCTGAACCGCCGGGTGTTTCTGTGTCGCCTACAACTGCTGTTTCATATACTTTAACATCATCAAGATATGCTACTGTATTTGCATCTTCTGACTGATCAAAGTAGAATTTATTGTATACCCAGTTTGTACCGGATACAAAACCGGGAAGTGCCACACCGTCAGCAATTAATTCGCCGTTTACCCATACATATGCAAGCACGCCTGCTGATGGGTCGGTAAAGTCTGCGGCAACTTTAATGTCATACCATTTGCCAAGTTCAAGTTGTCCGCCGGAAACTAATGTTCCTGCTTCAAAATTACCTTCCGCGCCAACTTCGTTGTAACCCCAGCGTGCGCCAAGTGCAAGTTGACCGTCTTTGTTTACGCTTATGATACTTCTTGCCTCATCATTTTCATTTGTACCAAAGCCGGCAAATCCGCTTTCGTATTTAACTGAAAACTCATTCCAGAGAACTTGTACATCGGAATAACTTGAAGGGTGCCCCTCCGCTTTCATTCTTGAACGGAAAAGATAGTTACTTCCGCCTGTCGTTGGAACTGTAACTTTCATTACATTTCCGCCTCTTGCAGAATCTGTCTCTCCAACCATCTGCCATGGGTTTGCTCCCCATTCGTGGTTGATTGCTGTGCCATCGCTCTGTTTTGCACCGTTGAAACCGTTATCGCCCCATTCAGTCCAACTTTCAAAGTCGATGTCGAAATATGTCTTTGTTATTTCAACAACTTCATCACCGGGATTTTCAGGTTCTTCTGAACCGCCGGGTGTTTCTGTATCGCCTACAACTGCTGTTTCATATACTTTAACATCATCAAGATATGCTACTGTATTTGCATCTTCTGACTGGTCAAAGTAGAATTTATTGTATACCCAGTTTGTACCGGATACAAAACCGGGAAGTGCCACACCGTCAGCAATTAATTCGCCGTTTACCCATACATATGCAAGTACGCCTGCTGATGGGTCGGTAAAGTCTGCGGCAACTTTAATGTCATACCATTTGCCAAGTTCAAGTTGTCCGCCGGAAACTAATGTTCCTGCTTCAAAATTACCTTCCGAGCCAACTTCGTTGTAACCCCAGCGTGCGCCAAGTGCAAGTTGACCGTCTTTGTTTACGCTTATGATACTTCTCGCTTCATCATTTTCATTTGTACCAAAGCCGGCAAATCCGCCTTCGTATTTAACTGAAAACTCATTCCAGAGAACATCAACATCAGAATAACTTGAAGGATGGTTCTCCACTTTCATTCTTGAACGGAAAAGATAGTTACTTCCGCCTGTCGTTGGAACTGTAACTTTCATTACATTTCCGTCTCTGTCAGAAACTGTTGCTGCTGCCATCTGCCATGGGTTTGCTCCCCATTCATGGTTGATTGCTGTGCCATCGCTCTGTTTTGCACCGTTGAAACCGCTATCGCCCCACTCAGTCCAACTTTCAAAGTCGATGTCGAAATATGTCTTTGTTATTTCAACAACTTCATCACCGGGATTTTCAGGTTCTTCAGAACCGCCGGGTGTTTCTGTGTCGCCTACAACTGCTGTTTCATATACTTTAACATCATCAAGATATGCTACTGTATTTGCATCTTCTGACTGGTCAAAGTAAAATTTATTGTATACCCAGTTTGTACCGGATACAAAACCGGGAAGTGCCACACCGTCAGCAATTAATTCGCCATTTACCCATACATATGCAAGCACGCCTGCTGATGGGTCGGTAAAGTCTGCGGCAACTTTAATGTCATACCATTCGCCAAGTTCAAGTTGTCCGCCGGAAACTATTGTTCCTGCTTCAAAATTACCTTCCGAGCCAACTTCGTTATAACCCCAGCGTGCGCCAAGTGCAAGTTGACCGTCTTTGTTTACGCTTATGATACTTCTTGCCTCATCATTTTCATTTGTACCAAAGCCGGCAAATCCGCCTTCGTATTTAACTGAAAACTCATTCCAGAGAACATCTACCTCAGAATAACTTGAAGGATGGTTCTCTGTTTTCATTCTTGAACGGAAAAGGTAGTTACTTCCGCCTGTCGTTGGAACTGTAACTTTCATTACATTTCCGTCTCTGTCAGAAACTGTTGCTGCTGCCATCTGCCAGGGGTTTGCTCCCCATTCGTGGTTGATTGCTGTGCCATCGCTCTGTTTTGCACCGTTGAAACCGTTATCGCCCCATTCAGTCCAACTTTCAAAGTCGATGTCGAAATATGTTTTTGTTACTTCGCCGGCAGATGCTACCACAGCAATGGATGCCATCTGAGTAACAACCATTGCGAATGCAAGGAGCATCGCCAAAAATCTTTTTTTCATACTGTTACCTCCTTAAAATGTGTTAAATCTTATTTTGTAAATACTTTGCTTTTGCAAAGGGGTATGACTGAATCTTTGCTATACCATATAAACACCTTATATGTTTCGCCTTCGTTTATAAAAGATATGTCGCCGGATTCAACTTCACTCTTACCCGGTGAAATGGTAACGTCCTTAAACTCAGAAATTTTCTTGAGTTTCGTACCGTCATAAACTGCAACAAAGAGTTTTGCTTTAACTTCTTTATCAGAAAGATTGATACAGTCTATGTAGAACTTATCATCTTCCAAAGAGAGACTTTCATCTAACATTTCAAAAGTATCTATAGGGACAATCTCATATTCCCAGAAACCTACGCCGTTTAATGCGCTGACATTGATGATATCGTTTGCCATAACAACATCAGTGGGTGAAAGAAGTTTTCCGTCTCTTGTTATTGCAAGTTCATTGGGTGAAAGTTCCTCTTTTATTTCAGACACTTTGGTGGAAAGTGGAACATAGAGTTTTCCTAAATCTTCTATAAATTTGCCTTTTATCTGTGTTTTTTTCTTAAAATCTTCTGCTGCATGGTCATCGAGTTCACGGGTTGCATAACCTTTGAGATTGTCTAAGTATACTGTAGATGTTCCGCTTTTTGGTCTATCCACATATAGTCTGTAATATCTGAAAAGTTCAACCCCATCTTTTGCTGTTTTAAAGGCACTGCTATAGTCCGTACCATTTATAATCTTTGTGCCGTTTACCCATGCATAAAGGAGTCCGCCGTCATTTCTGGGTGCTTTGGAACAATCCATTGCCCAGACAATGTGATACCATTTTCCAAGTTCCAACTGATACATATCCGGCTTATCACCCTGGTCAAGTTGGGCGGCGGCATTTCTGCAAAATCGTCTGACTGCTCCGCTGCTGTTTATGCATATTGGCGCATAGCCTTGCTTATGGTCATATCCCACAGCGGTAAAACCGCCTTCAAATTTTACGGAAAACTCTCCCCAGATAACCTGATCTGTTGGGAATGCGTAGTAGTCGCTTGTCATATATCTATATGCATTCACATAACTAATATCTGAATCTGCACTCATTGGAAACTTCAGGCTCTTGCCTGTTCTCATTTCATCTGTTACAAGGTCTGCTCCGGTTTTCAACATATTGGTGTACCAACTGAATTTCGAATGTGTTCCGTCAGAATTTAAAAAACTGCTGTAACTCGTCCAGTTGTCAAAATCTATGTCAAAAAAGGTTGCGACATTTGTATCGTAGTTCCATTTTGCCCTGAGAGTTACGCTGCCCTCCGGCATGGTAAAGGTTTGTGTGGGTTTTGACGGATCGTCTAAAGTGATACCTTCAGTAGTCCAGCCGGCAAACACGGCATCAGATCTCTCACCGGCATTAACTGTGACAGTTTCGCCAACGAAGTAGTTTCCTGTTCCGCTTTCACTGCTGTAACTTCCTATTACCGTTACTGAACTGTTTTTTGGTGTCCAGGAAGACATTGGGGTAAAACTTTCAGTGGAAACAGTTTCATCGTCGCCATAATATGGTACAAATTCAACTGCCATATTTACACTTGTTACAGAGTCTGAATGCACAGCCAGTTTTCTTGTTCCTGTCGTGCTCTCCTGATTTGGAGGATTTGGTGAGGCAGGAAGTGCCTTAGCATCCATAACTGTGAAGACAAGGGAAGCATCATCTGAAACAAGGCTTGCCTTAATCTTATCTGTGCCAAGGGTGAGTATTGCACTTTTGCCGTCATCTGCTATTTCGATTGCGGCTTCAGTGTGCATAAACCAATAAAATGGTCTGGAACCATTTAAGGTGAGTTCATCTTGTATGGTAACTTTATTTATTGCTCTGTCAAGTTTCATACCTCTCATCCAACTTTTTGCACCATAGTCATCAAGTTGGTCCGTAAGGTCATATACTGCAATTCCCATACGGTCATTTGAAAGGGCTTTAATCAATTTGCCGCAAGCATCGGAATCGTGATAGGAATCGTGATCGTAGGCAGGGGTTTCGCTGATAATGACAGTGTTATGTCCTTCGGGACGGCAAACATAATAGTCAGTGAAAGCATAGTTTGTACTATGATAGGTCATACTCTCGGCACCATAGTCAAGTGCCCAGCGGCTTCCTATCATATCAAGCACAAATGTACCGTCAAAATCCTGCATTGCACCGGAGGCTTTTTTACGATATCCTCCATACATTGCCACCCAGGTGTCTGAATCGTCAGAACCTGTTTTCAAAACAGAAAGGTTTGTGGCGCCTCTTGAATGATAGTCAAAGGGAAGTTCAAACTGACTGTAATCTTCTCCATCATACCATAGAATATCTTTAAAGGTGGGTACAGCTGAGCGCTTGCCTAACTGCTGATTTATTCTGTGATTTATAAGTTCATTTTTACCGGTGAGTTCTCCGAAAAGAAGAAATTCAGGTGAATCTGCATATGATGCGGTGGCTGAGTCAAAGTTAAATGCACCTTTGGGCCCTGTAAGCTGGGAAATCCAATCAAAAGTTACATTAAATCCGGCAGATTCGGAAAGTCCGTAATCTGTACCAAGGGCAGTGAGCATTGATCCTATACCGTTTCCGATAAATTTCATTGCAAATTCCCAGTACTCGGGACCGTCAAGGAAACCGCCGTCGGGAAGATAGGAATCTGCAAGGTCTTTAAATCGCTTCATGCCTTCTGTTACAACCTTTCCTGCATCGGTAAAGGTTCCAAGATCCTCATCACCTATGGCAAGGGCTGCCATGATAGTTCCGCCGGTGCAGATGGTAATCCAGTTATTTGGATATGCATCGGTAGATTTTGAACTCCATCTGAAAGATCTTTTTCTGTATGAAACTTCATTGTAGTCTTCCATGACAGGTTTAAGTGCATAATCTATAAGTTTATTCTTAACTGTCTCTCTCTGCTCCTCTGTAAACCGGTCATAACACCAGTCATAACCGAGAGCAACGGCTGCTGCCATATGACCAACATCAAGGAAGTGATAGGGGTTCCAGTCGGAAAATGCACAAACTGTCATTACTGCCTCAACGACCTTGTCGGCATATTTGGTGTCACCTGTCATAAGATATGCAAAGCCAATGCTTTCCATATCTTCCAAAACTCTCTCACAAACATTTATGAGTCTTACTCCGTCGGGAATTTCATACACAATAGGCTTTGTTGTCATTCGGGTAATATTTTTCTCAGCTTCTGCAATAATTGCATTTGCCCATGATTGATAGGGCTCATAATTTATTCTTTTTCTGAGTTCTCTCAGTGTCATATCACCTGAGAAAAAGAGTCTCGGATGATTATTTTCGGGATTGTTTTCTTTGAGTTTTTCTATAACCGCCTCAGGTTCCGGAGACGTTTCATACACAACATCCCTCAATTCCCGGGCAAGTGTCTGAAATAAGTTTTTGTCATTCCAGTTAACCTCTGAAAGAGTATTTGCAAAAAAGAGACCATTAGGCTCCGATTCATATTTCATTCCAAGACTCTGGCAGAGTTTGCCTGCAGGAACATATGTATGACCATTTTTGGAATATATTCCGTCTTGTGAGGTCAGGCGGGATGATATACCATTATATGTAAACTTCACACCAGTATCATCTTCTTCACAGGAAAGTTTAAGGGCTTTTGCCAGAAATCCGGCAGGTACCATAAACACACCGTCTTTTATTTCGGGCACTACATTTTTGTCATTTTCATCAATAAGAGCAAGTTCTCCTCCTATCTTTGCTCTGGGGCTTCCCTCATACATAATTACTCCGTAATTTACACCGGAATATGCTTCAATTTCCCAAATCTGATATGTACATTCGTCATTTGTTCCTCTGCCCCGGGTTCCATCAAAGGTGATTTCTATAGTATTTCCATAAACTGCGGGGTAAAATGAAAATATGGTCTCAGCAGCATCATTTTTTACTGTTGTGCCAAGTTTACCGTCTGTCAGAACCGTTTTCATATCATAAGGACTTCCCACTTTGATGGTTACAGAATCACTGCATACGCCGTAACTTCTGAGATAGCGCTCGTAAATATTAACCTGTCCTATATTATAATATCCTGATAAGGTTATGGTTATGACCAAATCAGTGTAATCATCTTCAGAGTTTTTGGATTTATAATAATTATCTCCGGAAAGGGAGCCGTCAACCATCCTTTGAGCACCGTGATAAGTTTCGTTTAAACTTGGAATTGAAGCGGTTATGTTCTTGGTTTTTTCTTTTAATATATTTCCATCGTATGTCGAAGCCGCCTCCGTGGCAATAGGCAGAGCGAAAAGCAATGAAGATAACATTGCAAGTGTAAGTATTAATGATAGTAGTCTTTTTTTCATTTTCTTTTCCTCCTGTTCTTGTGACGAGCTTGTTTTCGTCTTTTGTCTTTCTCTAAAGGGGAAAGTTCTGCCAACCAATCACACTTCGTGTTCTTGGGGCATCACTTACACCTCATCCACCGCAAGCGGTCCCCCTTGTCTCATCTTCGATTCGGTCGGCGATAAACGCTTGCCACCGGCAAGCATCGCCCTCAAGGAGAGAAGTCCTGCCAGCCATTCACACTTCGTGTTCTTGGGGCATCACTTACACCTCATCCACCGCAAGCGGTCCCCCCTTGTCTCATCTTCGATTCGGTCGGCGATAAACGCTTGCCACCGGCAAGCATCGCCCTCAAGGAGAGAAGTTCTGCCAACCAATCACACTTCGTGTTCTTGGGGCATCACTTACACCTCATCCACCGCAAGCGGTCCCCCTTCTCCTCAAGGAGAAGGCTTTTGGTGGTCGCAAATCGGACGGAAATCCTATTTTCTAATCCCTAATTACTAATTATTATGTTATCTGAGAGGACGGATGAAATTCGCCCTGCAGGATGGGGGATTGTGATCGCAATTTCAAAATTCCTATCCACTATTTCCTAATCGCTAATCACTATGTTGTATATTTGTTTTTTGAAACGAAGGAATTCGTTTCAAAAAACAAATATACAAAGTTCATCTCTTCCCTGCCCATGGGGAAACCCCATAGGCAGGGTGAGAAGAATCTTCTCAAGATAAATTGTACTTTCTCCCAAAAGGTTTGTTATTTTTCAGATTTTTCCTTTTATATCGTCTGCCATCGCAAGAAATGAACTTCAGATATAAAATGCTTCTCTGACCTTTATAAAACTTTCAAAATATTATCTTGAATACCTGATTATTTTATAATATCTACTGATGTTACGATAGGTGTCTGACTGTCTAAATTATCCCAGATAAATGCTTTATATGTCCAGGTTGAGTCATAAATTCCGTCTGTTTCTGTACAACGAACAGTGTTTGCACCTTTTTTGAGTGTTACATCATTAACCTCTGTGAGTTTAACAAGTTCCTTATTTTTGTATGCAGCAATAAAGAGTTTACCGCTGATTTCTTTATCACTTGCATTGTTGCAGTTGATGTAGTAAGTGTTTACCGCATCACTTGAATTACGATACCAGAAACCTGCTTCGGGAACCAGCATTGTCTTTTCTACATCTCCAACATATGAACCCATTGCTTCAAGTTCGTAAATCTGATAGTCAGATTCTTCGCTTCTGTGGGTTTCCGCTTTGAAAGTATACACAATTGTGTCACCTTCTGTTGCAGCAAAATTATATGTGGTATCAACTGCAACTCCACCCTCACTGCCTTTGTTAACCGGCTGGCTGTCTACAACCTTTGTAAGGTTGCCGTTTTTGCCGATTTCAACAGTTACAGCAAGACCCTGGTCACCCATCCATCTTTCTGAAACAGTTACAGATGAAATTTTGTATACTCCGTTAAGGGCTGCAACAACCTTAAGGCCGTCTTGTTCTGCAGTGGTCTTAAGAGATTTATACATGCTGTCGTCAACTTTTGAGCCGTCAGCCATTACGCTTACAGGGTGGAACTCTTCATTTCTGGTACTGATGTTTGCTGTGATGCTGTTGAGAGCATCTGTCATTACATTTATTTTTTCGGGAATAACTATACCAAGTTCTGCAGTTTCATATACTTCAAAATCGTCAATATATGCTGTACATGCAGTTTCTGCCTGGTCAAAGTAGAACTTGTTGTATACCCAGTTAGCACCGGGTACGATTGAAGGAATGGTTATACCTTCAGAAACCAATTCACCGTTTACCCAAACATATGTAGGAACACCGGATGTAGCATTTTCAGCTGTAAAATCTGCGGCTACTGCAATGTTGTACCACTGGCCAAGCTCGAGCTGAACATTTGGAACAATTGTTCCTGCTTCAAAATTGCCTCCGCCAACTTCGTTGTAAGCCCAGCGTGCACCAAGTGCAATCTGACCGTTTTTGTTGATGCTTACGATGCTGTATGCGCTATCATTTTCGTTCATACCAAAGCCGGCAAAGCCGCCTTCGTATTTAACTGAGAACTCATTCCAGAGAACTTTAACATTTGTATAATCTGAAGGCTGGTTAGCTGCTCTCATTCTTGTACGGAAAAGATAGTTGCTTCCGCCTGATGTGGGAACATTAACCTGCATAACACTTCCTGCTCTGTCCGCAACTGTTGTTGCTGACATCTGCCAGGGATTTGCTCCCCATTCATGAGTGATTGCTGTGCCGTCACTGTTATTTCCGCCGTTGAATTTGCTGTCCCAATTGGTCCAGTTTTCAAAGTCGATGTCGAAATATGTTGTTGTTTTGCTAGCTGAATTATCAATGTCAGGAACTACGGGAATTTCGGGAACTTCGGGATCTTCGGGATCTTCGGGATCTTCAGGATCTTCAGGAGTTATAAGATCACCGAAATCCGCAGTTTCATATACTTCAAAATCATCAATATATGCTGTACATGCAGTTTCTGCCTGGTCAAAGTAGAACTTATTATATGCCCAGTTAGCACCGGGTACGATTGAAGGAATGGTTATACCTTCAGAAACTAATTCACCGTTTACCCAAACATATGTAGGAACACCGGATGTAGCATTTTCAGCTGTAAAATCTGCGGCTACTGCAATGTTGTACCACTGGCCAAGCTCGAGCTGAACATTTGGAACAATTGTTCCTGCTTCAAAATTGCCTCCGCCAACTTCGTTGTAAGCCCAGCGTGCACCAAGTGCAATCTGACCGTTTTTGTTGATGCTTACGATGCTGTATGCGCTATCATTTTCGTTCATACCAAAGCCGGCAAAGCCACCTTCGTATTTAACTGAGAACTCATTCCAGAGAACTTTAACATTTGTATAATCTGAAGGATGGTTAGCTGTTCTCATTCTTGTACGGAAAAGATAGTTGCTTCCGCCTGATGTGGGAACGGTAACCTGCATAACATTTCCGGCTCTGTCATCAACTGTTGCTGATTTCATCTGCCAGGGGTTTGCTCCCCATTCATGACTGATTGCAGAGCCATCGCTTTGTGTTGAGCCAACAATAGTTGTGCCATCCCATGATGTCCAGGTTTCAAAGTCGATGTCAAAATATGTTTTTGTTTTGTTAGCTGAATTATCAATGTCAGGAACTTCGGGGATTTCGGGAGTTTCAATTTCTTGTGCTAAACTATAGCATTTGAAACCAATGCTGTCCGGCGCATTTACATAAAGTGTTGCACCCGCTGCAGTGTCTGAATCTCCCAAAAGTGCACCATCTTTAACAAAGGATAAAGTGCAGCCATCTGCTGTGATAAGTCCCTTTACATCTGCTACTGTTGCAGTTTTAGAAATTGTTACCTGGTCTTCATTTACTTCAAGTGAAGAGTCGAATGTCACATCAATGTCAAAATCTGCCTGAGCATGATCGTCTACTATTGCAGTTTCATATACCTTGACATTGTCAAAATATGCCACTGTATTTTCATTTTCTGCCTGGTCAAAATAAAGTTTTTGATATATCCAGTTTGCACCGGGTACGATTGAAGGAATGGTTATACCATCAGAAACTTTTTCGCCGTTTACCCAAACATATGTGGGAACACCGGATGCTGCATTTGCATCTGTAAAATCAGCAGCTACTGCAATGTGATACCATTTTCCAAGTTCAAGTTGAACTCCGGGAACTATTGTTCCTGCTTCAAAATTGGTCTCGGTGCCAACTTCGTTAT
>SVJK01000011.1 GCA_015069015.1 Oscillospiraceae bacterium
CAGAGGCAACAACCACCGAATTATCAAAAACAAAAAATCCACAAACATTTAAGGAAAATTTAGAGGTTGCTAAAAGTGGCGGAGAAGCAGCAGGTGTTGCAAGAAAAGAAGTTGAGAGAAGAACAGGAAAATCAGTCATAACCTCAAAAAATGCAACCGAATTAAATCAGATAGTCACAGATTTAATTGAGGGTATTACAGAAGACAAAGAATAGTCTTCAATCATACGAGACACAAGAAAGTTTTTTCGTGTCAAGTCCATACAATTTAAAACATTAGTTTGCCGATAATAAATATTTACATATCGGGCAGGAAAATCTAATGTTCCTGCGGGTTTTAATGGATTTTGCTCAAAGAAAAAACAGTGAAAAATTTAATGGAAAAATAACGATTGCTTTCGCAATCTACACCTCACCACCGCCTACGGCGGAGCCTCTCCTCGAGGAGAAGCCTTTGGAAGGTTTAGATGCAACCAATAAAAGTTTGGCATCTAATTATAAAAAAGTTAAAAACCAGCATGAAAAACATTGATTTTTATATGTTGTTTGTGGTATACTAAAATGTGGTGATAATGATGAGCGAACGGTTTTCAAGAACTGAAATAATGCTTGGCGGTGACGCCCTGTCACGTCTTTCATCTTCCACCGTTGCCGTATTTGGCGTGGGAGGTGTCGGAGGGGCATCTGTTGAGGCTCTTGTGCGTGCAGGTGTGGGGCATCTTGTTTTGGTTGATGCAGACACGGTATCCATAACAAATCTCAACCGTCAGATAATTGCCTTTTCATCAAATGTGGGAGATGCAAAGGTTATGGCGGCAAAAAAAAGAGCAGAAGACATTAACCCTGAGATTAAAGTAGACGCCATGGAATGTTTCTTTGATTCATCCACAAAAGACAGTTTCGACTTTTCATCATTTGATTATGTGATAGATGCTATAGATACGGTGAGTTCAAAAATCGAACTCATAAAATGTGCAAAAAAAGCAAACTCTCCCATAATTTCTGCAATGGGAGCGGGAAACAAACTCGATCCCACTCTTTTTAAGGTTTCAGACATTTCAAAAACAAAGGTCTGTCCCCTTGCAAGAGCGGTGAGAACAAGGCTAAAAAAAGAGGGAATATATTCTCTTAAATGTGTGTATTCAGAAGAAGAACCCTCATTGCCAAAGGGCGAAGAAGTAATTTCTGAAAACGGACATCCTCTCCCCGGCTCAGTGTCATTTGTACCGCCGGTTATGGGATATATCCTTGCAGGAGAGGTAATAAAAGATTTAATAAGGTCAATCTGACATAAGATTTTTACAAATATACAAAAAGAAGGTGCAGTTTTTATGCAGGTATACGCAGACAATGCGGCTACAACCAAAATGTCAAAAAAAGCAATAGATGCAATGATTCCCTATCTTGAGGGAGTTTATGCAAATCCGTCAAGTCTTCACACTCCCGGTCAGGAGGCAGCAGAGGCTTTGATGGATGCAAGAGAGAGAGTTGCAAAGTGTTTCGGATGCGAAGCAAGAGAAATATATTTCACATCAGGAGGCTCTGAGGCTGACAATCAGGGAATTCTCTCTGTGGCGAAAAAAGGCGAGAGACTCGGAAAAAAACATATTATTTCCACAGCCTTTGAACACCACGCAGTTCTTCATACTTTGAAAAAGTTAGAGAAACAGGGTTTTGAAATAACTCTTTTGGATGTTGGCGAAAAAGGACTTGTAACACCTGAGCAGGTGAAAGAGGCAATCCGTCCCGAAACCTGTCTTGTGACGGTTATGTATGCCAACAATGAAATCGGAACAATTCAGCCAATTTCCGGAATCGGAAAAGTTTGCCGTGAGGCAGGTGTTATTTTCCACACCGATGCAGTTCAGGCGGCAGGGCATTTGAAAATAGATGTTAATGAGCAAAACATTGATATGCTCAGCATTTCCGCTCACAAGTTCCACGGGCCAAAAGGCGTGGGCGCACTCTATGTGAAAAAGGGCATAGTCGTTCACAACCTCATTGAGGGAGGCGCTCAGGAAAGAGGAAAAAGAGGCGGGACAGAAAATATAGCAGGAATTTGTTCAATGGCAACTGCCCTTGAAGATGCAATTGAGAATATGGACAAAAACAATGAAAAGATTCTGAAAATGAGAAACAGACTCATGGACGGTCTTTCAAAAATCCCCCACAGCATCATTAACGGTGACAAAGAAATGAGACTTTCATCAAATGTCAATATGTGCTTTGAGGGAATTGAGGGTGAATCACTTCTTCTCATGCTTGACATGGAGGGAATCTGTGCATCCTCAGGCTCTGCCTGCACATCAGGCTCACTTGATCCCAGCCACGTTCTCCTGTCAATCGGAAGACCTCACGAAATTGCTCACGGATCACTTCGTCTTTCTCTTTGTGAATATAACACAGAGGAAGAAATTGATTATATGCTGGAAAAAATCCCCTATGTTGTGGGATATCTCAGAAATATGTCTCCCGTATGGAGAGATTTAGAGGAAGGAAAGAGAAATCATGTTATATAGTGAAAAAGTTATGGACCATTTCAAAAACCCAAGAAACGTCGGTGTTATTGAAGATGCTGACGGTGTGGGCGAAGTTGGCAATGTTAAATGCGGAGATATTATGAAGATATATCTCAAAATAGAAAATGATGTTATTGTTGATGTTAAATTCAACACTTTCGGTTGCGGAAGTGCAATAGCATCAAGTTCTATGGCAACAGAAATGATTAAGGGTGCAAAGGTGTCGGAAGCGTTGGAACTCACCAACAAAGCAGTTGTTGAAGCCCTTGACGGTCTTCCCCCTGCAAAAGTGCATTGCTCGGTTTTAGCAGAAGAAGCGGTTAAAAAAGCAATCAAGGACTATTATGACAAAAACGGCATAGAATATGATCCCGATCTTTTCCCCGACTGCGGAAACTGTGAACATTGCCACGTTTGATATTATGAAAAAGATACTTTTAACTTTATATATTTTCTGTCTTGTCTTTTCTTTTGTAGGTTGCAGTGAGGAAAAGGTGTCTCGAACTGTTATGGTGATGGACACCGTTGCAACCATTGAATGTTACGGAGATAATGCAAAAGAGGCGTGCGACAAGGCAATTTCAGAAATTCAGAGAATTGAACTTTTGTTCAGTCCCTGGATTGAAACTTCTGAAATATATAAAATCAATAAAACCGCTCATCTTTCTCCCGTAAAAACAGATCCTGAGGTTTTCAAAGTCCTCGAACGATGCATTGAAGTTTCCGAAATCACAGGCGGAGCCTTTGACATAACGTTAAAACCTCTGAAAGATGTATGGAATATGAAATCCGAAAGCCCGAAAGTTCCCTCAAAAGAGGAAATAGACGAAGCCCTTAGCATCTGCGGATATGAAAACCTTGTCCTGAAAGACGGCTGTGTCTCCTTTAAAAAAGAGGGAATGGCACTTGACCTTGGTGGGGCTGTGAAAGGCTATGCTGCCGACAGAGCGGCAGAAGTGATTAAAAAGGCGGGGGTTAAAAACGCCCTCATTGACATTGGCGGAAATGTGTATGCCCTTGGAGAATCGCCCAAGAAAAGAGAGTGGAAAATTGGTCTTCAGCACCCCGCCAAAGACAGAGGGGAATATTTTGAGACAATAGAACTTTCAGACAAAACCTGTGTCACATCAGGCTCATATGAGAGATATTTTGAACAAGACGGAAAGGTCTATCATCACATAATGGACCCAAAAACAGGCTACAGTGCAGATTCGGGTCTGGTCAGCGTGTCTGTCGTCGGAAAATCTTCCTTTGAAGCAGATATGGCAAGCACTGCCGCATTTGTTATGGGACAAGAAAAGTTTTTGGAAGTCAAAGACGATTTTGATATAGAAACCTTTATTGCAGTTGATAAGACAAACAACTGGAAAAGGTATTAAACCCTATAGAATAAAAGTGCATATAAAACCCTCACCTTTTGCTATGAGAAATAGCAGGGGTGAGGGTTTTTCGTTTGGATTATTTTATCACAAAGCTTCTTGTTTTGGGATTTGAACTATATATTCCGTATAATCTTCAAAATCTCTTTCCACTGTTTTTGCTTCAATTCCGTTTTGTCTCATCACATCAACTGCATGACGAATGGTGTTAACAAAAATTCTCACATCCTTAAAAATGCAGGATTTGTTTTCGGGATTTGGTTTTTCCGCTTCCTTTTTTGGCTGTGGCTCAGGGGTGAGCATTTTTTCGATCATTTCATCGGTCTGGGCAACGTTTAAGTTTTCATCGGTAATTCTGAGAAGTGCTTTCAGTTGTTTTTCTTCAGTTTCAAGCCTTAAAATTGCCCTTGCGTGTCGCTCGGTGAGACCTGATTCTGTGATAATCTCTCTCACAACGGAGGGGAGTTTCAAAAGCCTCACTTTGTTGGCAACGGCAGACTGACTCTTTCCTATTCTTTTTGCAAGTTCTTCCTGAGTGAAGCCGTGACGGTACAAAAGATTTCTGTAGGCTTCCGCCTCTTCCATAAAGGTCAGGTTTTCCCTTTGAATGTTTTCAATCAGAGCAACCACGGCACAGTCGTTGTCAGAAAGGTCTGCAACAATTGCAGGGACTCTTAAAAGTCCTGCCATGGAAGATGCCCGAAGTCTTCTTTCGCCTGCAATGAGTTCATAGGAATCGGCTGAAATTCTTCTCACGGTGATTGGCTGAATCACGCCATATTTTTTTATGGATTCCGAAAGTTCTTCTATTGCTTCTGAGTCAAATGTCCGTCTTGGCTGATATGGACTTTGACGGATAAAATGAATGGGAATCTGAATAACCGCCTTTTCTGTCTCTTTTGCTTTGAATTCCTCGGTGTAGGTTATGGGAAGTGCCGATTTGATTTTGGAAAGTATGTTCACGTAATATTCCTCCTGTGTTTTATTTTCAATAACTATCTACCTTATAAAAATTATACCATTTTGCACCGTAAAAGTGAAACAAATTCCATCTATAAAAAAAGACATCAAAGGCAATTTCCCGTCCGAAAAAACCATTGCCCGTGGCATCTTTGGGAAGTTCATCACCTTTTCTGTCACAGATTGCGATATTTTTTTACTGTATAGGAATTTACTCTGGAATTTAGTTCGCGAGATAAGATGTATATCGAATTACGCTCGCGACTTGGGTGCAGGCTCAGCCTGCTTTTTTAAAACAGAGAAAAACAAAGGGGATTTAATAGAACAAACCATATTCATAAACAAAATCCACTCGCAGTAGATATTTTCCTTAAATGTCTTGGAACAAATATTCCATTGAAAAGTGATTTTATGGGTGGTATAATTGACACATACAGAATTTTATAAATAAAATTCTCAAGAGCTAACGCTCTTATGTGCTCTTGCGAGCACTGTGTCAATTGACGGCGTCGCAAAAATGCCCTTGCGAGCAAGCATTTTTGCTCCTGGTAAAATGAATTTGTGACATCTAATTGTTCACAAATTCAACAATATAAATTCCTGTCGGGACGAAAAAAGAAAAGAGGAAAAAATATGCTGACAGAACAAAGAAACCCAAGCACAATGAATATAGACAAAGCAAGCACGAGAGAAATGCTTGAAATGATACAAAGAGAAAATGTAAATGCAGTAAATGCTGTGGGAGAAGTTTTACCGTATATTGAAAAAGCAGTAGAAATAATTACAGAGGGTATGAAAAAAGGCGGAAGACTCATATACATAGGTGCAGGAACATCGGGCAGACTCGGAGTGCTTGATGCGGTAGAGTGTCCGCCCACATTCGGTGTTGACCGTGAACTTGTAAGCGGAATAATTGCAGGTGGCGAAGATTGTATGTTCCGTGCGGCAGAGGGAGAAGAAGATGACGGCGATGCAGGGGTGAGAGATATCAAAGCAAAGAATCTGACACCTGCAGACACTGTTGTGGGGATTTCTGCATCGGGAAATGCATCATATGTAGCAGATGCTCTTTCCTATGCAAAAAAGGTTGGTTGCAAGACCATTTCGATAAGTGCAAATTACGGGTGCAGACTTGAGAAAGAGGCAGATGTGGCAATTGTTTGTGTGACAGGCCCTGAAGCGATTACGGGCTCAACAAGAATGAAAGCAGGTTCTGCCCAGAAAATGATTTTAAATATGCTCTCAACATGCACTATGATAAAAACAGGAAAAGTGCGTGAAAATCTGATGATTAATCTTCGTCCCACAAACATCAAACTCAAAGAACGTGTCATTTCAATTGTGTGCCAACTTTGTAAGTGTGACAGAGACATGGCAATTGAAAAACTTGAAGAGCACAACTGGGTTATAAGTGACGTTGTGGAATAATTAAAAGGAGACAGAAATGGAGAACAAAACATTTTTTTCTCAAAACTTAAGATTTTTCAGAAAAAAAGCAGGTATGACTCAGAAAGAGTTTGCTTCAAAAATAGGATTTTCCGACAAAGCCGTAAACAAATGGGAAAAAACAGGGACAATTCCGGGCATAAATACAATCCTTGACATATGCACCTGCCTCAGAATTTCCTTAAACGAACTTCTGCTGTTCAACACAAATGACGATTTCTATCTTGCCATAGACGGGGGAGGAACAAAAACCGAATTTGTTTTGTTTAATGAAACGGGAGAATTTTTTAAAAGGATTACTCTTGGTGCATCAAATCCCAATGTGGTGGGCATGGAAAAAGTTTTTGATGTAATAGACGAGGGGATTGAGCGTCTGTATATAGATAAAGATAACGTGAGGGGCGTTTTTGCAGGGATTGCAGGATGCGGATTTGAAAAAAATTCTGTCAGGGTTGAAAATCATCTGAAAGAAATCCTGAAAAATGCCGTGATTTGTGTTGAAAGCGACATTATGAACGTAATTGGTTCTGTTCCCCATATAAAAAACTGCGCTGCAATAATCTGCGGCACGGGAAGTGTGGCATATGCTTATGAAAATAGCGTTTTAACCAGAGTCGGAGGATGGGGATATCTTCTGGAACTTTCAGGAAGCGGATATGACATAGGCAGAGATGCGCTGATTGCCGCCATTTCCCAAAGGGACGGAATTGGAGAGGACACCATTTTAACAGAAGCGGTTGAAGAAAAACTCGGCTCGTCTGTGTGGGACAGCATAGACAAAATATATTCATCAAAAACCGAATTCATTGCATCCTTTGCACCTCTTGTTTTTGAAGCCTGTGAAAAAGGAGACAGAGTTTCAAAAGGAATTCTTCAAAAAAATGCAAAGCATATGAGTGACCTTGTGGAAAAAGTGATGAAGAATCATGACTGCTCCGATACCCTTTTAATGTCGGGGGGACTATTGTCAAAGGATTCTGTCTATGCAAAAATGATAGAGGCAAATCTTGGAGAAGACAAACACGTCATAATTCCGGAAATTCCTCAGGTTTTCGGTGCCTGCATCAGATGCCTGAAACAATGCGGAAAAGATACGCAAATGATAGAAAAAGTTTTTGAATCGGAATTTAAGAACAGGAGAGATAACAATGAGTAGTATCAAAGTGAAAGACAAGTTTTGGCTTTTTGCAAGCCCTGCCCACGATGATGACATTTTCCTCTTAAACAGAGGATGCGACGAAAGATTTGCAAAACGTTCAAGAATCACTCCTGCAGAGGGAGCATTTATGCTTGACATTCCAAATGTCATCATGGTTTCATCTCAAGGACGTCCCGTTCCTTTTTCGGAAGATGCCTACGGATATATGGAAAGTTTCTGCAATCTGAAAAATGTTATGTGGAGCATCACAGGTTCCACAGGCTTCAGAACAGGAAATGAAGAAGAATTCATCTGTGAACTTTCCAAAAAATACCCCAATATTATGGGAGCATTTTTAGACGACCTTATGGGCTACGGTGGAACTGACAAAGGTGAAAAATTCTATATGGACGAAATCGCAAAAATGAAAGAGAAACTCTCAAACGCATCAAAACCCATTGAACTGTGGTCAACTTGCTACACAAAATCAGTTCATAAATATTCAAAAGAAATGTATAAAGACATTGACGGCATCACCGTATGGAATATGCAAACAAACGAAATCCCCGACATGGACAAGGACTTCTCAAGATATGAAGACCTTTTGCCCGACACCCGAAAAATGCTCGGACTCTATATCTACGACTACGATCAAGATAAATCCGTAACCCTTGAAAACATGCAATTTCAATGTGAAACCGGCCTCAAATGGATGAGGGAAGGCAGAATTGAAGGCATGATTTTCCTTACCAACTGCGTTATGGGAATCGGACTGAAATCTGAATACTGGCTCAGGGGATGGATAAAGAAAGTCGGAAATGAAAATCTCTGATGAGATGTAAAAAAAGTTCATAATTGCCAAACCATAGCCGTCGGAAAGCTATCCTCAGGCGCTCCTTTGTACGCCTTCGCCTTTACCATGCCATAGGGTGACAGTAGTTATCTGAACCTGCCTGAAAAATAGTATTTTTGGCACCTTTTGGCTTGTCATCCTCGAAAGGCGTCAGCCTTACTTCGTCTTCCGCACCAAAACTCATCCTAAAATACATAATTTTTCAGGTCATAGAATTTTTAGCGATAAGATTTTGGGTTGAACGAGGCAAAAACGCAATTAATCCTGACGGATTAATGAGTATTTTAACGAAGTTCAGGCGAAAATCTTCCGCTACAAAATCAGGTCCAGATGACTTCTGTCACCCTCGGCATTCGGTTTGACAATTCTGACTCTTTTTTTCCTATCTCATGGTATAAGATGATTTTACACAGGGAGGGTATACGAATGCATAAAATTGTAGAAAACGGCATAAGTCAATATCACATTGTAGGCTCGCAGATTTCAAAAGAATGTGAAAGATTTGCATCGTCCGAGCTTCAGAAATATATTTATGAAAGCACAAACACCCTTGTTCCCTATTTTTCCGACAAGTGCGAAAAAAGGGGAAAGGAGATAATTATTGACGTTAAAACCCGTGACGCAAAAAAGCATTGCACAAAAGAAGAACTTGAAAGACTCGGCGAAGAAGGGTTTCTCATAAAATCCGTAGGCGATGATATTTTGATTACGGGCAACACTCCCAAAGGAACTTTGTATGGTGTGTATGGTTTTTTGGAAAAATTTCTCGGCTTTCGTGCCTTTACAAAAGATGTTGAAAAAATTAACCACACAGAAAGTCTTTTAGTTCCCGAACTCAACCTTTTTGAAACTCCTGATTTTGAATACAGGGACGCATATTTCCGCTTTGCCTTTGACGGAGGCTTCAGTTCCAAAAACAGACTCAATTCAACCCTTGCAGACCTCTCTGATGCAGAGGGGGGAAGATTCAAATTCTACAATTTTCACCACTCCTTTGATGATCTTGTTCCGAGAAGTGAATATTTTGAAACTCATCCCGAATATTTTTCCATGATAGACGGAAAAAGAAAAGCAACACAACTTTGCCTTTCAAACCCTCATGTGTTGGAAATTGCCACAAAAAAAGTTTTTCAATGGATTGAAGAAAACCCAAACTGCAGAATTTTTTCCGTTGCCCAAAACGATGAAGTGACAGACAATCCAAGATTTTGTGAGTGCGGGGAGTGCAGAAAAATTGATGAATATGAAGGTGCGCCGTCGGGAAGCATAATTAATTTTGTCAACAAAATTGCCGAAAGAGTAGAAAAGGTGTATCCCGATGTTCTGATTCACACTTTTGCCTTCACCTATTCAAGATTTGCACCAAAACACATAAAACCACGCAAAAATGTCATTGTTCGACTTTGCAACATTGAATGTGAGTGGGGCAAACCCTTTTCGGAAGATAGCGAAAAATCCCCATCGGATAAATGCAGTGAGTTTATTCACAACATAAAAGACTGGACAAAAATATCAGACCGTGTGTATATCTGGGATTATGCGGTGAACTTTTCAAACTATCTTCAGATATTCCCCAATTTCTATCAGATGGCGCAAAACATCAGACTCTACAAAAAACTTGGTGTAGGAGGAGTTTTGGAGCAGGGTAATTTTTCATATGGCGGCGGTGCGGCACTTGACGACCTGAAATCCTATCTCATCTCAAAACTTTTATGGAACTCACGCCTTGATGAGGATGAGATTATAGATGAATTTTTAGACGGTGTGTACGGAAAGGGAGCACCCTATATAAAAGAATACATTCTTCTCTGGACAAATGCTGTGTCAGACAAAAAAATGACTCTCTATGATTATCCCGATGCCGAATATATAACAGACGAACTCATAGAAAAATCCGACAAACTTTTCTCTCTTGCAGAGGAAAGGGAGACGGGAGATGTTTTAAAGAGAATTCAAAGAGAGCATTTATCTGTGGAGTATATGAAAACCGTCAGAATAAAAGATGATGAAAAGAGAATTAAAGCCGTTGATGACTTTGCACAAAAAGTAAAAAGTTTTAAAATTACCGAGATAATGGAAAGACTAAACCTCTACGATTCCTTCGAGTTTATGAAAAGAGGAATTTTTACAAGGAACAGAGAAGGTTTTTATGTTCTTTATTATATTGTGCGGTAGAGAATCAGGAGAAAACTATGGAAGATTACAAATTTTTGCTCATATACGGAGAATTTTTAAATGAAGAAAAAAGAGCAGCAGAATTTCTGACGGAAAAGTTTTCAGAGTATCATGGCTATGCCTTGCCCCAAAAAAGCGCAAAAGAAGTTACAAAGGACGACCTTTCGGGCAATCATCTCATTATTTTGGGAACTTCCGTGACAAATTCTCTTTTAAAATCTCTTGAAGATGAAAAGGCGTACACTTCTCCGAAAGATGACCAAGGATACACAATCAAAATTTCTCAAAGTATATACAATGAAGAATTAAAAATGATAATCATATGTGGAAAAGACAGCCCCGGATGTATGTATGGAGCAGTTGAGTTTTCAGATTATGTCACATCATATCTTGACACCAAAGACCCTCTTCAGCGTTATCCCGAAAATGTATTTTCAAAAGAACATCTTGAAAATTATGAAATAACCGATGCTCCATCATTGAAAAACAGAGGAATATGGACATGGGGACATGTTGTATATGACTATAAAAGATACATAAAAAACATGGCAAAACTGAAATTCAACACCCTTATTCTCTGGAATGACTGTCTGCCTGTCAACATAGGGGATGTTATAGACGAAGCTCACAGTTACGGCATAAAAATATACCTTGGCTATTCCTGGGGATGGAACGAAGCAAGACCTGAAAACGGCGGTCTTGATATTTCTGACGAAAGAATCCTTTCAGACATTCAAGAGGCAATTGTTGAAAACTATAAAAAAGATTTTCTTCATCTCCCCATTGACGGGATCTATTTTCAGTCTTTCACAGAAACAGAAAAATATGAAATAAACGGAGTTGTGATTGCAAAGAGAGTTGTGGATTTTGTAAATGATACGGCAGACAGAATTCTTTCCATCTCGCCGGATCTTCTCCTTATGTTCGGCCTTCACGCAAGCAGCGTTTCAGAAAAGATGGAATATATAAGAAATACAGATAAAAGAATTATGATTGTATGGGAAGACCTTCCCTCATTTCCCTATTCCTACACTCCAAGGATGCTTTCAGGTTTTGATGAAACTGTTGAAAAGAGCAAAGAGATTGCATCTCTCCGTGAAAAAGATGAACTTTTCGGCGTTGTTACAAAAGGGCTTACCTGCCTTGACTGGGAAACTTTTTCCCATATGGATGGTGAATTTGCTATGGGAATGTCATCTGATGAATTTATAAAAGAAAGATTTCACCAAAAGGAAAAACTTTGGAAATATGTTGATGCATTCTGGGTAAAAAATGCATCATATGCCAAAGATGTTATAAAGCTTCTTGCCGCCTCAAACAAAAAGACTCTTGTCACAGGACTCATAGAAGACGGTGTGATTGAAGAAAAAATACCTTTGAGTGTCAGAATTTTTTCTGAACTCTTGTGGAATGCCAAAGAAGAGACAGATGAGATAATACTTAAAGCAATGTTGATATAATGCAAGTCATTATATTGCCGTGCAAATTTTTTAAAAAAAAGCTGGAAAGAAAATTTTGCGTGGGTGTGATTTGCAAGTTCTTGTTGATATTTGAGTTTTTTCATAGTATAATAAGGTGAGAAGAATGCATAAGAGAGGTGTTATTATGAAAAGGAAAGATATAGAATCAAGAACCTTAACGGCATTGGAATTCTATGAAAAAGCGGCTATTGTTTTGAGTGAAAAAGAGAAGGGAAATATAGAAGTTTGTGATTTCGGACTGGATAATGTCGAGGAAATCGGACTTCAGATCCTGACCTACATAAACACAGAAAGAGTCTGTGCAAAAGAAATGGTATTAACTCCCGGTCAGACCTGTCCTGAACATATGCATGTTGCGACAGACGGAAAAGAAGGCAAGGAAGAAACATTCAGATGCAGATACGGCAAGGTGTATCTTTATGTTTCCGGAAACGGAAAAAAAGAGGATATTAAGGCAAAAGTCCCGCCAACAGATATCAGCGTGTTTACTGAAGTTATCCTGAATCCGGGGCAACAGTATACAATTATGCCCGAAACGTTGCATTGGTTTCAGGCAGGTGAGGACGGAGCTGTAGTTTCCGAGTTTTCAACGAAGAGCACCGATGAGACAGATGTATTTACAGATAAAAGAATTGTAAGAGAGACAAAGATAGAGGATTAATTTAGATTCTTTGCTAAAATGAGATTGAATATATGTACATTTATTGTGCTTAAAACTTGGAGGATAAAAGAAATGAAAAAGATGCTCACGATGGTTCTTGTAATGCTTATTGTTGTGATGAGTTTGTGTGTATTCACATCTTGTAAAAATACAGACGAAGAGGAAAGTTCCAAAAAAAGCTTTTCAAGTCAGGACGTTTCAGAAAAAGAAGAATCGGAGAAAGACGTTTCAAAGAGAAAAAGTAAAAAAAGAAAAACTGAAAGCAAAACAGTTTCCAAAGAAAGGGCAGAAAAAGGGAACAGAGAAGAAAATCCGGTCCTGAAAGTTGCCACAAATGCAGAATTCCCTCCTTTTGAATATATGGAAAACGGAGAGATTGTCGGTGCAGAAATAGAAATGGCACAGTTGATTGCAGAAAAAATAGGGGCAGAATTAGAGTTTGTGAATATGGAGTTTGACTCTGTGGTTTCCGATGTGGTGTCAGGGAAGTGTGACATTGCCATTTCTGCCATTACGATAACTGATTACAGAAAAGAGATAGCGGAAGTCAGTGTACCCTATTATGTTGTATCACAGGCAATCATTGTTATGGAAAACAGCGAAATTAAAGTTGCAGCTGACCTTAAAGGAAAAACAATTTCCTGCCAGGAAGGTACAGCAGGAGAACAGTTCATTTTAGATAACAAGTATGACATTCAGTCATACAAAACAGGTGCAGATGCAATCGCAGCACTCACAGCAGGCAAAGTTGATGCAGTTGTAATTGACGAAGCAGTTGCAAGAGCACTTTCTGCTGAAAACCGGGGTACAAAAGTTCTTGATGAAATGATTATGACGGAAGAATATGGAGTTGTCGTTGGCAAAGGCAATAACAAACTGTTGCGCCAAATCAATAAAGCAATTACGGAATTAAAACAAGAAGGCCGTCTTGATGAAATATTTAAAAAATACGGGCTTTAATCGGATGAAACAAAAAGGATTGAGAATGAATTATTCACAAATTAATGCATAAAAATCTGTGAATATACATAATTTTAACGGCAAAAGTGAACTTTGGGTGAATAAACATAGCAAAATTGCAAGAAAATACGGCTTTTATGCATAATGATGTTGACACAGAAATAAAATTGTGATAAACTACCCTATACATAGAGAGTCCCGTAATGTTGACGGGAATAAAGATTAATTGTTTGGAGGAAGAAACAATGAAAAAAATGGTAAAATTAGTATCAGTAATTCTTGCACTTGTGATGTGCGTAGGAGTTTTTGCATCATGTTCAAAGAAAGACGATAATGTTCTCACAATGGCAACAAATGCGGAATTCCCCCCGTTTGAATATCTTGAAAACGGCGAAATGGTAGGCGCAGAAATCGACATGGCATATGCGATTGCTGAAAAACTCGGCATGGAACTTGAAATTTCCAACATTGACTTTGATGCTGCTCTTGCAGGTCCTGCTACAGGCAAATATGATGTTGCAATTTCCGGTATTACTGCAAATGACGAGAGAAGAAAGAACATGAACTTCTCAGATCCTTATTATGTTGCATCACAGGCAATCATTGTTATGGAAAACAGCGAAATTAAAGTTGCAGCTGACCTTAAAGGAAAAACAATTTCCTGCCAGGAAGGAACAACAGGAGAACAGTTCATTTTAGATAACAAGTATGACATTCAGTCATACAAAACAGGTGCAGATGCAATCGCAGCACTCACAGCAGGCAAAGTTGATGCAGTTGTAATTGACGATGCAGTTGCAAGAGCACTTTCTGCTGAAAACCAGGGTACAAAAGTTCTTGAAGAACCCCTTACAAAGGAAGAATATGCAATTGCCCTCAAGCTTGGCAATGACGAGCTTACAGAAAAAATCAATAAAGCTCTTGCAGAACTCAAAGCAGAAGGTAAACTTGTAGAAATCTTTTCAAAATACAACCTTCCCATGGATGGGGAAGTAGTTGTTGCAGAAGATGCCGAAGCTACATCAGATGCAGTTACATCAGCAGCTGAAGCAGAGTAATTAAAATACACTGATTTTAAGCGGCGCGAAAGTGCCGCTTAATTTGTTTAACATTGCCTGTGAAAGGAGAAAAAACAGTGGATTGGTTTAATAATTGGATTGACAAATTGCACGAAACCTTTATAGAGGGTGACAGATATATGACCCTTTTAGAAGGATTTGGCGAGACACTAAAAATAACCTTCGGTGCACTTTTAATAGGTATAGTTATCGGAACTTTTGTTGCCATCGTAAAAGTGCTTTGCGAGGGAAATAAAAAACTTAAAATTTTTGATGTTCTTTGTAACATATATCTCACGGTAATCAGAGGAACACCCGTTGTTGTTCAGCTTCTCATTATGTTCTTTATTGTATTTGTTTCTGCAGAAGACGGAACCATGGTTGCAACGCTTACCTTTGGTATAAATTCGGGAGCATATGTGGCAGAAACCATAAGATCGGGAATTCTTGCCATAGACAAAGGACAGACCGAAGCGGGACGTTCTCTCGGTTTTTCCGCAGGAAAAACCATGTGGCTTATTGTTCTTCCTCAGGCATTTAAAAATATACTCCCTGCAATCGGTAACGAAATGATAGCACTTTTAAAGGAAACTTCTGTTGCGGGATATGTTGCGGTAGTTGACCTTACAAAAGCGGGAAATCAGATAAGAAATACTACATATGACCAGTTCAACCCCATAATATGTGTGGCGTTGGTATATCTTACAGTTGTACTTATAATGACAAGACTTCTGAATATGCTTGAAAGGAGACTGAGAAAGAGTGAACGGTAATTATCTTATTGAGGTAAAAGGCCTCAGCAAAATATATAACGGTGGTAAAATTGTAGCTCTTGATAATGTCACAACAGGCATAGAAAAAGGTGAAGTTGTTGTTGTTATCGGACCCTCGGGAAGCGGAAAGTCAACACTTCTCAGAAGTCTTAACAGACTTGAAGATCCCGACGGCGGAGAAATTGTTTTTGAAGGAACAAATATCCTTTCCAAAAAAACAGACATTAATAAAATGAGGGAAAAAATGGGAATGGTTTTCCAGCAGTTTAATCTTTTCCCTCATATGACAGTTTTGAAAAATATGACAATTGCTCCCATGAAGCTCCTCAAAATGTCAAAGGAAGAAGCCGAAAAAAATGCTATGAACCTTTTGGAAAGAGTAGGTCTTTCCGATAGGGCGGGCGCATATCCCTCACAGCTTTCCGGCGGACAAAAGCAAAGGGTTGCAATTGTGAGAGCATTAATGATGAATCCCGATGTTATGCTTTTTGATGAACCAACATCAGCTCTTGACCCTGAAATGGTCGGAGAAGTATTAGACGTTATGAAAAGCCTTGCCAAAGAAGGAATGACAATGGTTGTCGTAACTCACGAAATGGGATTTGCAAGAGAAGTTGCAGACAGAGTAATCTTTATGGCGGACGGTGCCATCGAAGAGGAAGGAACACCCGACGAGATTTTCACAAATCCTAAAGGAGAAAGAACTAAACAGTTTTTGCAGAGCATCCTATAAAAAAATAATCCACGCCAAAAGAGACAGCTCTTTATATTATTAGCCGATAAGTTCTATGATAAATTCATCTGCCGATGTACTTTTGTATGGTTTTTGATGCAAAAAAAGAGTTGACTTTTAGTTGGAATGATGATATATTAAACCTATAATCTCAAAAAATGTACAGTTTTGAGATTATAGGTTGTATTTTTTTGAGTTCATCTAAAAATATTGTGGGAATTGATATTAAAATGGAATTTGTCATATAATAATAAATAGAGAGGTGAATCATATGGCATATAATTCTTTATATAAACTGTTTTACAAGGATTCATCAGGTTATGTCAAAGAGTATGAAAACAGGTTCAATAATGAAGAAAGCGTTAAACTGGATATTTTCATCGGTGAAAACCAGGCCTTTTTTTGTCCGGATACAGGAGTATACAAAAAACTCGTATCCATCGAAAAAATTGACAAAAAAATAAATTATTTATATAGCAAACTGCCTAAAGTTGCAATAACACAGTTTGCTACGAGATGTTTGATAGATGAAATAGTTCTGACAAATAACATAGAGGGGGTTCACAGTACAAGAAGAGAAATAAATGACATATTGAATAATATTCCTGATAATAAAAAGAAAAACCGATTTGTCGGACTGGTCAGAAAATATAAAATGCTTATTGAGAATGAGAACATAAAAATAACTGATTGCGAAGACATTAGGAGAATATATGATGACATTTTTTCAGAAGAAATAAAAAGTGATAATGATAGAAATCTTCCTGATGGTAAAATTTTCAGAAAAAACACTGTAAGTGTGGTTTCTTCTACGGAAAAAGAACTTCACAGCGGCTTGTATCCCGAAAAAAAGATAATCGACACCATGGAAAGGGCGATAAAATTTCTAAATAATAGAAATGTGGAGGCAATATTCAGAATATCTATATTCCACTATCTGTTTGGATATATTCATCCTTTTTACGATGGAAACGGACGAGTGAGTCGATTCATAAGCAGTTACCTTTTGTCGAAAAATTATAATAATCTTATCGCGTACAGAATTTCATATACAATAAAAGAAAACATCAGTAAGTATTATGATGCTTTCAAAATATGCAATCACAAAAATAACAAAGGAGACCTGACTCCTTTTTTGGATATGTTTCTGGATATTGTGCAAACTTCTTTATCGCAACTTTTTGACGCACTTCAAGAAAGGGTGTGCGACCTTGAGTATTATAAAGATGTGATTGCCAAATTGCCCGGAGGAAACAAAGGGGAAATATATGAAATGTATTGGTATCTTGTGCAAGCATCATTGTTTTCCGATTCCGGAATCAGTATTGATGACTTACAAAAGTGCATAAATGTCACCTATAACACTCTAAATAGCAGGAAAAAACAAATCCCTGCAGATTTGATAATCGAAAATAAATACGAAAGAAAAAAATATTTTATGCTGAATCTGGAAAATGTAAAGAAATACTTGAAGTAAGACGAAAAAAGGGCGTTGCCTCAATTGAGTGAAAAATCACTTATTGAGACACGCCCTTTTTGTGATTCCCAAGGGAATCACAAAATGAAATGTGCCTGTGACACATGATATGCCTTTGGCATGATATAACAACTTCGCTGTAATTATATGAATTCCTGCGGAATTCATTATGGAAAAAACTTGCCACTGGCAAGTATTTCCTAATTTTTTCACAAAATTAAAATTGTCATTGATAAAAAGGTATTTATGTGATATAATAGTCATGCCAAATATAGCTTAATAAAAAATAAGTAGGAGTATTTTATTTTTAGGAATAATATATTCTCTGTTTGCTACACTAATTTTGAGTTTGTAAAAAATGCAGATTCCAATAATTGGTGTAGTATTATAAATCCTACAACTTAAGCTATGTTTGGCGACTGGCGGAGTTTGCGTTTTTATGCGTCTGCTTCGGCGGGCGCATTTTTTAATTTGGAGGCAAATCTATGGAAGAATATATAAGACGATATTGTGAAAAAAATAGAACTTTGTATGAGCTTGATATAAACGATTGTGCACTGATTATTGTAAATGATCTTATGAATTATGAAGTCCCAGATGAAAAAATTATATCTCTTCTTTCATCATATTTTGTTCCGCTTAAACAAGAGGCGGGTATTTTAAAGAAAAAATATGGAAAAGGCGAAAAATAGATTGTTTAAAACTTGTATGTTATAAAAAAAGCCCGGCACCAGTGGTGCGGGCTTTTTCAATAATGTCAGCTTTGCTGACATATCATGCTGCGAAGCAGTATTTCATGAAACTGGAGGTTTCATATCATGCGTCTTAAGACGCATTTCATCTATATATGTAATCAGTCAATTGCAACAAATACCTTTTCGTCAGAAGATTTATATGCTGCTTCAACAATTTTCTGGTCATAGATTGCACTTTCAATTGAAACAGGAACATCAGTGCCGTTGATGATTGCATCACCGAACTGTTCAACCTCTTTTGTATACATATTTCCAAGAGGAGTTCCTTCAAGTGAAAGGGGAACGATTTCATCTCTTGTCTGATTTGCATCATATTCAAGAGAATCGTCACTGATTAAAATGTTAACTGTTCCGACTTCTGCCTGTGCAAGTGTGCCTGATGCAACAATTGAACCCTTTGTTCCATAGATTTCAAGTTTTGCAACAGATGCAGCATCGGGAATGTTGAAGTTTGAGTCAACAAATGCAGTAGAACCGTTGCACATTTTCATAACAAGAGCAGATGAGTCATCAACTTCATAGTTAAAGGTCTGTGTCTGATTGAAAGCAATAACTTCTTTTGCCTTAAGACCGCTTAAGTACTGCAAAAGGTCAATAACGTGAATACCCATATCAACCAAAGCACCGCCGCCTGACATTGCTTTTTTCTGTCTCCATGCACCTTCAATGTCGGGATACCAGCAGGTGAACTGACCTCTCATGGAAACGATGTCACCGATTTTGCCTTCGGCTATAATTTCTTTTATTCTCTGATGATAGCCGTGGAATCTCATGAGGAATCCTATGCTGATTTTAACGCCGCACTCTTCACACACTTTTTTGATTTCCTCTGCATCTTCAACTGTGAGAGCAACAGGCTTTTCCAAAAGGATATGCTTTTTAGCCTGTGCAGCTTTTATTGCCTGTTCTTTGTGGAAAAATACGGGGGATGCTATGTATACTGCCTCAATTTCATCGAGAGCGAGAAGATCTTCATAGTTGTCAAAAGCATATTTTGCATCATATTTTTTTCTAACGTTTTCTGCAACTTCCGGATTTGCATCCATAACTGCAACAAGTTCAACATTTTGTGCAAGCATCATTCCGGGAATGGTTTTTCTGTCTGCGATACCGCCGCAACCGATAACGCCCCATTTGATTTTTTTCATAACTTTTCTCCTTTAATATTTAAAAATTCTCCGTCTCTTTCGGAGGGTATAATAGTCCTTTTTGTGTATTCGACACAAGAGTGCAAAAATCCTTTTTTGAATTTGAGAAATTGGAAAACGATGTAATTGGAGTTTAGCGGTGAGTTTGTTTTGCAAACTCACCGAATGAAATGTGCCTTTCGGCACATGAAATGGCTTCGCCATGAAATGACAACGCAGTTGTCATGATATGAATTCCTTTGGAATTCATTAAAGTTAAAACTCGCCAAAGCGAGTTTTTTCCATAATGTCTGCATTGCAGACATTTCATGCTGCGAAGCAGTATTTCATGAAACCGAAGGTTTCATTTCATGCACCATCAGGTGCATTTCATTCTCACTGATTGAAAATCAATCAGTGAGTTAAACTTCAATTTATCAACAGAATTTCGAGGTGTATATATGTTTCAAAAATCCATAGTATATCAGATAATGTTTCGCAATTTCAATTCCGAAGGTACAATAAAAAGTGCCGAAAAACTTCTTCCGTTCATAAAAGAACTCGGAACAGATATTGTCTATATAACCCCCATATGGGAAGCAGATGACGATGAAAACAGAGAATTCTGGAGTCCAAGGCAAATTAAAAGCGGACTTAATAATCCCAAAAACCCATACAGAATAAAAGACTACTATTCCATAGATTCAGAGTATGGAACAATGGAAGATTTAAAAAATTTTACAGATACTGCACATTCCCTTGGAATGAGAGTGATTTTTGACATTGTATATTTTCATTGCAGTCCAAAATCTGTGATGATGGATATGAAAAAAGAATATATCGTAAGAGATGAAAACGAAACTCCTATGACAGGCAGATGGTGTTTTCCTATGCTTAATTTTGACTCTGATGCTCTTCGTGAATATCTTTATGGGAATATGCTGTATTACATAAAAGAAATTGGAGCAGATGGCTTCAGATGTGATGCGAGCGACAGCATACCGCCTGATTTCTGGGAAGAAGCAATCAAGAGAGTAAGAAAAATCAAACCTGATGCTTTCTTTCTTCACGAGGGTGAAAGCGAAGGCTATATGGATAAGGGTTTTGATGCAAACTATGGTTTTGCATGGATGGAGACTATGCAGGCAGTTTTTGCAGGGCTCAAAACAACAAACGACCTTTATGAAGCGTGGAAAAAGACTTTTGATGCAAATCCAAAAGGGACTCTTGTCACAAGAAGCCTTGACACTCACGATGTTGCAACAGACGGAATACCCATATCACAGGACACTGAGGAAAGAAAAAGCGTTCAGGAAGTTTTCGGTCCTGACGGTGTTGATGCTGCACTTGTGATGAATTATACCATTGACGGAATACCTTTCCTTTATAATGGCTATGAAATTGCAAACACCTCACCTCATTCTATGTATTCAAACCGATTCTATGGGAAAATGTGCACAGACTGGTCAAAACTTCAGACCAAAGAGGGGCAGGAAAGACTTGAACTTGTAAAAAATCTGGCAAAACTTAAGCATGCGGAAAACGCTCTTGCATTTGGAGAGACTCTTTGGAACACTCAAAATGACGGAATTGTTTCATTCATTCGTAAGTACAACAATGAAGAAATTCATGTTATAGTAAATCTCACAGGTGCTGATTTTGAGATGACTCTTTCAAATTCAGAAACGATTCTTCTTTCAAACAAATCTTTCACATCAGGGAACAATATAACAATATCTCATAAAGGTTATGTAGTGACAAAGAATACAATTTGGGACATCTAATAGCAGATTCGGACAAATTAAAAAGCCTAAAACGACATTGAATGATAAACTCTTTTGTGATATTATCATAATATAAAAGGACTTATTGGGGATATAATAAACACATCGCACAAGCGAAATAAGATATATCGCTCCATATACGAGGTGCTGTTATGAAAGAGTCATATAAAGAAAAAGTTTATGAATTTTCCAAAGTTTTGCAGTACAGTAACGAATGGGTTGGCAACATTCAGGTGGTTCAGATTGGTGAAACCTGTCTTGAAAGGGCGGCATGCATAGAAGAACACATTCAGACATGCAACGAAATCACCTATGTCATATCAGGCAAAGGCACTCTTATAACTAACAAAGAATCTGTTGAGTGTAATGCGGGAGATATTCAGATAATATCAAAAGGTGTGTCTCACAAACTCATAGCAGACAAGGATAATCAGTTCAGATATATTCATTTTGCATTTAATTTTGATAACTATGAACCAAAGGTTCTTGCAGAGTTTTACGGTCAGTGTACAAACATTTTTATTCGTGATTCAAGAACCATAAAGCATCTTTTGAATATGCTTGTTGATGAATATTATAAAGATTCGGGCTTCACAAACATTGTCCGTGACAACCTCATCCAACTTGTTCTTGTTATGATATGGAGAAGAGTTCATGAAAATTCAGACTCAAGCCGCATCATACCCGCCACAGACACAATGGGAAATCTTGTTTATAACATAATCAAATATGTTGACGAACACATTTCCGAAAAAGTCACTGTAGCTCAAATTTCAAAACATTTTTCCTATTCCGTGAGTTATATATCACACCTTTTTAAGATAAAAACAGGTGTTCCCTTAAAAGAATATATAATAGCCGTAAGAATGAGTCATGCACGAGATCTTCTTTTGGAGGGAAAATCATCCCTTTCCGAAGTTGCCCATCTTGCAGGCTATGAAAGTATGCAGTCCTTTTGCAAAAGATTTAAACAACACACCGGCATAACTCCCGGTAGTATAAAAAGAAGAATAAAAGAATGAAAACTGGAGGAAATTATGAAAAAAATAGGCTTTATTGATTACTATCTTGATGAATGGCACGCAAATAACTATCCTGCATTTTTTGAAAATGTGGTAGGGGATGAAATGAAAGTTTGCTATGCCTGGGCAAAAATTGATGCTCCAAATGGTATGACAAATAAGGAATGGTCAGAAAAGTATAATATTCCTCTTTTGAATACAGTGGAGGAAGTTATTGAAAAGAGTGACTACATAATCGTTCTTTCACCTGACAACCCTGAAATGCATCTTGAACTCACAGACCTTCCTTTAAAATCAGGTAAGCCTGTGTATGTTGACAAAACTTTCGCACCCACACTCGCCGATGCAAGAAAAATCTTTGAAAATGCAGATAAACATGGAACACCTTGCTATTCAAGTTCTGCACTAAACTTTACACCCGAACTTAAAAATGTTAAAAAAGAGGGCATAACAAGAATCAACAGCGTGGGAAGCGGTAGATTTGAAATTTATGCAATCCATCAGATCGAACAGATTGTAAACCTTATGGGACCTGATGCAAAAAGAGTAATGTATCTTGGAAAGTCCGATCATCCTGCAATGCTTATTGAATTTTTAAACGGAAGAATTGCTCAGATAAATCACTTTATGGATCAGCCTTTCTCTATGTCCATAGGATATGAAGACGGCACAACTGCATCAATGAGAGTAGATTCTGACTTTTTCGGTGCATGCCTTTCTTCAATGGCAGAGTTTTTCAGAACATCCGAAATTCCTGTTCCACACTCCCAGACTCTTGCTGTAATTGCCATCATTGAAGCGGGCAACAAAGCAAGAAATAATCCTTATGAGTGGGTTGAAGTCGGGAATTGATATAAGAGCGTTAAATTTAAGTCGAATTTTACAAAGAATTAATCCTTTTTTAAATTGACATATTAAAAAAGTGATTATATAATGACTGTATAATCAATCGTAAATTATAAACAAAAATTTAGATGATTCAATGATTTTTTGTGATAAATTATACTATTGTTCATTGACATGGGCAATTTATGCACGTATAATATTATCATCAGATGATAATGTGTAAAAAAATGATAGAAAACATGTAATAGAACGGATATTACATATGTACAAACAGTGATATAATTATTTGGTGAATGTGCACATATTTTTTTGTCTTACATTTGCGAATTAGCAATATTGTGATAAAAAACAGCAATAATGTGCGTTGAATTATTTTGAATAATGATATATAATTTTCTATTATATAGTGACTTATGGATGTTACAAAATGATAAAATTAAACCTGTCAGTCTGAATCTTTAGTATGAAAAAAACTTATGGGGATGCATGCCATAAGTTTTAATCATAAATAAAATTTAAAAAAGGAGTAGAAAAAGTATGAAAAAGATTATTTCAATCTTGCTCGCAATGACACTTGTTGTTTCTTGTTTTGCTGTTATTCCTGTAATGGCGGAAGATGCAACTATCACAATTTCAACGGAAGCAACTACAGTTTTAAGTGGCTACAAAGTCAAAGTTTCCGCAACTGCTTCTGTTGAAGGGAAAATCAACTTTTACTGCAATGATGCACTTGTTGTGGCCAACAGTGCTGAGTCAGAAACGTATGTTACTGCACAGGCGGGTGTAAATACCGTTTATGCAGAGTTAGTAGATGATAACGGAAATGTTCTTGCAACATCCGCACCAGCTACATTTAATGCGTATTCCGACACATTTAAAACAGCTCTTCATAGAGATTGTTCAACAACAACTTTTCCAACACACAATAAACATGTTACTACAAGTACCGAATATAAGGATTTTGGTGTTATCGGACACGAAAACGATAATACGACATTTGCATCAGATTCAAATCACCAGAATGTTCTCAAACTTTCTTCGGGGCTGAAAGGTGAATATGGTTGCTCAATAAATGTACTCACATATTATGGCGGTCGTAAGCCTAATGCAACAACTATGGCAAATGCAGGCAGACTTTATGCTCAGTCAATTGATGTTTATCCCGAAAATATAAGCAAAAATGAAATATGTTTCAGAGCATACTATCCATCAAGTAACAAACGAGAGGATGTTTTGATTAATGCATTTAAGTTTGGTGCTGAAGAAATATCAGTAGCAACTAATCTTGCGGGAACAGCATTTGTTACTATTCCTTATGAACAGGATAATTGGTATACCGCAAAGGTTATATATGATCCCATGGCAGGAAAGATTATGCTTGCCGTGAACGATGTTATATACTCTGTAATTGATGAAAGTGCAACTAATCGTGCACCCTTGGCTCTTAATAGTGAACTTCAAAGTAATTACCTATATCTTGATATAATACTCTATGGTTCAGATGCAGAAGCAGCAAACGTTGTTTATCTTGATAATCATGATTTTACATACTCTGAACTTCCTGAAATTTCAGTTTCAACTGATGCAAATACAGTTGTAAGTGGTTACAAAGTTAAAGTTTCTGCAACAGCCTCTATTGATGGCAAAAAATACAACTATTATTGTAATGATGCACTTGTTGTTAGCAACAGTACTGATTCAGAAGCGTATGTTACTGCTAAATCGGGTGTGAATACTGTTTATGCAGAACTCGTAGATGATAGTGGTGCTGTTTTGGCAACATCTGCACCAGCCACATTTAATGCATATTCTGATATCTTTGAAACAGTTCTTCACAGAGATGGTTCAGAATCAACTTTTGCATTACACAATAAACATATTCCTACAAGTACCGAATATAAAGATTATGGTGTAATAGAATACGAAAATAATACAACCCAATTTGCGACAGATGCTAATCATCAGAATGTTCTCAAACTTTCTTCTGGCGTTGCTGGAACTGTGGGTAACTTAGTAAATGTAATCACATATTATGGTGGTCGTAAGCCTAATTCAGCAGCTATGGCAAATGCAAGCAGACTCTATACACAGTCGATTGACGTTTATCCTGAAAATATAACCGCAAACTCTTTCAGAATCAACTTCTACTATCCTTCAAGCCAGACAAGAGAAACTTCTTTTGCTAATGCGTTTGTATTTGGTGTAAACGAAATTTCCATAGCAACAGTACGTGGAGGAGCATCGAAAATCACTATTCCATACGAACAGGATAGGTGGTATACTGCAACAGCCATATTTGATCCTATTGCAAAAAAGATTATGCTTGCAGTAAATGGTGTAATCTATTCTGTAATTGATGAAAGTGCAAACGCACAAGCTCCTTTAGCTCTTAATAATGAACTTGCAAGCAATTACCTCTACTATGATTTAACCCTTTATGGATCAAATGCAGAAGCGGCAAATGTTGTATATCTTGATAACAACGATTTTGCAATCTCCTCTCTTCCTGAAATTTCTATTTCAACAAATACATCTACAGTTGTAAGCGGATATAAAGTTAAAGTAAATGCTGAACATAAACTTGTAACAGGTAAGATAAATTACTACTGCAATGGTGTTCTTGTAAAAGGCAACACAACTGATAAAGAAGCATATGTTACTGCAGATGCTGGCGTAAATGAAGTATATGCCGAACTTCTTGATGAATATGGTACAGTTGTTGCTATTTCTGATGAAGTAACATTCAACGCATATTCTGATGTTTTTGATAAGGTTGTATACAATCGGAGTGGTTCAACATCGGTTCTCAACAGACATGGAAAACACAATGGTGGCGTTGATGATCCATATGGTGTTAATGTGTGGGAAGATGATTCAACAACTTTCGCGCAAGATGAAAAACACGGTACTGTTCTTAAACTTGCATCATCTGTGGCAACCACAGATAAATCACCATTGATAAACGTTTTATCTGTAAATCGTACTCACTCAGCTCTTGCATCAGCGCAGAGATTGTATTCAATGTCAATTGATGTATATCCCGAATCAGTGAAGGAAGGAGCTTTTTCTTTCGCTAATGCAGTTGCAACTAAAGGTTCAGCGGATAAATATATGTACTTCTTCAAAATTGCATCAGGAAAAATTCTTGTATCAACAAATGGTAGCAATTTCACTGATTGTGTTGAAATTCCATGCGAAAAGAAATGGTATACATTGAAAGTTATACTTGATCCAATAGAAGAGAAATACATTGTTGCAGTTAATGATGTCATATACTCTATAGTTGACAAATTCGGAACTAATGATGCGCCTAAGGCTTCAAACACCGGAAATCTCTATTACGATATCACACTCAATGGTTCTAAAGATGCAGATAACCCGAATGTTGTATATGTAGATAACTTGGTTGTATCATATTCTACAATTCCAACCCACTCACCTGTTAAATATATAAACGGCGGTAGTGTTGTAACAAACAGAGATCAAATTTCAAATGAAAACGATCTCAAAGTTAATTTTGTTTTAAACAAAGGTGAATTTGCAAATGTTACCTGCATAGCAACAGTTCTTGAAAATAACGGAGAACTTGTGTGTCTTGCAACACAGGATGTAACATTCACAGAAGAAAAAACTTCTGAAAACGTAAGTCTCACACTTACAAATCTTCCTGATTCAATTGCAACAGGCGGATATACAGTTAATGTAATGCTTTGGGATAAAGTTACCCAGACACCAATCGTTACAAAGGTTGTATTACCTAACTGATAAATGTTAAATTATACGAATAACAAATTATGATTTAAACTAACAAAAGCAGTCAGGACAGATTAGTTCTGTTTTGGCTGCTTTTCTGTATAAATCCTGAAAAGTTTCTGCTTTTATTATTGCATAAGTTCAGATATTTCATATGCATATTTGATAAAATTTGATATTTGTTGTAACAGATAATTGATAAATAGGGGAGTGAACAGACATGAAAAAAATGACTGCAATCGTTCTCACAATTATGTTTTTTGTTACCTGCATAAATATTAAAGTTTTGATTTTTTTGTGGAAACTAACGAATTCAAACAAAAATTATTGTGACATATAACACAATAATTTTGTTGACACAGGTATGTCTTATGTATATAATGTATAATATATATAAGAAAGTAATCGTTTTGTAATTTGCTGATGAAATGATATGAATTCTCTTGAAATAAAGAGAAAACAGGATTTTTTGATGCGGATTCAAACGATAGCATTTTAAATAAAAAAAGGAGTAGAGAAGTATGAAAAAACTAATTTCAATCTTGCTTGCCATGACTCTCATCGTGTCATGCTTCACAGTTCCCGTACTTGCTGAAAATGAAGCAATTACGCTCGAACTTGTGCTTGGAGCAAATGATGCATCATGGTCAGCAACCACTATTCCCGGCACAATCATCAATACACTTTCAGCAGCTGAACTTGCCGAAGGTCAGGAAATAGCATATTTCCTTAATGATGAAGAAGTTGGAAGAGAATCAGAAGCCGGCACTTTCAATTTTGAAAGTGTTGCAGGCGCAAACAAATTCCAGGCAAAAATCATGGATGGTGAAACAGTTGTTGCATCATCAAATGTTGTAGAACTTAACTTTGTTCGTCTTACAAAAGGCGAAACACTCAAATCAAGTCCTCTTTCAAATGAAGATGAATTAAAAGCAACAATTACAAATGCAGCCACTTCTCTCGATGCAGGCTGGGCAAGATTTGATGCTGACCCCGCTGACGAAGATGCAGGCACAGTTCTTCACATGAAAGAACCCTCAGCCGGTGCTGCAGCTGTTGGCCTTTCTCTCGATGGTTTTGTGGAAAATGATCCTAAACTCGACACAGGTATGGTAAGGGTAGATTTTGAATTCTATCCTGTATCTTTTGCGGGAACAATGTATTCTGCATACATAGAATCAAACTGTGGATGTAACCACACACAGCAGGCATTCGCAGACTGGCCATCACCAAAGGCTAAAAACGTTACAAGAGAATATACATATCCCGAACGCCAATGGATTGATATGAGTCTTGTTGTTGACAACGAAAACAAAACTTATGACTTATATGCAGAAGGCGTTCAGATGATAACACAAAGACCCTTCTGTACAAATGCAGCTCACAACAATCAGAGAATAACATCAATTCAGCTTCCTCGTCCCGGTTGGGCAGGTACTGTTAAGCTTACAGATGAAGAAGGCAACCCCTTATACGAACTCGATGATGAAGGAAATCCCAAACTTGATGACAAGGGTAACCCCATTCAGTTGACAGAAAAACACAATGCTGAATTCTATCTCAAGAATGTTGAATACTATAAAGTTGAAGCAGCAAGAATAACAGCATCAGTTCCCTCAACAGCTCTTGTTGGCGGAGAATTCATGGTTGTTGCAAGTGAAAAATTTGACCCCGATATGCAGTATGTATATGTGGTTGACGGTGTTGAATCCGAACCTACAGACAGTAATACATATGTTTGTCAGGATGTGAAAAAAGGCGAAACAACAGTTGTTGTAAAAGCAGTTATAGATGGCGAAGTTATTATGTCTACAGAGGAATTCGTTGTTGAAGGCAAAAGCGTTATCCTTTCATCAACTCATAGCTTCCCTTACAACGCGTTGAATATTGACCTCAATGTTGACGATAATGCAAATACAAGCTATGAAAAAAACCTTGCAGCATCTGAAAATCACGAAACAAGATATCAGGTTGCAGAAGGTGTGTTTGAAGACCGTGAAGGTGCTATTGAGTTCTATCTCAAAGATGCAGCATACAATCAGGCTTCATATCCTCAGGCATCAGGAAGATATTTCTTCACAAACAAAGAAGCACAGTATGTTTCTGTTTCTTATGATATCAACATTTCTAAACTTGCAAACTACCTTAACCTCCAGATAGATAACTATTATCAGGGTGGTGAAGGTTATCCTTCAGTCTTTGTATTTAATTCAGATGGTAAATTGGGTGTTGGTGTTGAAAAGTATGGCAGAATAACAACAACATACAATAAAGATCAGTGGTATAATGTTGAAATGATTATCTCCAACCCTGATGAAATGGTATTCTTCCTCGTTGATGGAGTGGTAGTTTCAACAGTTTCAATCGACAAATTCAATTCAGGTAAAGCTCTTGTTCTTGAAGATATCCTCTCATCCAAAAATTTTGCAATGTTTATGATAGCAGGTCTTGGCGGAAAAGCAGGTGCAGACAAGGAAAGCCTTGTATATTTTGATAACTATGAAATAAAACTCGGTCTTGCTCCAACTGTTGAAGTTGCAACTGTAGCAAATGGCAAAGGCGTTCCCGTAGGCTCAAAAGTTATGGTAACTGCAAATGCAAATGTTGAAGACGTAACATATAACTATTATCTCAACGGTGAGTTATATGATGCAAATTCCGATGATGCAGTTTCGTATGCTCAGGCAGAAAAAGGCACAAACACAGTATATGCAGAAATTCTCGACAAAACAGGTGATGTAATTGCAACATCCGAGCCTGTAGAGTTCGAAGGCTACAAAGACGAGTTTGTTGCAGCTGTTGAAAGAAGCGGTTCAATCTCAACCTTCAACAAGCACAACAAACACAACCCTGATTCGGCAGAATATAAAGACTTTGGTGCAGTCGATGCTGTAAACGATGCAGTGACCTTTGCAGATGGCGCACATGGCGAAGTTCTCAAACTTTCAGCAGCTCAGGCCGGTGAAAAAGGAAACGGCATAAACGTGCTCACAGCATATGTAAATCGTAGACCAAAAACTCTTATGGAAAAGGCAACAAAACTGTATGCACAGTCTGTTGACGTATATCCCGAATCAATTATTGCGGGTGCTCTCACATTTAGATTCTACAATCCTTCACTCACAACCCCTGAAAGATCTTATGCATGGTTCAAAATTGATACTGACTATATCTATATAGCTAAAAATGTTGGTGCAACAGAGTTTGTAAAAATTCCCTACACAGGTGATTGGTACACTCTCAAAGCTATCTACAATCCTGCAGAAAGCACCTACACACTCGCAGTCAATGATATTATATATGCTGTAATCGTTGAAGAAGTAAATGCTCCTGCAGTATTTGCAAATGAAAACATTGACCAGAACTGCTTATATCTTGATATAACACTCAACGGTTCTCTTGTTGAAGGAGATCCCAATGTTGTATATATTGACAATCATGTTCTTTCATATTCAAGAGTTCCTTTCGTTGAAGTTTCAACCTTGGCTGAAAATAAAGGCATACCTGCAGGTTCCAAAATTATGGTAAATGCAACTACAAATGTTTCTGACGCAAAATATAACTTCTACATCAATGGTAAGTTGTTTGAAGAAGCAAACACAAGCGGCGAAGCATATGTAAAAGCTAATGCGGGTGTTAATATCGTATATGCTGAAATCATTGATGCAAACGGCGAAGTTGTTGCTGTTTCAGAAGATGTAACTTTTGAAGGATTTATTGACGAATTTGTTAATGTGGCAGAAAGAAGCGGTTCAACTTCCACATTCCAGACACACAACAAGCACGTTCCCACAAGCACAGAATATAAAGATTATGGTGCTGTATCTTCCGAAAATGACGTAGAAACTTTCGCAGGTACAAAACACGGTGATGTTCTCAAACTTTCAGCAGCTCAGGCCGGTGAACAAGGAAACGGCATAAATGTTCTTACAGCATATGCAAACCGTAAGCCAAATGCTCTCATGGCAAATGCAGACAAGATGTATGCACAGTCTGTAGATGTATATCCTGAATCAATTGTTGCAAATAATGTAAGCTTCAGATTCTACGCGCCATCACTTACAAATGCTGAAAGACACCTCAGCGGCTTCAAGGTTGATTCTGACTACATCTATGTTGCGAAAGATCTTGGTGCAACAGACTTTGTTAAAGTACCCTATACAAGCGACTGGTACACACTCAAGGTTATCTATGATCCTGCAAATTGCAGCTACTCTCTCCTTGTTGACGATGTTGTATATTCTATAATTGTAGATGAAGCAAATGCTCCTGCAGTGTTCAATGATCCTGAAAAGTTAGCAGGAAACTATCTCTATCTTGACGTGCTTCTCGGTGGTTCTCTTGTTGAAGGAAATCCCAATGTTGTATATATTGACAACCACGTTCTCTCATATTCGGCATACCCCGAAGTTCATTCGGAAATCAAATATCTCAACAAAGCTGACTACATCACAAACAAGAGCGAAATCTCAAGTGCATCAGATCTCATCGTTGAGTTCGTTGCAGTAAAAGGTGATTATGAAAACGTTCTTTGCGTGGCAACAATTGTTGATGCAAAAGGCAAACTTGCAAGTGTTGCAACACAGACAGTAGATTTCACGGAAGAGATTGAAGCAGAAGCTGTAACTCTTACTCTTGAAAATCTCCCTGAAGATCTTGCTACAGGTGATTATTCAGTAAACGTAATGCTTTGGGATGCCGAAACATTCAAACCTATTACTGCAAAAGCAGTAATGGCAGATTGATCCACATCTTGTCGGATTAAATATCGAAGATAGTAAATAAATTCACAGTCTGAAAGGCATAGTCTTTCAGACTGTGTTTTTGTGTTTGATAATAGAATTTAATTAAGTTGTTTTATATAACATTTAGATTGTTTTATAAATTGACATTATCCTTATATAATTATAAAATATTTTTAGGAAAATCAATGTTTATAATCAAAATCTTTTGCCAAAAGATGATGGTGAAATAATAGGCTGGTATGGCTGGATTTACAGGTGTATACAAATGGATAAATTGGACTGCTTTACCATATGTTTTTACAATACCTGACAATAACTGATTCATCGCGAAGAATTAGCAATATTGTGTTAATTTTAAGCAATATTTCTTATTGTTTTTTTCACGTTTTTGATATATAATGTTTACAGAACAAAATTTGAGTAACGGCTAAGCAGTTGCGTCAGTATCCGAACTCGCCCAAAACAAGTAAAATAGATAAAAACCAATAAAACGGACACATTTTTTGCAAATTATTCCGCTTTAATAAGTACCATAATTGATATATAATATTAACATAACCAAAAAGGAAAAAGGAGAATTAACTATGAAAAAAACACTTGCACTTGTACTCATCTTTATGCTCTGTTTTGGCGTTGTTGCCGGAGCTGAAATGAACATCGAGGTTGTTGATTTGTATGAAGATGTAGTAGAAATTTCCGGTGAAGCCGAGAAAGGCGAAATGGTTTATGTTTCGGTATTCAATCCGGGCTTTTCATCACAGGATCTTCCTTTGAATGCGAATGATGCACTTATTTTCTACGACAGCATCGTTGCCGGAGAAGACGGATTTTCCCTTGATGCAAAACTCCATTCAAGAACAAATGCCGATGGCGGTATATATAAGATTATGGTGACAACAGAGTCAACTGTTGAAGAAAAGGATTTCAATTACTACTTCTACGGCAAAAAAATTCAGGCAATAAGAGATGTTAATGAATCTGATAATCTTTCAGAGATTGTAGATAACATTTACACAATATATAGCCTTGCCGATTCTGATGTCTATAAAACAACTGCCGGTGCAACAATTGCAGGTGTTCTCTCATCCTTGCCCGATATTGAAGAAGATGTTAACATTATGAATAATGTTCTTCGTACATCACTTTGTGTTGCCGCATATAAAGACGGTAATGAAGTTCTCATAGAAGACGGAACGGTTATGTATGCAGATATGTTTAGTCCCGAAGAGGATATATATAATGATTACCTGACAAATCTTTCATCAGGTGGTGTAGATTCTGTACACGAAAAACTTCTTGGCGCAGAATGTGAAAGCCTTGACGAAATAAAAGAAAAGTTTGAAGAATTCACTCTCTTAAATCTCATCTGCAACTATAAAGATGAAGGATATGGTCACGTTAAGACAGTTTTCTCCAAGTATGGTGAGATATTCGAAGAATATGGAATAGATACATCTGACGTTACAAAAGTTAAAGATAAAACTTCTGTATATAAAGCTCTTGCAAATTCCCATTGCGAATCCATGAGCGATCTTGCAGATGTATATGAAAAAGCACTCAAAAAATCAACATCTTCCTCTGACAATGGCGGGGGCGGTGGCGGTGGTGGCGGAAGCTCAAGTGCTACCGATAAGTATCCCAATGTTGTTCCTCAGGTTTCAGACACTACTGCAGGTACGGGTTTTGTGGAAAATAACACTTTGCCTTTTGAAGATATTTCACAGGAGCATTGGGCAAGAGAATCAATTCTTAAACTTTACAAATCAAAAGTTATTTCAGGTAAATCCCGGACTTCATTTGCTCCTGATGATACTGTAACAAGAGAAGAATTTGCAAAGATGCTTGTTATTGCACTTTTTGGTGAATCAACTGACACAACAACACAATTTAGTGACGTAACCGGTTGGTCTGTTCCATATGTTGCAAAAGCATCAAAACTCGGCATAGTAACAGGTATTGCCGAAGGCATTTTCTCACCCGGAGCTACAGTTACGAGAGAACAGGCTGCAACATTTGCTGCAAGAGCACTTAAGGCTAAAAACTTTACTTTTGAAAAAGAAGCAAAAACCTTCAATGATGATGAATCAATCAGCGAGTGGGCAAAAGAAGGTGTATCACTTCTTTCGTCAGAAGGCATTCTTGTTGGAAGAGAAAACGGCGAATTCGATCCCCTTACCGGTGTTACAAGAGCAGAAGCGGCAAAAATTATATACGAAAGTCTGAAATTGATAGGAGGTGCAGATGTTGAAGCATAAAATATTATCACTTATAGTTGTTATGGTAATGATATTGTCAGCCATTCCTGCAAATATTTACGCTCAAAATTCCGAAGTTGCAAATTCAGATGATTTAAATTTTGCAATAGCATGCGGTATTTTTCCTGACGGAGTGGATAAGACATCTGTAATTACCAGAATTGAACTTGCAGAAATTTATACAAATATAATTTTGGGCAGTGACACAGAGGCAGAAGGGTCGGAAAGCGACAATTTCACAGATGTTGACTACGATATGTCATATTATGCCGACTTTGTTGCATCCATCGGTTTGATGGGAGGAGTAGGAAATGGTCTTTTTGCTCCCTATGACAATGTTACATATCAACAACTCATAAAGACAATTGTTTCATTCCTTGGTTATGATGTAAAGGCACAAAGTCTCGGGGGCTATCCCACAGGTTATATGGCTGTTGCCGCACAACTTGGTCTCAGCCTTTCTAATAAGGCTTCTGCAGATAGCTTTGTGACTTTTGAAGGAGTAGCCACACTATTCAAAATTGCGGCATCTTGCCCTTTATATGATGTGACAGGATATGGTGATGTTTCCAAATATCAGGAAATAACACAAATTAACTACCTCGCAAAATATCTTGATATCAATTTTATATCAAACGTTGTTAATGCAAACTACATAGCAAATATATACAGCGATGACGAACTTAAATATAACGAGATAATAGTTGGCACAGAAAAATATCTTTTTGATCCTGATGTCTATCCGTTGAATGATTTGCTCGGACACAAGGTGGATATCTATTACAAGGAAATAAACAATGTAAATCACATAGTCTATATGGAGGACAACAGATTCAACCGTGTGATAGAAATTGACGGGAAAGATGTTGATGTAAAAGATGATACTCTCATATATTATGACGGATTCAAAGAAAAAGAAATACGTTTTTCTGATGATGTAAATATTCTTTACAACGGTGGTATATGCGAAAACTATAACAATGCCACATTTAATGCGTGGAACAATACTTATCGTGATGGCGGTATCAAAGCCATAGATAATGATTATGACGATAAATATGATTATATTATGATTGATGCATATGATACCTATGTTGTTTCAAGTATCAAAGATGATATTATTCACACAAGTTACCGTGATGGATACATAATCAAAATAAATGATTATGAAGATGGCAAAAATGTTCTTTTCAGAAACCTTGATGGAAAGCCGATAAAAATGTCTGATGTTGAGGATGGCAGCGTCATTAGTGTTTCAAAAGACCTTAACGGAAGAATAACAAATATATTTGTTACAAATGATATTTTTGTTTCTGAAGTTACATCTATTGAAATTCAGGACGGAAAATATTACTTTGGGTTTAAAGACAGAGTTTTTGAACCCTCTGAATCTTTGGCGCTCAATCCTCAACTTGAAAGAGTTGAAATTGGTCAGAGAATGAAACTTATGTTCAACAAAGACGGTCTTGTTTCAGACATAGAAGCACTCGGATATCATAGCAACAGCGTTGCAATGGTTGTTGATTCAAAAGTCGGAACAGGACTTGAAGCAGGCGAAAGTGCATATCTCAAACTTTTCACGTCAGAAGGTTCATTCATAGAGTGTCCTCTCACGTCAAAAGTAAATGTGACCTATGGCGGTGTTCAGAGCGTTGAAAAAGCATCTGACGTTCTTGCATTTCTTGGTACAAATGATGATGGAGAGGTTGTACGACAGCCAATATACTACAGATTAAACGAAAACAAAGAACTTAACTGGATTTCAATTTGCAATCCTGAATCAGGCTCAATTGATGGGTTGCATGAAATCGGAGTGACTTCAGGAGAATACCGTGGCGGTTCTACCATGAGTATCGCAGGAAAAGTTCTTACAAAAGGTGCAATATACTTTTGTGTTCCCTCCGAAGATGACAGGGATAGAGAAGAAATGTATGAAATCAAAACTCTTCCCGGCGGATATTCTGTTACCGTAACAGCTTACGGAGATACAAAAGACACAAAACTTGCAACAGTTCTTGTTAAATATGATAATAATCCCGGATCAAGTATGAATAATGATACAAACATTTTCGTTATTGATTCCATAACAAAAGCAATAGATTCATATGGTGATGAAAAACTCAAAGTACGTGGATTAATGAATAAACGCGAATGTGAATATTACGCAGATGAAGCGGTAATGAAAATTGCTCTCAATGGAACTCTTCCCGAAAAGGGTGATATTGTCAGATTGAGTCTTGGTAAGGGCGATACAATCAGCGCTTGCGTTATGACATACGACAGATCAGAGAAACAACTGCATGACACAACCGGATATGCTATTAGTGAAAATCCAAGTACATCATCCTATGCAAATCCATATAGAGTTTTGCTTGGTAAAATCATATATGCCAATGATGTGTTTATGACTTTGAGAATATATAATTCAAATGGTACATATACTGACGAATCATATCTCAAATCTGATTTTACATACTATAAATATGAAAAAGTCAGCGACTCAAAAGCAACAGTGTCTGTTGCATCTGCATCAGATTTCTATATGTTGCCGGATGGTGAAACTGATAATCGTGATGTATTCATTCATCTCAGATCCGGTGATCCCAGATCCATTGTACTTTACAAATAATGAGGGAGGATAATAAAATGAAAAAAATTATAGCTTTAGTTCTTTCAATTTTCTTGGTTTTCGCATCCATACCTTCATTTGCTTATGACATTAAGTATTATCAGACTGTATCAAATAATGACCTCAATCTTCCTCTTGATGAAAAAACAACAGTTATGAACGGAAGTATTGCAATTGAAGCAGAAGATATGGATTTTGGTGAAGATGCCAAAATAGTTGAAGACGAATCAGCATCAGGCGGGAAAGGTCTCAAACCCTCCGGTGTCAATTTTACAAATGACCACACAAAGATTTTAAAACCAACAATGGAGCTTAAAATCAATGTTCCTGAAAGCGAATATGGAAACTATACTCTTTGGGTGAGAATTAAATGTATTAACACATCCGCGTATTCATATTTTGAAAGTTTCAGAGGTTATCAGGGTGTAACAGAAGGATATGCTTCACGTTTCTTCTCTGTTAATCCGGATTACTTCTGGCAGCAGGTAGGCTCAGGAGCTGTCAGAAACAACCAGTTTGTATATTCAATCAAATACAGAGACGTTGGATTTATACTTGACAAATTCGTTCTTACAGATGATTCATCTTTCGTTCCATCCGGCAAAGATGACCTTCCGTTCTCAATGTCAGGTGTTCAGACAGACGGCGGCATCTATCCAAAACCTGAAATCGCACCACCTGCGGGTGAACATCCCAGAGTTCTTATCACAAAAGATAAGATTCCTCAACTCAAAGAAAATATTAAACATCCTCTTTTGAAGAACATATATAGTCAGGTTGCAGAAAATGCAAATAAAATTCTTGATTGCAGACTTCCTTCAAAGAAAAATAATTTCCCCATATCTCTCGGATTTGATGTTCAGTCAAGAGCGTTTATGTATCTGATTGGTGAGGTAGACAAGGAACACGCAAAACAGACTGTAAGATATATGCTCGACCTCTATGAAACAATGGAGTGGGACAGATCCGTTGGTGATATAACAAGAACAATCGGTACAGCAGTAGCCCTTTCAGGTATTGTATACGACTGGTGCTATGATGTTTTAACACCTGAAGATAAAGAAAAACTCATCGGATATATGCTTTCCACATCTGCACTCATGGAAATCGGATATCCAACTACAACAAGAGAAACATTTGCCGGTCACGGTGGTGAAGGTGATGCTTTCTATTTCCAACTTGCAGCAGCAATTGCAATTTATGATGAAAATCAGAGTATGTACAATAACGTTGCAGGTATGCTTTTTGAACATGCTTTTGAAACAAGAGAATATTTCAACAAGAGTATGAACCATCCTGCAGGTAGTGCATACGGTCCCACAAGATATGCTTGGGAAGCCCTTTGTCAGATAGTCTTTGACCGTATGGGTTATCCCGGAGTTATGGGAAATGATTTCGGAAAAACATCACTCAGATGGATTCACGACCGTCTCCCCAATGGTTTCTGGTCAGAAGACGGCGACTCATATCTTTACTGGTCACCTGAATCAGGACCATACTATCACTCAAATGATTATCCCATAATGCTCTATGATGCATATTTTGGAAATGAATATGCACAAGGTGAATATATCAAACAGCTTTCACTCAAAAGTTACAAAGCAGGAAAATCTCTCTATGATAATGGTATAATAACGCTTCTTGTTTTTGATCCCAATAAGCCATATGCATATCCCGATGATGAAGGTAAAGTAAGACCACTTTCATACGCAACAAAATATCCTCTCACAGCAGTGTTTGCGAGAACTTCATGGCGTTCGGGAGTCAACGGTGAAACCGCAGTTGTATTTATGAATGGTCAGGAAAAACTTGTTGGTGACCATGACCATGATCATTCTGATATAGGTCACTTCTCAATCTACTATAAAGGCACTCTTACAGCCCAGGGTGGAACCTATCAGGGTGAAACAGGCGGATGGGGTAATAATCACTACTTTAACTACTACAGACGTTCCGTTTCACACAACTGTATCACTGTGTATGATCCTTCCGAAGTATATTATGTAGGATATAACAAGAAGACATATGCGAACGATGGCGGTCAGAAGATTGAAAAGAATTCAGATTTCCTTCCTGAATTCCTTGAGCATCCCGATGAAGCAAAAACCGAAGGCCTCTACATCGGACCAAATGAACAGACTCCGGAGTTTACATATCTGAAGACAAATCTTACAGGTGCATATTCAGAAAAATTGACAAACTATACACGTTCAATGGTATCCCTTAACCTCTTCAACACAGACTATCCTCTTGCTTTTATTGTCTGGGATGATGTTTCATCTACAGATCCGTCATTCAAAAAGACTTGGAACATTCAGGCAATCTCCGAACCTCAGGTCAAAGGCAATACAACCATTATAGGACGTGATCAATACGACCATTCAGGTAAACTTGTTGTGAAAACCCTTCTTCCCAAATCTGCTGATTTGGTAAAGGTGGGTGGAGCAGGAAAAGACAGTTATGTTGATGGTCAGAACTATCCCAATGCAGACAAAGCAGCAATGGATAATGAACAGTCACAGTGGAGAGTTGAAATATCACCGAAACGTAGTGCAAAAGACGACAAGTTCCTTCATGCTATGTATGTTACAGATTCCAAAAAGAATCTTCCTGAACTTCCTATGATTCAAGAATCAATGGGTTCATTTGAAGGCGTAACAGTTATGGACAGAACCGTTCTTTTCTCAAGAAACAAAAACGGAGTGAATACAATTTTCACACTCAACGTAAGAGATAATGGCTATGAGAAGATGTCAGTTCTTGTAACGGACCTTGAAGTCGGCAAATGGCAGATTGCAGGTGCAACTGAAACTTTGGTTGCTGAAGTAACAGAAGAAACAAATGCTCTTTATGCAAAACTCAAACCCGGAACATACACAGTTTCAAAAGTAAATGATGATACTGCCGTTACACCTGTTGAATCTGAATTTGATTCAAGAACATTAAGACTCGGTGATTATAGCATTTACCAGCCAACAGGTGCTGACTTCATGTATAACTATGAGCCCACAATCATAAGAGATGGGGTTCCCTACATTTCAGAAACAGATCTCAGAGCATGGGATTCAAATGTAACTGTTAGCGGCAACACAATCACTCTCACAAGAGGAGACAATACTCTTACAATGACACTTGGCTCTGTCAATGCAACAAAGAATGGAGCACCATATACATTAGGTGGTGCACCATTTATCGCCGACAACGGTATTGTTTATGTGAGTGTTATGAATGTTGTTGATTTGTGCAAATATAATCTTGTATATGATTCTCTTGCAAGACTTCTCAAAATTTCAGAAATCCGTACACTGGCTGACCTTGATAAACTGGGCGGACTTGAAAGTCTTGGCGTTCAGATTGATTCATCAAAGATTATTACTCCCGTAACATTCTTCTCATCGTCAGATGACGGCAACGTTGCAGATAATCTCTTTGACTATAACACAACAACGAGATGGTCTGCAAACGGAGCGGGTGAATTCCTTGTTCTGGATTATGGCTCTGTTCGTGATTTTGACAAATTCCTGATGGGCTTCCTTGAAGGTGATTTGAGAAGCACAGCATTTGACATTTTGATTTCAACAGATGGTGAAAATTACACCAAAGTACATTCATATAAGAGTAGCGGTAAAACACTCAACCTTGAAGAGTTCAAAGCTGACTTTTCAGCTCGTTATATTAAGATGGTATTCTATGGAAACACCCTTAATACATGGAACTCAGTCAACGAAATTATAACTGTTAAGAAATAAGGAGGGGGAATACGATGTTAAATATTGAAAAGAATATGTGGAAGTTATCTTCAGTTCTTATCACAATCTCAATTCTTGCAACTATGTTTTCCGTATCAGTTTCGGCAGAAATCACTTCTCCCGGCGATGACTACACCATAACAAGTGTAATTTCGGATGTTGATTTTGAATCAGGCGAAATAAATCCTGCAGATTTCCTCAGCTATGCCTATTCTACCAAAGGTGGTTATGGTATATCGGTTGTAACTGACCCGGATACCGGAAGCAAGGTTATGAAAAATGTTATTACTTCGGAGACAATTACATATAACGGTGCTCCGGTAACCATTTCTCAGGGGACATGGCAGATTAACTATCCTTCCAAAAATCTAAAGGATGAGGATATTAAAGGACATCTCATTTTTGAGTTTGATTATAAAGTAGAAGATTTCAACTATAATATACGTGCTATGTATGTAGGATCTGCAACAGTTGGAAAAGACATATATTGTGTTGGTCCAACCATAGATTCAGGAACAGGAAAAATCTTGAAAATTGGTGGAGGAAACACAGGAAAGACAATGTCAAAAAATCAATGGTATAAATTCAAATTTGATTTTGATGTTGCGGAAAATACTGTAGATTTCTACGTTGATGATGAACTTTTGCAGGAAAATCATGCGCTTTCCCCGGATTTTGACGGATTCACATATTTCAACCTTCCCAGATGTATGGGTATAACTACAGGTAAGACCAGTACAACGTATATAGATAACTGTAAGTTATACACAGTGACAACAAAATATGATGTTTCAGTTTCAAAAGATGATAATGGTGAAATATCTGATGATCTCAATAACTTCCCACTTTCCGGTGGTTCTTTGAAATTTGAGTTTTCAGAAAAAATGTGCGACATTACAAAAGAAATGTTCACCTTTACTGCAAGCGGAGTAAACAAGCCTTTCGATTTTAATTATAATGCTGAAGATAAAACAGTTATCATAACTCCGTCAGAGCCTTTCAGAGGCAGGGAAGAGTGCAAAGTTTCATTTGACGGAATTTTGACAGAAGCAGGCGGAGAAAACAAAGGTGAAAATTTTGTTGAGTTTAATGTTACTCCACCTGACTATGGAATCAAAGATGTTAATCTCCCAACTCTCACTGCCGGAGAAGATGCAACAGTTCAGGTTACGGTAAACAACAGAACTGCAACCGACAGAAGCGAAATGGTTTTGGTTGGCATCTACAACGGAAACAAACTTTTATCAGTTGGTGCATCATCTGTGACCAATCTTTTGGGCGAAGAGAAAACTTTTGACGTTACGCTTTCCGTTCATCCGGATTATGTTGAACAAGAGTGTAACATCAGAGTATATCTTGTTAAACCCGGAACTCTATACGGATATGATTCCGTTAAATATTAATTGACAGATTTTAATCAAAGGAGCATAAGTTAATGTTTAAATTGCCAACGATTAAAACCTTAATATCTGCATTTATGATGCTTACAATAAGCACTGCCTCATTTGGCAGTGCTTATGCTGCAAGTAAAACATATAATTTTTCAACCTCAGATTCAACAGTTATTTTTGAAGCAGAGGATATGGTACTTGGAAAAGATGCAAGCATAATATCAGGATCAACAGCTTCAGGCGGCAAAAGTGTTAAGGTTACAGCAACAACTAAAAATGATTCGGCAGATAATATCAAAAACCCCACATTGTATGCAGACATAAACGTTGATAAAGCCGGAAAATATTCTCTTTATGCAAGAGTAAAATGCCCGGGTGTTAACAATAATGAAGTGTTCTATAAGCACTCCAACAACACTTCATATTCTACGTTCACATTTAATTACGGTACAAATTATACATGGGTTAAAATTTTTGATGTTACAACTGTATCAGGCATATTTTCAATTTCATTTAAATACAAAGAAATTAATCTTGAGTTTGATAAATTTGTGTTTACATCAAAAGAAGGTTTTTCACCAACAGGGGCCTATGACGTTCCTACAGGAGAGAAAAAACTGATATATAACTCTCCCGAAATCAAACCAATTGAAGGACATCCCCGTCTTTTTGCAACAAAAGATGATATTGAAAAAATAAAGGCCAACACACAGAGCGAAGAACTTAAAACACTTTATGCCACATTGAGATCATACGCAGATAGTAAGAAATCATATTATGTTCTTTCCGATACAATCTCTTCAGGTTGCAACTTCTCAGGCCATGTAACAAACAGACTTCAGGCAAGAGCATTTATGAGTCTTATCGGGGAGGCTACTTCCGAATATAACAGACAGACTATTGATTGGATGAAATCTGTGTATGCAACTGTTAAGTGGGATCCGTCATTTCAGGATATAACACGTACAATGGGTGAACTTATACTAACCGGAGCACTTGTGTACGACTGGTGTTATGATGATATGACAAGTGCAGATAAAGAGTTTTTCATTGCACATTTCAAAAAGGTTTCCTACACAAAGGAAATTGGATATCCACCCACCAAAACATATGCATTTGCAGGTCACGGTGGAGAAAGAGAACTTTTTTGTGATCTTCTCTCTGCAGGTGTTGCCTGCTATGATGAAGACCCTGAAATATGGGAACTTGCTGCCGGAAGATTCTTTGATGAATATCAGAGTCGTATTGAATTTAACAAAACGGGCTCTCATCCTGTTGGAAGTTCATACGGTCAGGTAAGATATATGTGGGAACTTTGTGCTGCAACTATTTTTGATTCAATGGGATATGAAAATATTATGGGTGAAGACATTGGCAAGGTTGTCTACAGATACATATATCACAGGCTTCCTAACGGTCTTTGGATAAAAGATAATGATGACTATACCTATAGTTCCAATTCTGCAACCGGTTTCAATTATAGCATGAACTATGGTAATTTTTACAATCTTGCTGCTCATCTTTCAAGGGATGAATATGTCAGAGGCGAGTGGCTAAAACTTTTCTCAATTAACAGTTATTCTTATATAACTCACTACATGTGGACAATGATTTTCAGCCATCCTGAAGATGAAATAAAATCTCTTGAGGAATTACCTCTTACATACGCATCATCATATCCCTTAACAGGTGTTACAGCAAGAACAGGGTGGCAGGCAGGACTTGATTCAGATACTTCTGTTATTTACATGAAAGCAGAAGAAAAGAATACAACCGATACGTCCTTTGCTGATCTTGGAAACTTTATGATTTATTATAAGGGTAACCTTGCGATAAACGGGGGAAGTTACTCCTATGCCAATACCGGTGGCGGTTGGGGTGGATCTCATGCCAGAAACTATGCAAAGAGAACCATTTCTAAAAACTGTATGACCGTTTACGATCCCAACGAAGTGTTTAATACATTTTATGGGCAAAAGCAGAATACTCCGTTGGCAAATGACGGCGGACAGTTTACGTTTACTCCACTTGTCAAAACTTCTGATGAATATTTCCAAACACCCGATCTCGCAAGAACTGACGGATTATATGTAGGTCCAAACGAAAATACACCTGTATTTTCATATGTAAAAACCGACCTTACAAATGCATATTCGGATAAAATTACCAAATACTCCCGTTCAATGGTTGCAATCAATTTCTTTGATGAGGATATACCTCAAGGATTTATATGCTTTGATAATATGGAAACCAAAGCGGCAAATCTTAAAAAGAAATGGCTTTTGCAGTCCATAAACGAGCCTGTTGTAACAGGAAATGAAACTGTTATTAAGAGAACGGAAAAAGGATATAATGGAAAACTTACCGTGAATACACTTTTGCCTGCGTCTGATAATTATGTAATTGAAAAAGTCGGCGGCGAAGGATATGACAGTTGGGTTGACGGGAAGAATTATCCCAATCCCGATCCGTCAGGAGTTGATTCTGAACAGGGTGGATGGAGAATTGAACTTTCCACAAAAACTGATGCAACTCACGATGTATTCCTTAATGCTATGTATGTTTCGGATGCAGATTCAGAAGTATCTATCACTCCTATATACGAAGAAACCGACAGTTTCTATGGTGTAACAATGAAAAATAACTCTGTATATTTTTCAAAGGAATATAACACCGATAAATCTGACAGTTTCACAATCACTGTAAGAGACAATGGATATGAAACAGTTAATGTGCTCGTAACTGACGTTGCAAACGGAAAATGGAATGTTTCAGGCACGAATATCGTAACTGAGGTTTCCGGCAACGAAAATGCACTGTGTGTATCGATTGCTCCCGGAACATATACATTCTCAAAAACCGATCTTGAAGTTAGTGAGCAAACATTTGAGGAAGTTTCAAGAAATGAAATAGGAGATTTTAACATTTATAATGTTAAAACAAAACTTTTTGTTTATCACGAAGATGAAACCAAACTCATCGACGGTGTTCCATATGTTCCGGTAAGATGTGTTTTTGAAAGACTTGGAGCAACTGTTACATGGGCAGATGGGAAGGTGACCATTGCTTCTTCAAAAACGGCAGTGATAACACCCGGAAGCAAAACCTACACGTTAAACGGTAAATCATCAACACTCAAATATTCACCAATCAACATTGATAGTGTTACATATGTTTATCCTAAAGACTTTGACGAAGTTTTAGGTGTAACATTTTCATATGACAGTTTAGCAAGAATATTGAAGGTGAGTTAGGTGAATGACGATGAAAAAATTATTGTTTTTTAGTATAATATTTATTTTTATATTTCTCTTTGGAATCGGCGCATTCGCTGTTTCCGAGGGAGACTACATTGTTGTTGGCGAATATAACGGTTCACCACTTTTATGGAGATGCGTGAGCGTATCTGATGAAGGTGTTTATGTTATAAGCGACAAAGTTCTGATGACACGTTCTTTTAGTTCAGACGGTAATAATCATTGGGAAACATCCGACATCAGAGCCTATCTTAACGGTGAGTTCTATGAAAACTGTCTGAAAAATGAAAGTCAGCATATATTATCCGCAAATGTTAAAACAATTTCTGCAACTGATGATAATAGCACTCAACATATATACAACAATAACTATACATCTTCAATTCAAAATGCTGCAGATGCATATACAGTTGCCACAACAGATAAAGTTTTTCTGCCATCACTGACAGAAATTCAGCCTCTATACACTAATATAGAAGGCTTCGGTCCTGACTTTTATATGGGAAAAGATGGCGGTGGCAACTATCTTGACTATTATCTCCGCGACGCGTTGAGTTTTGCGGGTACAAGACATGTAAGATGTGTTTCTTCTCAGATGGACATATATTATTCCACTTCAACCAAGACTTACTATGACAGACTAATCAGGTTTGCAAGTGCAGATAATGGAGATATAGGCATAAGACCGGCTATTCTCCTTTCAAATGAAGCACCTTTTATAAATGGAGATGGAACACAGTCTGATCCATATGAAGTACCCGGCGGAGTGTATTGCGAAATTACGCTTGAAAAATATGTTGGAAATCAAGGTGATTACTACGTTCCTGATATTTCATACGCTTTGTCAGAAGAAGGACAGTATATAAAATATTACTGCAACAACCGGGAATATGCAATTGACGAATCTTGTTGTCTTGGATATGGCGAAAACTATCTGTATGCAGTAATATATGACATTAACGGAAACAAAGTTTATGTTTCTGAAACGGAATGTCTCTATGGAGTATTCAAAGACCCGGGAACAACTCTTCTTTTTGATGATTTTGAATCCGGCAATCCATACTACGATCAGTTCCCAAACGGACATGGTGTTGTTGAGGGAGATAGCATTGGAATTGAAACTTTAGTTGATGGTAACAATGTTTTGAAGTTTGATGCTCATTCGGCAAGTACATTTATGAACTCCAGAACCTTCAACAACTACAGAGACACATTGATTTTTGAAACCAATTTTATGCTTTGTGACTGGAATTTCTCTTCAAGGGCTGTGTTATACATCAGTGCATATAAGGGAGCAAAAAAGCAATGGCTTACCCCTGTAACTGTCAGATCATCTGATAAAGCAATGCTGTTTGATGTCGGCGACACAAATGTCGTTGTTAAATCAGGTGTAGAACTTAACACATGGTATAAAATATCAATTGTTTATGATGTTCCGGCAAATAAATCAACGTTCTATCTCAATGATGAGCCTCTTATTTATAATGCTGATACAGCATATGAATTTGATTACATTTCATATCTCAACATTGCGTATTCCACACCAGACGTGAATTCTGTGATGTATTTTGATGATATCGGTGTATATCATTCAAGGCAGGACATGTCCGGAACAAGATTCGGCGAGCCATACTACACAGTAAAAAACATAAAGACATATGATTTCTCAACTTCAAATACATCTTTCTCTTTTGCTTATGCAAACACGGAAAATACATATGCTGAAACTATAGAACTAACTGATGATCACGGAAAGGTTGCTCATATTAAGACATCAAACAATGATTCTAAGGCATGGATATCATCACCCGGCAGAAATGTTTTTTCAAATGCACCTCAATCATCCTTCGGTGCAATGGTGTTTGAATTTGAATTTAATGTTCTTGAAAATGGTGGCACCAACACACTTCTTGGTGCAATCAGTTACAGAAACCCGGCAAATAAGGAAATAACCTGGCAAGTATTGAATTTCAACAATGATGGCAATCTCTACATTGCAAAGGATATAGACTATGGTGCCAACGATATACATTCAAGTGTTTTAGTCAAAGAATTCAAAAAGAACAAATGGCATAAAGTCAGATATGTGATAGACACCGAAAAATTGCTTATATACATATACTTTGACGGAAAACTATATTCAGAGGTTGACTGCGGAAGAAGCAGATATACTGGAGATAAAAGCAAATTATTCTCAACGGAATACTCACGAAAGAGTTGCTATCTTGAAATTCAGGCAATGGCTCCCGGTGCAGGACGTGTAAATGAGATATATGTTGATAACATTTCACACAAATATACTTCATCACCCATAGTCTATAACCTTGAATATATTAATAATTTAGAGGTTATTGTTAAACGTAGTGAAATCACAGGTACAGATTCACTAAATGTTACTTTCGATGCGGTAAGAGGCGATGAATCCAATGTAATTTGTGTAGCATCAGTTCTTGAAAATAATGGAGAACTTGTATGTGTTGCCACTAAAAATCTGACATTCTCAGGATCTGACTCTGTGAAAGAGGTGGAACTTGAACTTAGCAATCTTCCCATCGGTATTGCACAGGGCGGATATACAGTTAATGTCATGGTTTGGAATGCGGATAATCAGAAGCCTTTAGTAAGTAAAATTGTATTACCTGATTGATAATTTAACTTTATACACATAGGAGGCAATTTATGAGCGTAAATTATGAAAAACAATATGCCAATCTTCATATGCATTCAACACATTCTGACGGAGAATATACTCCGTCAGAACTTGTGGCAATTGCAAAAGAAGAAGGTTACAAAGCACTTGCACTTACCGATCACGACACGGTAAGCGGAGTTCCGGAATTTCTCGATGCATGCAAAAAAGAAGGTATTGAGTGTGTGTCCGGAGTTGAATTTACTTGTCAGGGACTTGGTGAAGATTTTCATCTGACTGCACTTGATTTTGATATTAATAATAGAGATATTATAGATTATTGTCTTAAAATGGGCGAAAGAGAAACATATCGCACAAAAAGGCTTTTTGATAAGGCGTTGGAAAGAGGCACAATTAAAGATGTAACCTGGGAAGAAGTTGAAGAGGCTAACCCCGGTGTTGTATGGCTTTGTGTTGACCACGTATTCAGAACACATGTAAAAAAAGGTCTTCTCACTATGTTTGACTATCGCAACTTTTATGATACAAACTTTGGACATGGTCCGGATAATCAGTTTGTATATGCAGAGATGCCGCACAGATACTACACACCACAGGAACTTTGCGATATGGTAAATGCAGCAGGCGGTATAACAGTTCTTGCACACGGTCACAATCAACTTCATTGCATACCGGAACTTGTGAAAATGGGACTTAAAGGTCTTGAAGTGTGGCATGACCTTATGACACCTGAAGAAAGAGATGAGGCTGTCAGACTTGCAAAAGAATATAACCTATATATTTCAGGCGGAACAGATCACGGCGGAAAACTCGGTGGTCTTGACAGGTTTGATCCTGAAGGCAAGATTTATGGTAAATATAATCACTTGCCTTTGATGTTTGGCGCATCAGAGGAAAATTTCAAAGCAATAAAAAACAGAATTTATGGTTAACAAGGAGGATTACAATGGAAAAAGTTACAGTAAGAGATAAATTATGGCTGTTTGCAAGTCGTCCCCATGACGATGATCCATATTTCGGAAGAACTCATGAGGGAACAATCGTGGGATGTGACTGGTCAAGAATTACACCTGCAGAGGGTGCATTTATGCTTGGCACACCAAATCTTATGATGATAATATCAGACGGTATTCCCGTTCCTTATTCAAAAGATGCCAAAGGATATCTTGAAAGTTTCTGCAGACTTAAAAAAGTTCTCTGGAGTTGTACGGGTTCTGCCGGATTCAGACTTGGCATTGAAGAGGATTTCATTTGTGATATGAAAGAAAAATATCCAAATCTTATGGGCGGATTTTTTGATGATTTCTCATGGGATCCCAAATGTACTGAAAAGAGAACTCCGCAGCAAGTAAAAGAACTTTTTGCAAATGCAAGAGAAAAGTTTGATAAAGTTTCAAAAGATATGGAAATCTGGGCAACTTGCTATGTTGAAGAACTTGAAAGTTACCCGGTGGATACATTTGATGATGTTGATGTTCTGACAATCTGGAGTATGCATAACGGCTCAAAAGAACGTTATGAAAATAACTTCAAGAAATATGAAGATGCGTTCCCGAACAAGAAAAAAGCCATGGGAATATATATGTATGACTATGTGAACAGAGATTTTATTGACCTTGATAATTTTAAAATGCAATGTGAAACAAGTCTCAAATGGCTCAAAGAGGGAAGAATTGACGGAATAATCTTTTTGACCAACTGTACAATGGGCATAAAACTTGAAACAGAAAAGTGGCTCAGAAACTGGATTGACGAAGTTGGTGAAGACATTCTTTAATTTCTTCAGAAATTTTTGAACTATAAGGAGGATAAAATGAGTAATATAAAAGTTAGAGATAAATTCTGGATTTTTGCAAGCAAATCCCACGATGACGATCCATATTTCGGACAGTCCAAAGACGGTATTCTCACAGGATGCGAATGGTCAAGAATTACGCCTGCAGAAGGTGCGTTTATGCTGGGAACACCAAATCTTATGATGATAGTTTCTGATGGAATCCCCGTTCCTTATTCAAGAGATGCAATCGGTTATCTTGAAAGTTTTTGCCGTTTAAAAAGAGTATTGTGGAGTTGCACAGGTTCAGGCGGATTCAGAAACGGAAACGAAGAAGAGTTCATCTGTGATATGGCAGATGAATACCCAAACCTCATTGGTGGATTTTTTGATGATGTTACCTGGGATCACAGACATCAGCGTAGAAGAACACCGGCTGAATGTAAGGAACTTTTTGATAATGCAAGAAAGACTTTTGACAAAGCAGGAAAACCAATGGAAATATGGTCAACCTGTTATTCATCTCAGTTTGATTTATACCCTAAAGATACTTTTGAAAATGTGGATGTTATGACCATATGGGGAATGAGCAGAACTTCTAAAGAAAACTATCTCAATGATTTTAAAAGGTATGAAGATGTTTACCCCGAAAAGAAAAAAGCAATAGGAATATATCTTTATCACTATATGGAAAGAAAAGCATGGAATCTTGATATATTCAAAATGGAATGTGAAACTGCCTTGGAACTTTTAAAAGAAGGCAGAATTGATGAAATCATATTCCTCACCAATTGCACAATGGGAATCGGTCTTGAAACAGAATACTGGCTCCGCAACTGGATTGATGAAGTTGGCGACGAAATTCTTGAAGTTAAATAATTCTTATTTCTAAAAAAATACGACTCAAAAAATGCTATTGCATTTCCTGAGTCGTATTTTTTCTGTACTGCACAGGTGACATACCTGTAATTTTTTTAAATGTGTTTGAAAAATAATATGGAGAGCAGTATTTCAATCTGTTTGAAATATTATAAACGGGAATATCTGTATCTGAAAGAAGTCTTTTTGCTTCTTCTATTTTATAGAGATTATACTGTTGTATAATTGAATTATTAGAGTATTTTTTAAATATGTTAAAAAGATACGTTTTGCTGTAATTCAATTTGTCACATAGGTAATCTATGGTAAAATCCGAATAGATACTGTCATTTAAAATTCCAAGAATCTTTTTGTAAATTGCTTTATCAAAATCTTCCTTTGAATCATATGAAACATCGCCATATTTGCTTTCTATGTACTGAATTATTTTTATGATAAAAATCTCAAGATAATTTTTGTATAACTGTTGGTTTCCTGTGGGAATGCCGTCTGCCGGCTTCATATTTACGTATTTTCTGTGACTGTCAAATACAGAGTTATCAATGTATGTGTTGTGAGCAATGGAAATTATTTTGTTTAAAAGGTTAGTGAGTTCTTCGTTTAATTTCATTTTCAGGTTATCAAAAAGATACATTATCTTGCTGTCTGCCTTAAAAGATA
>SVJK01000079.1 GCA_015069015.1 Oscillospiraceae bacterium
GCCAGTATTCTGCAAGAATATCTGCATTGACATTTTTCCCGAATCTCTGGGCAGCTGCGAGCCATATCAGCTGAAGATCCAAATCATCGTTTGGAAGAACCCCTTTTGAAAGGTCGTGAGTGTAATATTCAAGGTCAATAAGTCCTCTTTTACCTTCAAAAGGCGCTCCCATAGTTCCGCCAATGTTTTTTCCGAGGAAACATCCTTTTACTTTATTTTTATATTCCTTAAATCCAAGTTTCATAAATATTCCTCCTTATTTTTTTAGCCGCCGGAAAAATGTCCGACGACTAAAAAAATGTAACACGACTACACGCCTTATTCAATAAGTATTTTTATACTTTTAACGTGGTTGTAGTGGTAAAATTATACTTTTTACTACTTACTCTTAAACTGTATCACAAATAGCCAATAAAAATCATTATACAAAAAAACTTTTTATTGTACATTAATGTCATTATTTATACTTTTGGCTACCACAAAAAAGTTTTGTGCAAATTTTTACGAGTCTTAAACCGACAACGTAATTTCGTTAAAACTATCATAAACACATAAAAAGCAGGCTGAGCCTGCACCCAAGTCGCGGGCGCAATTTGATATACATCTTATCTCGCGAACTAAATTCGCGTAATTTCCCATACAGTAAAAATGGAGATGAAAAAATCCATTTGAATTTTTCATCTCCATTAAAAATACGCTATTTATTTCCTATCAAAGCCACACATTATTATCTGTATCATTCTCAATTATTTCCACATCAAGTTCTCCGGATTTACTGTAGAAATATTTTGTCATAGGCTATATTTTGCATCCGTTTTCTTTCATTCTCAAAAGGTCTGCTCTTCTTCCGCGAAGCATATTCATAAAGTTGTCTTTTCCTTCAGAAAAGTTTTCTCTTTCCCACAAAATATCATACTCTTTGAGATTCTCGTCAATCATCATTATGATTTCATCAATCTTTTCAGGAGTTGACGCTCTGTGATGCCTTATTCTTGCGGTTTCAATCCCGATCAGCGCCTGATAGGAATTTACAAGAATCTGTCTTTTGTAGTTTTCATCAAAATCTATATCTTCAACGCATCCGATCGCCTTTTTCATATAGGCTTCCATATTGTCAAAATAGAAGTCATCACCGAAATAAAGATAATCTACACCGCCGTACAAAGGATTCCCTTGTACAGACTCCGAAAGAGGTGTTTTCAGCACTTTCATACAAGATGTGGCTCCGGGAGTTCTTTGCGGTTCAAGATGATAATACTGTCCGAGTCTGTATATGTGTTCAGATATGGGTTTTCCTTTGAATACCACTCTGTCTGTATATTCTCTTGCCGCCTTTATAAAGTCAAGTTTCAGCATATAGTTATCCTGCTTTTCACCTGCATTCCATGCATACTGTCCGCCAAGTGCCGCCGGATAGAAATTCCATACAGGAAACGAATTGTGACCGTCACCTGAACCCCAGTCAGTATACATATATCCTACTGCGCCATGGCTCCTTCCCACTTCTGCAAGAATCTGAAGATTGAACTGACAAACATCCATACGCCCCGTTCCGCTGCACCAGGTGCTTGAACTTGGGCAGACATAGAAAGGGACACCGTGTTTTTCAAGTGTCATACACCATCTTTCCATACTTGCCGTAGGAATGGGATCGTATCCCCAGATAAGCGCAGTTCCGTCTTTGGGAACGTTTTCCAGGACATAGTCTTCATCTTCAAAATTGTGAATCATATCAGTAAAATACTGACATCTTCTTCCGTATTTTTCTCTGACATGGTCTGCAACTTTATTGAGCCAGTCAACAAAAACCTTTTCCTTGCCTTCCTTTTTGCAGATCTCCTCCGTCTGATAAAGACCGAGCCCTGCACTTTCGTCAAAGCCTACATTTGCAACATCTGATGTGTCACAAAGGTCAAAGAGAGACTGATAGAATCCGTCAAGAAAGTCCATTGTTTCAGGATGAAAAGGATTTATTGTTCCTGTGTTGACTTCATCGTCACCCACTCTCAGATGTTTGAATCTGTCAAGATTCAGCCAGGACTTCAGATGACCGAAACTTGCAACATAGGGAACAAGTTTTATGAATCTTTTTCTGCAATACTCGTTAATTTCCCTTATGTCATCGGGTGTGTAGCACTGAAAATCCTTTGTGCAGTCTTTATACGCCTCATAGTCATAGACCAGGGATTCAAAAAACAGTTGAAACTCATTATATTTGAGTCCTGTTGCATAGTCTATATATCTTTTCAGAATTTCTACCTTCGGCATTCTTCCGTAACTCACATCAAGAAGATAGCATCTGTTTTCAAAATCAGGTGAGTCGGAAATTTTACAGAAATACAAAATCCCCTTTCCTCTTTCAATGAGTTGTCCAAGAGAAGTTATTGCCCTGAAAACCCCCTCATCTCCCGATGCGGTAACGGTAATTCCTTTATCATCTATCAGAATTTCATACTCTTCTCTTCCAAAAGACAAATCTGTTTTTACCGAAAGGTCTGCATCACCTTTTCTATACTTTTCATAAAGATATACAATGTTGGTATTTTCCTCATAGTTTTTCATTTTGTATATGTCTTTTGCATATACTTCCTCTTTGGGAATTGGGAAAATCATTTCATGTCCTCCTGTTTATCTTTGATATTTTCCGGAACGAATCCATCCGTTCTGACAGAAATCATCTGTTTAGCCTGACAGAAGTCATCCGAACCTGATTTTATAGCGGAAGATTTTCACTTGAACTTCGTTAAAATACTCATAACTCCTGTCAGACTATGCATTCAAAAACAATATCGGGAGCATTCTTGGCTTTGTCAAAAAACAATCCGAGGTTCTCTCTCACCGTAAGCGAAACCATCTTTTCTTCACCGGGCAAAAGAGTGAAATATGCATCATCGGCAAGAACAGCATAATCTCCGTTTACATCTTTAGGACGGACAAAATATGCAGGGGTATCTCCCGTATTTTCAACCTTTGCATCATACAAAACATACACTCCGTCTCTCCCTTTTTCTTCTATTTTGTACGAAATATGACATTTGGGGAATTTCTTTGCGGGAGCATATGGGGTTTTTTCACTTTTGGAGAAAAAGTAATCTTTATCGTTCCCTTTAAAGGAAAGACGCACCATATACATTTCGTTTTTATCCGACAGATTTTCATTTATCTCAAAAGGAAGATTTGCTGTTGAAAGTTCAAACTCTCTGACTTTTTTTCCGCCAATTTCATAAATACCCACATTCACCTTTTCATCGCAGGAATTATAATCTCCGCTTTTACACACAGTAACTTTTAGAATATCATTAAAGGAAAGAGAATCATATCGAAGTGAAACATCACAATCCGAAAATGCTTTTTTTGCCCAGTAATACACCATTTTGGGGTGTCCGAAATAGTCAAGAATTGCTGTGTTATCTGAATTTGGCCATGGCTCATTGAGTTGCCATATCATACTTCCCGAAACATTTGGCGATTTTCTTCTTTCATTTTCAATAATATATCTTATACCTTCTGCCTGAACCCATTGTCCGTAGGGAATGTAATCATCAACGGTTTCAAAATCCCCGAAAAGTCTTGCATCTCGCCTGTAACTGTGCCACCAGTATTCTCCGTGATGCTTGTTTTCGCTCCAACCGTCTTTATCCATTTTGTTTTCACTAAGGAATTTTTTGTAATTTTCCCCCGGTCCGCTGACACCAAATTCGGAGTGAAGCAAAAGTTTCATATTATTGTAGTTTTCGTAGTGGGTTTCAAACTCATATTCCCAGGGTCCGTGAACATCTTCGTTGAATGGCGAAGCAAACTCTGCGCCATACACAGGACCGGATGGTGTTGTCGGCAAAAAAATTCTCTGTTTGTCATATTCTGAAACAACACCATTTAACATATCTATGTTTTTGTCCTCATATTTCGCAGGCTTATTGTTTTCATCTGTCAATTCATTTCCCCCGCACCATATGGTAAGACAAGTGTGATTGCGTCTTTCCTTTACTGCACAAACAGCAGTGTCCCTAACTTTTTTCAGGAATATTTCTTTCTTAGAAGGAACATTTTCAATTCCTGAACTTGACTGGATGAAATCCTGCCATATCATGATTCCGTTTTCATCACAGAGGCTATAGAACTCTTCAGTTTCAATTATGCCTCCTCCCCACACTCTTACCATGTTGACATTTTCATTCTTCATTGCCATCACATACCATTTCATGGTTTCAACATCAACATTTCCGTAGAGATGATCAAAAGGAACTTTGTTGTTGCCTCGGATGTATACCCGTTTTCCGTTGATTATGATTGTGTAAGGAATAGAATCTTTTCTTGATCCGGGGTTTTGTTCGTATTTCAGACTTCGTATGCCGATTTTATACTCATATTCTTCATTTTCAAAACGAAGTTTCATGGTGTAGAGAGGCTGAGAACCCATGCCGTTAGGATACCACAATTCCGGATTTCCAATTTTAAATTGCAGACGCACTTTTTCTGCAATTTTCTCTGTCCGCTCATACAACATTTTCCCGTCAGGAGATATGATTTCTGCATGCAAACGGTTTTTGAAATCACCTTCAAAACTGAAAACAACGTCAATCATACCAACACCATTTACAAAATCTGTTGATATGTATTTTTCTTTAAGTGATACATCTTCAACATACTCAATCCACACATTTTTCCATATCCCTATATTTACAAGACGTGTGGCAAAATCCCACCCGTATCCGAAACGGCTTTTTTGAGTGAAAGTTTCTGAAGTTGCTCCATATTGCCCCAGCTCATCAGGTGCACCCTTAAAGAGAACTTTCAGATTCAGACCGGATTGTGTGTATTCACTGATATCAATACGGCAAGGAGTGAACATGTTCCCGTAAGATGCTACCGACTGATTATTGATGAAAATTTCACACTCATAATCCAGTCCGTCAAATACAATGTACCTTTTTTTGCCTCTTGACACATCAACCTCAATATCTGTGTCATAAAGCCACCACTTGCTTTCCGTCCATTCGCAAAACCTGGAATTAAAATCCACATAGGGATTTTGAATGTCTCCGCTTTTGAATAAATCGTAATGGATTCCGCCGGGTACAGTTGCATCAACAGGATCTGTGACATAACGCTTTTCTTCCAACGACCATGGTCTTTTACCGAGCGGAATATATGGGAAAGTTCCCCGAAGAGTCCACTTTGTGTTTACTTTTTTCCTCATATGTCTACACCACCATATTATAATTGATATAATTATTTTAACATATATAACCTCGTACTGCCTTTCAAAAATTATACTCAGCATATCATAAATTAACGTATTTTCTAAACAAAAACATTTTTCATTTACATATTCACATTTTCGTGATAGAATATGCAAAAAGAGAAGCCTTGCCTGCCACAGGGCATACAGGTCATCCCTGCAAACTATCAGTCGGAGGTGATATTTATGAACCACGATTTTATAAGTGAAAACCGTATTGATATGACAGACTATTCCAACTCAAACACTGATATTCACACATCAAAATACACACTCAATGAATCTTTTCCTGCCCATTGGCACGACCATTACGAGTTTGAATATTATATAAAAGGAAAAGGCTGTCAGATTATAAACGGCAGCAGTTTCCCGATAGTTCCGGGGACACTGTGCATTTTTTCTCCAACCGACTTTCATGAAATCATTGTGGAAGAACCTTTGGAAATGCTTAAGTTTGAATATCAGGAAAGCGATATTGATCCTCTTGTTTCATCTCTTTTTGCAGGATTTCCCACGGGCTCGCCAATTCATCTTGATGAAAATAACGTTCTGCTTTTCAATCATCTGTTCTATTCTGCAATCCTGACAGCAGAAATGTATCCCGATTCTCCATATGGAAAAACCGTTATAAGAAAACTTGTGGAATCTGTTATTCTAAACACCATTAACCGGTTCGCCGGAGACAATATCGGCATTGAATTTCCTCCCTCAATGCAATTTGGAGATATCCAGGGAGTTCTGGCATACATTCATAAAAACTTCACCAATCATATAACCCTTAAAGAAGTGGCTAAAAATACTCATTTTTCGCCTCAATACCTTTGCAAACTTTTTCATCAGAAAATGGGTATATCATTTAAGGAATATATCACAAATCTGCAGATGAATTATGCTTCAAAACTTTTAATCAACACAGACCAGAGTGTTACTGACATCTGCTACAAATCGGGTTTTGGTTCATTTCCGAACTTTACAAGGAAATTCAAAAAATTCTATTCTATTTCCCCATCAGATTACAGAAAAGCCAACAGATCCCTCAAAGGCAAAAGTAAACATAAAAAGGAAGACTCTAAATAATCTTGTTTGATGATATACAATGACGATATGCATCATCGAATCATTAAAAATGGGATGGTAAAAAAGCAGGCTGAGCCTGCACCCAAGTCGCGAGCGTAATTTGATATACATCTTATCTCGCGAACTAAATTCTGCGTAATTTCCTATACAGTAAAAAAGTCCGGACCGCAAAATGAACCGACCCCCAAAAGTTAGACCTAAAATGATACGTACCCCCTTTACTGGACAACAACAGTGAAGGGGGTTTTTATGTGAAATATAATTTTGAATTTAAAAAGAACTGTGTTGAATTGTACAAATCTGGTCAATGGATTGAAACGCCCAACGG
>SVJK01000080.1 GCA_015069015.1 Oscillospiraceae bacterium
TTGCGGACAGAGCAGGAAGTGTTATGCAGGTTAATGTTCCCACATCAGGCGGAAGTAACTATCTTTTCCGTTCAAGAATGAAAGCTGCTAACCAGCCTTCAAGCTATTCCAATGTTAAAGTTCTTTGGAATGAGTTTTCAGTTAAGTATGTAGACGGCTTTGCCGGCTTTGGTATGAATGAAAATGATGAAGCAAAGAGCATTGTAAGCATCAACAAAAACGGTCAGATTGCACTTGGCTCAAAATGGGGTTACAACGAAGTTGGCTCAGAGGGCAACTTTGACGCAGGAACAATCGTTCCCGGTGGACAGCTCCAGCTTGGCCAGTGGTATAACATTGCAGTAGCCGCAGACTTTACAGATCCTTCTGCAGGCGTACTTGCATATGTTTGGGTAAATGGTGAATTAATTGCTAGAGATATAGTAATTCCTAATTTCCAGTCTGGAACAAACTGGGTATACAACAAGTTCTACTTTGACCAGGCAACAACTGCATGTACAGCATATATTGACGATTTCGAAGTATATGAAACTGCAGAAGTTGGCAATGGCATTGTCAAAAAAGAAGAAATAAATGTAATGACAGAAGCCCTCAACAGCATCGCTGCAAACATCAGCACAAGAAATGAAGAATATCATCCCGTAAGCACAATGGCAGACGGTTTGAAAGATGGAGACAGCATGTATAAATCTCTTAAGGTTGCTCAGGAATTAGAAGGCCTTAAGGTAGTTGCTGCTCTTGATGCAGTATATGAAATTTCTTCCGTAACTGTTACAGAAAGATGGATGGGCGACCAGGGTCTTACTGTTACTGTTGAAATCGGCAAAAATGGTAACCTCACAACTGTTGTAGATAATCAGGCTGTTAACAAAGGTTCCGAGGGTGGAACTGCAGTTGATACCACATATAATTTTGCTGCAACAGAAGGTGACACAATTGTGTATACCCTCAAAGCAGCAACCAACAGACCTGAAGAATCTGACTATCAGATTTTTGAACTTGCAGCTAAGGGTTCATATGTTGAAGATGTAACAGATACAGCCTTTGTTCCCGAAATCGGTCTCTGGTATCATTATGCAGATAACAAAATTACTCGCTATTGCATCAACTGTAACTATGCAGGTGACGAAGAAATCAGCGGTAAATTCTTTGTTGCAGCATATCATGGTGATGAACTTGCTATGATTGTAAGTCCTGTAGATGTAACTCTCAAAAAAGGTGTCAATGTTTTCCAGAGCGCAGAAGCAGATGGACTCTACAACGAAAACTACACATACAAAGCATTCATCTGGGAAGATTTAGACACAGCAACACCTCTTGCAGTTGCAGTAGATATTATAAAATAATTATGAAATTGAAAGAATCTGACAAAAACTTTCAAAGGAAAAAATTAGTTTATCTTTGATAAATTCCTCACATTTTGCCCGGGGGATTTTCCCCGGGCAAGGGTGAGAGGAATCTTGTATGTTTCTTTTTTGAAATAAAAATTTTGTTCCAAAAAACAAATATACAAACATAGTGATTAGCGATTAGGGAATAGAGAATAGGAAATTCTGTCCGATTTGCGAACCCCGAAAGCCTTCTCCTTGAGGAGAAGGGGGACCGCTTGCGGTGGATGAGGTGTAAGTGATGCCCCAAGAACACGAAGTGTGATTGGTTGGCAGAACTTCTCTCCTTGAGGAGAAGGGGAAACCCCTTTGAAAAATGTTTTTGGGGATTGAAAGGGGAAGCCCCTTTCAAAAAATAATTTTAATGGCAACAATGCCTTAAAATAAAAACCACGCTGTGTGGATAGGAGGAATTGGTAATGAAAAGAAAGTTTTTGGCAAGTGTTCTCATAGTTGCAATGATTGCCACCCAGATGGTATCAATTAGTGCAATAGCATCTGCCCCGGAAGTAACGAAAACATATTATGACATTGACTTTGAAAACTGGACCAATTGGGGTGACAACAACTTCAATGGTGCAAAACAGAGCGATGGTACAGCAATCACTCATGAATGGGGAGCAAATCCATGGCAAATGGCGTCAACAACCGTCTCTGACAGAGAAGGAACTGTTATGAAAGCAACCATTCCTACATCAGGTGGAAGTAACTATCTCTTCCGTACAAGAATGAAATCTGCAAACCAGCCTTCAAGTTATTCTGATGTAGATGTTCTCTGGAATGAATTCTCAATCAAATATGAAGGCGGATTTGCCGGCTTTGGTACAAATGAAAATGATGAAGCAAGAAGTATCATAAGCGTAAACAAAGACGGTCAACTTGCACTCGGTGCGCGTTGGGCTTACAACGAAGTTGGCGGCGGCGATTTCAATGCAGGAACAATAGTTCCCGGAGGACAGCTTGAACTTGGAAAATGGTATGACATTAAAGTTGCTGCAGACTTTACCGACCCATCAGCAGGCGTACTTGCATATGTTTGGGTAAACGGCGAATCAATAGCTGAAGGTATAGTAATTCCTAATTTCCAATCCGGCACAAACTGGATATATACTAAACTCTACTTTGACCAGGCAGCAACCACTGAAAGTACCGCATATATTGATGATATTAAAATATATGAAACTGCAGATTTTGGAGATATCATCACTCCTGACGAGCCCGATCCGGAACCTGAGGATCCGGAAATCTCCGTAGTTCCCGATATCGACAATTCATCTGTCAAAACAGTGTCATATTTTGACATTGACTTTGAAAACTGGACCAATTGGGGCGACGGTAGCTTTAACGGTGCAAAACAAAGCGACGGCACAGCAATCACTCATGAATGGGGAGCGAATCCATGGCAAATGTCAGCAACAATAGTTGCGGACAGAACCGGAAATGTTATGCAGGTTAACGTTCCCACAACAGGCGGAAGTAACTACCTTTTCCGTACAAGAATGAAAGTGGCTACCGGACACCCTTCAAGTTATTCTGATGTAGATGTTCTCTGGAATGAGTTTTCAGTTAAATACGAAGGTGGATTTGCAGGCTTTGGTACAAATGAAAATGATGAAGCAAGAAGTATCATAAGCGTAAACAAAGACGGTCAACTTGCACTCGGTGCGCGTTGGGCTTACAACGAAGTTGGCGGAGGCGATTTTGATGCAGGAACAATAGTTCCCGGCGTTCAGCTTGAACTTGGAAAGTGGTATAACATTGCAGTGGCTGCAGACTTTAGAGATACATCAGCCGGAGTTCTTGCATATGTCTGGGTAAATGGTAATTTAATTGCCGAAGGAATATCCATTCCCAACTTTTCCGCCGGCACAAACTGGGTATATAATAAGTTCTACTTTGACCAGGCGGAAACTGCATGTACAGCATATATTGACGATGTTGAAGTATATGAAACTGCAGAAATCGGTAATGGTGTTGTTATAGAGAAAGAAACAAATGTAATGACAGATGCTCTCAATAGCATCGCAGCAAACATCAGCACCAGAAATGAAGAGTTCCACCCTGTAAGCGCAATGGCAGACGGTTCAAAAGAGGGAGACAGCATGTATAAATCTCTCAAGGTTGCAAAAGAACTGGAAGGCCTTAAGGTAGTAGCAACTCTTAATGCTGTATATGAAATTTCTTCTGTAACTGTTACAGAAAGATGGATGGGCGATCAGGGACTTAAAGTCAGTGTTGAAATCGGAAAGAACGGCACTCTTACAAAGGTTGTAGACAGCCAGGGCGTAAACCAGGGTAGCGAGGGTGGTCTGGCAGTTGATACCACATATACATTCGATGCAACAGAAGGAGACACAATTGTATATACCTTCAAAGCAGAAACCAACAGAAGCGAAGAATCTGACTATCAGATTTTTGAACTTGCGGCTAATGGCTTATATGTTGAAGATGTAGCCGATACAGGCTTTGTTCCCGAAATCGGCCTCTGGTATCATTATGCAGATAACAGAATTACCCGTTACTACATCAACTGTAACAATGCATATGATGAAGAAATAACCGGTAAATTCTTTATTGTATCATACAGTGGAAATAAACTTATTAATATTTCAGCACCTGTAGATGTAACAATCAAAAAGGGTGCAAACATTTTGGAATGTGCAGAAACAGACGCTATTTATAATGAAAACTACACATACAAAGCATTTATCTGGGATGGTCTTGGAGGTTTAAGACCAGTCATAGCATCAGCAGATATTATAAAATAATTATATAATAAATAGAATCTGACAAAAACTTTCAGAGGTATAAATGTTTAAATCAGTATTTAACTGGTTCAATACCTTTAAATAAATAATATTATAAGAAAAGGAGATTAAAATGAAAAGAAGACTACTATCATTAGTGCTTGCAGTTTCAATGCTGTCATCTTTGCTTTTTGCTTTGCCTCAAGTGGCACAAGCAGACAGTTTGAATGTTTTGACACAATCCGGTGTGTCAATTTCAGCAAGTCTTGATCCATCAAGTTCAAGTTATTCAGCAACGAATATGATTGATGGATCAAACAGTACGTATTTTAAAACAAAAACCAATTGGCTCACAAACCCTGACAGAAATGATTTGACAGTTACAATTACCCTTCCTTCTCCTCAGAATCTGACCGGCGTTCAGATTCTGGAAAGATTGGTTGAGGCTCAGACACCTTGTACAACAGATATTGTAACCGTTCAGTTTGGTACATCATCCAATCTGCAGACAATCACAACCGGTTATTTGAAATACCCGGCTTCCGGAAGTACAGAGGCTGCCAACTATTTTGACTTTGGCGGAACCTATAGCGGTGATACCCTTAAAATTACCTTTAATTACACTAGTGATGCCAAAAGAAGTTCAGGTACTTCCCAGTACGAAATTTATGAGATAGAGGCATACAGAGCCTTAGATTATGGCGTGATTATGTATGAAGGAAGCCCCAGAGCAAGGGTTGACGGAAGTCTTAGTCCCATAGATAGTACTAATCAGAGTGTAACACCAAAGATGCGCCGCGGTGTGTTCATGGCACCTGCTGCATTTTTGGCAAATTCTTTAAATCTTTCCTTTACACAAACTGATTCAGGAGCAGAATTTGCATATAATGGTAAATCCTCTTTCTTGACATCAAGCGACGGAGTATATTCTGAGAACGGTCACATTTATGTTCCTGCAGGAAAAGTGTGTGAAGACCTTGGAATAAGCTATGAATCAGAAGCTTGCGGACTCTTTTTTGCAGGCGCTGAAAAAGCTATAAATTGGAATGACAAAAAAGAGCATGCAGCAGTTGCAGCACAGCTCAGAGATGTTGTGTATGGAACAGCTCCCACCCCCGATGCAGTAATAGCACAGCTTAAAGCAAACAACCCGTCAAACAAGCATCCGAGACTCTTTTTCTCAGATGATATGACAGTTGAAATGCTCAGAGAGAGAATTCAGTATGCACCCTATGCAGCATGGGCAAAAACTGTAATTTCCAGAGCTGACAGATGCATCACAAATATGACATCAGACCCCATAGAGTATGAAAAGCCCGACGGAGTAAGACTCATAGATGTTTGTGAAAGAGTTTTATATGACGTTGAAAATCTTGGCTTTGCATATCTTATGACAGGCGACACAAAGTATTCCGACAAAGTAGTGGAAGCAGTTATGACAGCCTGTGCATTCTCCGACTGGAACCCCTACCACTTCCTTGATGTTGGTTATATGTCGGCAGCTATTGCTCTCGGTTATGACTGGTGCTATGACAAGTTCACAGCTGACCAGAGAACAACAGTTAAAAATGCACTTATAAATTATGCTCTCAAGCCTGTTATGGAAGACTACAATGAAGTATCCTCCAGATCAAGGTCCTACAAATGGAGTTCAAAATCTGCTGATGCATATCCCAATAACTGGATAGCAATCTGTACCGGCGGTACAATCATGGCAGTCCTTGCCATAGGCGATGAGGATCTTGGAAGCTTTACCGATGCAGGAACAGTTGTAACAGAAGGTATGAAGCGCTTCAAAGACCTTGCAGATACCTACCTTCCCGACGGCGGTTTCCTTGACGGTCCCGACTACTGGGAATTTGCAATGAACTTTATTGGATATACTGTGGGCACAATGCGCACAGCTCTTGGCACAGACTATGGACTTTCCGATTCTCCCGGATTTAACACCACCTTTGACTGGCAGGCACAGATTGAAGGCTCCATGGGTGCATTCAACTTTGATTCCTGCGATCCTATGTATGTTAATTCACCTGAATTTATTCTCTTTGGTGAGCTTACAGACAGAGATGATCTTATAAATCACAGAGTAAACCATCAGTTGTTCTACACCAACACTGCATCACCAACCTTT
>SVJK01000012.1 GCA_015069015.1 Oscillospiraceae bacterium
TTTGGGGTGGTGTAGTTAATGAATTGATAGCAATGGTTTCAGCAGTGATAGGAATTTACAGATATAGAAAGACAAGATAAGTGGATACTGTCGCAGACACTACATAACACATGTTGAAAGCGTAGCATTGCTGACGCTTTCAACATCGATATAAATCTCTTGCGAGATTTTCGATATGTTCCGTTGGAACTCGATATGTGCTGGTGCACTCGATATGTTGCCTGCGGCAACGAGATTTATATCATATCGAAACCGAGCATAGCGAGGTTATATCGAATTTTGCGAGAGCAAAATATATCGAACGAGCAATGCGAGTATATCGACAAAGGAGAAAACATTATGGAGAACAACAAAAATATATTAAGAGAAGAAACCATAAATTTTGCAATAGAAATATCCGACATTTGCGATAATATTAAAGGAAGTTCGGTATATGTAAATCAATTATTGAGATGCTCTTCATCTATCGGAGCAAATCTTCATGAAGCAAAATATGCTCAAAGCAGAGCGGATATTATAAATAAATTAGAAATTATTTATAATATTGATTTGGAAGAAGTCATAAAAGCAAAGTGCAGAATAAGTGAAACCAAATACACATCATCTATTGCTTTTGAAGAAGGAAGATAACATGACTGTAGGTACAACTAAACAACGCTTGAAGCAGTTGCACTGTTTCAATATGCCAACTAAGTTTGCCATTCGGCAAGTGAATTTGTAGGGAGAATTTACGAATTGCCCGAACTGTGAAGTTGCACTTTGCGGTGAAGTGGAAAACCCGACTTTACTTTTTCTTATATAGAGATTTCAGGAAATTTTAGTCGACGGTTGCGAAAAGAAAGTTCAAAATACCTGTAAAGGTTTCAGTGCAATCACAAAAAAACAGTTGAAAGTGCACTGCATTTTTTATATAATTGTCTTAGTGAAATAAAGATATTATATATGTCAAAAATTATAATTAAAAAGGTGGTAGTGTAACATGAGTTTTATTAAAGATGATTTTATGCTGAAAAACAAAACAGCAAGAAAACTGTATGAATATGTGGAAAATCTTCCCATAATTGACTATCATTGTCATTTGTCTCCCAAAATGATAGATGAAAACTATCAGTTTGAAAATGCATTTGACCTTTTCCTTGGCGGAGACCACTATAAATGGCGTCTTATGCGTTCAAACGGGATTTCTGAAGATTACATAACAGGAAACGCAGATATTTATGAAAAATGGTGTGCCTTTGCAAAAACAGTTCCTCTTATGATAGGAAACCCCATGTATCACTGGACTCACCTTGAACTCAAACGCTATTTTGACATAGATGAAACTTTGTCATCCGACACAGCAAAGGAAATTTGGGACAGTGTAAATGAATGTCTTAAGAAAGATGAATTTCGTGCAAAATCTCTCATAAAAAAATCAAATGTAGAAGTTATCTGCACAACTGATAATCCCTATGATGATTTGAAACATCACAAAAATCTTAAAGATTTTGACGTAAAAGTTCTTCCCACATTCCGCCCCGACCTTTCCAAAATCAGTTCCGACATCACAGACAGAATGGACTATTTTCATGGGGTAGGATGCCGTCTTTCGGATCACTCAATTGACGAGATAAATGATGAAATGATTGAAAAAATTGTATTTCTCGGAGAGGAATATGCAAAACGCGGATGGACAATGCAACTTCACCTGGGTGCAATGAGAAACAATAATTCCCGTATGTTTGAAAAATTAGGTCCTGACACAGGCTTTGACTCCATAAACGATTTCCCAATGGCGCAGGGCGTTTCAAAAATGCTCGATGGATTGGAGAAAAAAGATGCTTTACCCAAAACCATCCTCTACACTCTCAATCCCAAAGATAATTATGTTCTCGGAACAATGCTCGGGAACTTCCAGAAAGCCCCTGTCCCGGGCAAAATCCAGTTTGGATCGGGCTGGTGGTTCAACGATCAGCGTGACGGTATGGAAAGTCAGATGAAAGCCCTTGCAAACCTAGGTCTTCTTTCACGCTTTGTTGGAATGCTCACGGATTCCAGAAGTTTTGTTTCCTATCCCCGCCATGAATATTTCAGAAGGATTCTTTGTAACCTCATCGGCAAATGGGTTGAGGAGGGAGAGTATCCCGAAGACTATGAAACATTAAAGAAAATAGTTCAGGGGATTTGCTATTATAACGCAAAGGAATATTTTGAATTTTAAAAAAATTATTGGAGATCCAGATGAAAAATATAGGTACGAAAGATTTTTTAATGGAGGAATTCAAAAACCCCTCAAAAGATAACAATGTTATATATACCTGGATATGGAATGAGCCTGTAAATGTATCTTTAATAGACTCTCAACTTGAAGAGTTTAAAAAGGCAGGTATCGGAGGTATATATATTCTTCCGTTGCCCGAAAACTTTCGCCCCACAACAATGAAAACATGCATGCTTCCCGAATACCTGAGTGATGAATTTTTTGAATGTATGAAATATGCAATAAAAAAAGGAAAAAAACTTGGAATGGAACTGTGGCTCTATGACGAGGCGGGATGGCCGTCGGGAGGAGCAGGCGGAAAAACATATTCTCAAAATCCCGACAGTGTTGAAACTCTGCTTTGCACCCGTGACATAAGTTTAAAGATGGGTGAAGAGTATGTTCCCTCAAAAGGTACACTCTCTGCTTTTTTGAAAAAAGACAGAATCTTTGAGGGATATATTGCCCAAAGTGACATCACATTAAAAGAATACTACTCTCAAAAATCAAACGTAAAAAGTCCCAACCGTGTTGACAGCACAAATAAAGGGGTTATAGATACATTCATAAATAACACATACGAATGTTACAAAAATTTCCTCGGCAATCTTTTTGATGATGTGTCAGCAATTTTTACAGATGAGCCAAGTGTTATAAAAAATCTTATTCCTTATAATTTCTTTGAAATATTTGAAAGTAAATATGGATATGACATAAAAGATTATTTATATTGCATAGACGATGAAAATCTTGCAACCAAAAAAGAAGAACAACTTGCAAGAATTCACTACGGAAGAATCTTAGGTGATTTGTTTTGGGAAAATTACTGTAAAAATATCGGTGACTGGTGTAGAAAGCACGGCAAGAAATTAGCAGGACATCTTGACATTGACCATCTTCCCGAAGGTGCATCAAAGCAGTGCTATTTCAGCCACTTAAGAAGTCTCAGAGAATTTGACATTCCCGGAGTTGACGTCATATGCCATCAGATTCAGATGCCTGTAAATGATGAAGTTCCCGTGCCTGAGGGCGCACCGTTTTTTCCAAGACTTGCATCATCTGCCGCTCATCAGTCAGGGAACAGTCTTTCTCTCACAGAATCTCTTGCAGTATACGGCGACGGAGTAACACCTGATGAATTTCGCTATGTCCTTAATTATCAGGCAATCCGTGGCATAAATGTGTTCAACATAATGCTTATGGCATCAGGAAATTCAACAAGGTCACTTCTTGTTGAACGCCCCGTGTTTTCTTATCACAAACCCGGATTTTATAATCTTGAGCATCTGAACGCCTATTTTAAAAGACTTTCCTATCTTTTGAAACTCGGTGAACACAGAGTTGAAACCGCTCTCTACATACCCTGTGCAGACTTTTGGGCAAACGGAGAGATTTCCAAAAAGGCATCTGAAAGTTACATATCAGAGGGCGTGAATCTTGAAAAACAAAACATAGAATTTGACATAATAGATGATTATTCCATAATGGATGCAAGTATTGCAGGTGATGGCTTAAAAATCGGAAATGTCACATATAAAAACATCATTGTTCCTGACTGCCTTTTTATGCCTGATGAAATTAAAGAAAAAATAGCCCCTCTTGTAACAAAGCCACAAAAGGCAAGGACAGATTCAAAAATCAGAACAATGAAAAGAGAACTTTCATCAGGAACTCTTTATTTTCTTTTCAATGAAAGTGAAACTGAAGTTGAAGCATCTGCTGATATGCATGGTGATAATCTTTATCGCCTGAACCTTTCAAGCGGTGAAGTTTTAAATGTGGATTCTGAAAGAATAAAAATAGAATGCGGAGATATTCAGGTCATATATTCCACCAAAAACGAACTTGAAACCGTATCTTATAAAGAAGAATATACTGCATCTGTGTCAGATTTTGAAGTTTCAAAAATAAAAAGATTAAATGTTTCAAAAAGCGGAATTTCAATGGTCGAAGTTCCTTGTGACACCAAAATCACGAAGGAATTTTCAGGAGAGATAACCTATAGAGCCAATTATGTGTTACCCCAAAAGCCCAAATGCGGTGAAAGATACAAAATAAAACTTATAGACACATCTTCAAGTGCCTGCATATATGTTGACGGAAACTGTGTTGCGACTGTGGGAATCTCACCTATGGAGGCAGTAATACCGGGAGAAATGCTTCAAAAACAGGGCATTATTGAAATTACTGTTGCAAGTACCCCTGCAAATGAGATTGTGTCCAAAGAAGAATTTCTTAAATCAGAACCCACAGTTATTTATGATGCATATCACGAAAAGTGCATAGAATATGAAAAAAATGCCCCTGCCATAAAATTTGGCGGAGCAAAACTTGTGAAGATGATGGGAAAATAATATAAGCAGTTGCATCCAAAAAACTTATTTTTAAATAACAAAAGGAGAAACACTACCTTACGGCAACAGGAATAAGAAAGGATGAATAAGATGAATCAATGGCAAGGGAAAAAATGGTATTGTTATGGAACTTCAATGACAGATATTACGTTGTCTGATGGTACTTCCCGACCAAGTTACAGCAAATATCTGGCTGAATATGCAGGTCTTGAAATGCATAATTTCGGCAAAGGCGGAAGCGGTATTATTCCTCGTTTCCACGGAGATGACAACATTAAAACAAGATGTATGCGTCTTGATGACGGAAAAGCAGAAGCTGATTTAATAACAGTAGAAATTATACCAAATGATTTTCTGGGTGAACTTGGCAATGTGACGGATTTGTGTGATGAGACATTTTGCGGAAATCTCAATCAGATAATAGAGTATCTTCTTTTAAACACAAATGCAACTGTTGCGATTTTGACTGCATCAAGAAGCAGATACAAGTACGACAACGAATCAGTAAAATTTTTGCCCACCGGAAGAACCACAAAAAAATGGTTGGACTGGGAAGATGCAATCTCCACAATTTGCAGAATGCATGGCATACAATTCTGGAATGGTGCAAGTGAGGCAGGTCTTGGATATTATCGCACATGCAAAGATAACGCACTCGTTCAGGATCAGATACATCTGACGGAAAAAGGTGCAGAAGTTCTCGGGAAATATTTTTTGGGAAAACTGAATAGCATATACCCCTATGAAATTAATAATTGAGTTTATCTGATAGTGAAATGCCGGAACAATAAAGAGGAGAAACAAAAATGAGGAAAATATTTGTCTTAATGCTTGTGATTTTATGTATATCACTAATTACAATTTCTGCAATGGCTGCAGAGTTCAGTGATTGCAAAGAGTCCGACTGGTACTATGAAAGTGTTCAATATGCAAAGGAAAAAGGATGGGTAAATGGCTTTGAAGACGGCACATTCAAACCCAATGACACTCTCACCAAAGCCCAGGCAATTTCTGTTGTGGCAAGGGCGGCAGGACTCGAAATTCCCGAAACTACCGGAGAATGGTATGAAGGCGCATTTAAAGTTGCAAAGGAAAAAACCATGGTATATACAGACCTTCATATGAACGAACCAATAGAAAGAAAACAGGTTTTCTATATGATATACAATGGTTTTGAATTCAAATCCATAGATGCTGCTGTAAGAAATGAAGAACCGCCTTTTGAAGATATGGATAACGGAAAGAGCGCCAGAATAGACGTGTATGAAACTTCAATCCCGACGCTGTACGGATTCGGTCTCATAAGCGGATATGAAGAAAACGGAAAAACCCTTGTGAAACCCAAAGGGTTTCTGACAAGGGCAGAAATGTGTACCATGTTGAAAAACGTGGCAGAGTTTGATATTAAAGAATGGGTTGCACAGAAGGATATTTTCTCTGATGATGTAGCAAAAAAATATCTTTTGGAAATGATTGAAAAAGGCGAGAGCCAGTGCACAATGTATGCCTTCGGAAAAACTCAGGCAGAGGTTTCTGCCAGAATAAAGCAGGTTGGAAAAATGTGCTTTGACTTGTATGAAGACGAATACCCCGAATATTTCAAAAACTATTCCTGGTCCTGCGGCTCAACTACAGTATACAGCGACGATTCAAATTGCATAAAAGCCGTGGTTGAAATGAGAAAATAACACAAATAACCCCCCTCTGAATTGCTTAATTTCAATTCGGAGAGGGGTTTGATATTAAATCTTCACCGATTCCTTATATTCCCTCGGTGACATATTTGTAACCTTTTTGAATACTCTTGAAAAATAGTGAGGATTATCATAGCACAGCATTTCCGATATTTGTGAAATGCTGTGTTTTTCTTCCCTTATAAGAGTTTTTGCCTCTTCAATTTTAAGTTTTGTCATATATTCATTGATTGTCATCCCCAGAGTTTGTTTAAATCTTGCAGATATGTAAGTCCTTGAAAAATTCAGTTTTCTGCATATGTCCGACACGGAAATTTTTCCGTATATGTTACTTCCGAGAAGTTGTGTAATATCTTCCGTAAGTCTGTCGGCAGGCATTATGGGGATAACTGTTGATTTAATATTAATATCAAACCTCAAAAGTTTAATAAGGAGCATTTCAAGATTAACCTTAATAAGTTGCTTGCTTCCCTGAGGAGGATTTTGCTTTTCAATGAGTTCTGTGAGGTGGGGATTGTTTCTTTCAAGGTGATATGTAGCCTCGGATTCTGAAATAATTTCAGATATATATGACCTCAGCGGGGTGGGGACTCTGAGATGCTTACCCTTAAAAAAATCCATTGACTTTGATTTGCAGACAAATGTGATAATAAAAACATTGGGAGCAACAAGACCGTTCGCAGAGACTGCGTGAAATTCGTTGGGTTTATGAAAGACCGCCTCACCTTGCTTTAAGGTAAATTCTCTTGATTTTGTCTTTATTATTGCTTCACCCTTGTCCACATACACAATTTCCCAGAAATCGTGCTTTTCGCCGTGGGATTTAAAATTTCTGTCAAATTCAAAATAGTGAATGGTAACAATCTCGCTGACATTTATGACGCTTTCAATTTTTTGTTTTTTGTAGGAAGTATTCACACGCCCGACCTCACTTTACAAAAGTGTAAATATAAAGTATATTTTTGTATTGAAAAACTTTGATTGTAATGATACCATATAATTAACATAAAGTCAATACGAAAGGGGTTTGTTGTAATGAATGTTCTTGCAATCGGCTGTCATCCCGACGACATGGAAATCAACTGTGCCGGAACCTTGGCAAAATGTGTAAAAAGAGGCGACAACGTAACAGTATGCCACGTTGCAAACGGGGATCTTGGCCATGCAATAATTCAGCCTGATGAGCTTCGCATCATAAGACGCGACGAAGCGAGAAAAGCAGGCTCTCTTGCAGGTATCAAAGTTGTTACCTGTGACATCGGTGACGTAATGGTATATGAAGGAAGCAAAGAGCAGAGAGACAAGGTTGTGGACATCATCAGAGAATGTGATCCTGACTTCATCATCACTCATGCTCCCAATGACTATATGCCTGACCACGTTGCAGTGTCGAGACTTGTTTTTGACGCATCTTTTGCGGCAAGTGTTCCACACTACAAAACAGGTGTTGATGCAGTTTCAAAGGTTACTCCCATCTACTATATGGATAACCTTGCAGGTCTTGGTTTCATTCCCACAGATTATGTTGACATCACAGATGAAATTGACCTCAAACTTGAAATGCTTGAGTGCCACGAAAGTCAACTTAAATGGATGAGAGACCACGACCACATAGACTTTGCTGATTTTGTAAAGACCTGTGCAAAATACAGAGGACTTCAGTCAAACTGTCAATATGCTGAAGGCTTCACTCAGTGTCTTGTATATCCCAAAATTCAGCCAATGAGATTATTACCGTAATTTAGCAGATGAAATTCTGCACAAAATATAAGGAGGAAAAAACAATGGATTTTATGGATACCGTTAAAGGCTCACTTTTAGAGGGCTTTTATCCCGCAGGCTGGGATATGGCAAAAATTGACAAATGCTGTGATCCCGCAAACAAAGTTGAAGACAGACAGGATTTCTGGCACAAAGATTTCACACCCGTAAGATGTGAAAATCTCTATGAATTTGACACATACATGGGCCACGAAATTGCAATGCAGATTAAAGCAGCAAAAGACAGAGGCGAAAAACTTGCTCTCATTTTGCCCGTAGGTCCTATGGGAATGTACAAATGGGCAGTATATTTCCTCAAAGCATGGAACATCAAATGCGACCACGTATACACATTCAATATGGATGAATGGGCAGATGCAGAAGGTAACACTTTGGCAGCAGATGATCCTGCAGCATTCCAGAATGCTATGAAACAGGCTCTCTTTAATCCCCTTGGCGAACTCACAGTTCCCGAAAATCAGAGAAACTTTGCAACAAAGGAAAACCTTCCCACATATGCAAAGAAAATTGCTGACCTCAAAGCAGAGGGTGCAAAACTCGGCCTTATCTTTGGTATAGGAAGAATGTGCCACATCGCTTTCTGGGAGCCCCAGTTTGCAGCAGATTTTGCAAGCGTTGAAGACTGGAAGAAGGAAACACACCGCATAGGTGCAAAACTCCATCCTCTCACAATTGAACAGAATGCAATCACAAGTTTCAAATCAAGAACAACTCTCGTTCCCTGCAGAGCAAACACAATCGGACCCGGACTCTTCCTTCAGGCTGATTTCATCATCGGCGGATGTGACGGAGCATTCAACCGTGGTATGCAGTGGCAGGGTATGAGTTTCTGGATGACCTTAAGATATGGTCCTTCAATGTGGGTAACATCAAGTTTCATTCCCACACTCCCCGGAAAACTCTTCTACATTTCCGACCTGGAAGGTCCTCTCGTTGCAGAATGTAACTAAGATTAAAAATACTGACACATATCATAAAAAGGCTCTCGCAATTTTGCGGGAGCCTTTAATCATTATAAAATTATTTTTTTCAATATATTACATTTGTGTCCGGGCATTCCCATGTTCAGCCAATTTAATTTGCAGTGTACCAAAATCGTCGCACCCTACATTTTTGCATGAAAATAGGTTTCTGTACTTTACAGACAGTAAGAAAATACGTTTCGGGTGTTGGATAATAATGTTAATTATCGTTTTTGTGGTTGCCCAATCTTATTTTATTTCCTGCTCTAAATCATCAAAATCTTTTGATGAAAAAAATTCACCTAATGTTATTTCCAATCCATCACAAAACTTCTTGATTGTTCTTATGGAAACATCCCTGCGCGATTTGTCCATCATACTATACGCAGTTGACGGTGTTACACCTGATATATTTGCAAGTTCGTTTATCCGCATATTTCTTTCTGTGCAAAGTTCATTAAATCTTTTTACTATTACATCTTTAACATCCATTTTAAAACACCTCTTAAAGTCATTTTAAAATATTTTATATTACTGCGTATACGCACTTGCGTAAATGTATAATATGTGTTATACTTAATTTACAGATTAAATGTAAATTATATCGTGACGGTAATCATAAATATGATGTGATATATTTGTATAAAATATGTTTATCGAATTTTTATGATTGATATAAAATAAAGTTTTCCATATAGTAAAAATATATTCCTCATTGTTGCCAAACAATTTATTTAGCAGACAGGACAGAAATTCTGATGTCAAAACGTCGGAGATTTGAACTGTCTGCTGATTTGTGTTATGCTTGAGAAAGTATTATTTCATAATGATATTCTGCCTGATAAAGCAAAATATCAAAATTTATCATATGAATTTTTACTCATAAAATCTTGCATTTTATCTGTAATTATGATAGAATTATATGCATATATGAATAAATAAGAAAAATATATTTCAAAATGGAGGAAATGAATATGGAATTTTCAAATAAATTCAAAAAAATTGCTCCTTCTCCCACACTTGCAATTGATGCAAAGTTCAAACAGATGAAGGCAGAAGGTATGAATGTTGTAGGTTTTGGTGCAGGTGAGCCTGACTTTGACACACCAAGCCACATCAAACAGGCAGCAATTGATGCCATTATGGCAGGCAAAACCAAATACACACCTGCATCAGGTACCATTCAACTTAAACAGGCAATCTGCGAAAAGTTTAAAAATGACAACGGACTTGAATATGCCCCTGAAAACATTGTTGTAAGTAACGGTGCAAAACACTCTCTCATAAATGCTTTCGGTGCAATTTTAAATCCCGGCGATGAAGTTATTATCCCTGCACCTTACTGGGTAAGTTATCCTGAAATGGTAAAATATAATGACGGTGTTCCCGTGATTTTATATACCGAAGAAAAAAATGAATTCAAATTCTCACCTGCAGAGCTTGAAGCAGCAATCACACCAAAAACAAAGGCACTTGTTTTAAATACTCCCTGTAACCCCACAGGTATGGTCTATGAAGAAGATGAACTTCGTGCCATTGCAGATATAGCAGTAAAACACGGCATATATGTTATTTCAGATGAAATATATGAACATCTCATATATAACGGCAAGGTACATAAAAGCATTGCATCTTTCAACGAACAGATCAAAGATCAGACAATTATCATAAACGGTGTTTCCAAAACCTATGCTATGACAGGATGGAGAATAGGCTTTACAGCATCCAATGCAAAAATTGCAAAACTTATGTCAAATGTTCAGAGCCATTCCACATCAAACCCCAACTCCATTGCTCAGGAAGCAACCATCGCTGCCCTCACAGGTCCAAAAGATGAACTTACCATGATGATAAAAGAGTTTGATTCCAGAAGACAGTACATGGTAGAACGTATAAACGCAGTTGAAGGAGTTTCCTGTAAGGCTCCCAACGGTGCATTCTATGTTATGATGAACATTGAAAAACTCATCGGTAAAACCATCAAAGGTAAACTCATCGAAAGTGCAGATGATTTCTCTGAAGTCTTCCTTTCAGAGGAACTTGTAGCCGTTGTTTCCGGTGTTGGCTTTGAAGCACCTAATTTTGTAAGATGGTCCTATGCAACAAGCAAGGAAAACATAAAAGAGGGCATAGACCGCCTTGAAAGACTTCTTTCCGACGTGAAATAACCCTCTGATATCAGAAGGAGTAATAAAATGACAAAAGTATTTCTGGTACGCCATGGGCAGAGTGAGGCGAATCTTAAGGGCATCTTTGCCGGAAGAACAGATCTTGAACTTTCAGATCTTGGAAGAAAACAGGCAGAGGCAGTGGGGAAGTATCTTTGCGATAAAGATATTGATATAATATATTCAAGTCCCCTGAAAAGAGCAATGTCAACTGCAAAACCTCTTTCAGATTTGATTTCAAAACCTGTCATCCCATGCGATGGGATAATAGAAATTGACGCAGGCGAGTGGGAAGCAAAGGAGTTTTCTGAACTTTCGGAAAAATTCCCCGAAACATACGGGCTGTGGCTTTCAGATATAGGAAATTCTGTCTGCGACGGCGGAGAATCTATGGTTGAGGTTCAGCAAAGAATGATAAAAACCATCAGTGGACTCTGTGAAAAAGAAGATGGCAAAACCATCGCACTTTTTGCGCACGCAGGTTGTTTCAGAGCATTTCTCTGTCATTGCCTCAATATGACAAAAGAGCAGATGAAAGACCTTTCATGGGTTTCAAATGCATCAGTGACGACTCTTGAATATGAAAATGGGAAGTTTAAAGTAGTTGATCTGGACTATGCAGACCATCTTGACGGAATGGTAAGTAACCTTCCCAAAAACGTATAATATCTTCCATATGAATAACAGATAATAATAAAGGTTGAACATAGTTTGCAAAAAGCAAATCATGTTCAACCTTTTTATATCATAAAGTATTTTAAATCATATTCTTCAGAGTCTGAAATCAGACGTAGAATGAATCTCCAAGACCGAGAACCTCAATGTTGCCATTATCATCAAGTCCGCTGATGCTTCCGCCATATTTTAAAATTGAGCGGATTTTTTCAATATGGTCTGATGTGATTTTTTCGCCCGGAATAATCAAAGGTGTTCCGTGAGGATATTTGTATAACATCCTTCTGCAAAGTCTTCCCTCTGATATCTCATAATTAATCTTTTCACCATCACAGTTAAATGCCTTGTAGGGGAGAACCTTAACCGATTTTCTGCGGATTGTTTCAAATTCTTCATCTTCCAGAGAATATCTTGAGGACGCAATTTTTGCAATTGATATGCAGGAGTTAACAAGTTTTCTGATTTCTGTCGGTGTGTTATAGAGTGACACGGAAAAAACAAGATTGTCTTTGTCCGCTGTTTCAGGCTCTATTCCGTATTTGTTAATGAGAAGTGTTGCGGCATCTCCTGCACTTATGTCAACTTTTGAAAAGTTAATAACAATTCTTGTTGGATCAACCTCTGAAATATCTGAACCAATATTGAAATCTGCGTCAAACCATAAAAGGTCTGTGTTGTGGTTTATAATCTCTTTCCCTCTTTTTAGTTCTTTTAAAAGAGGCACGTATTTTTTAGAATTCTTAAAAGCATAAAAAATAGCATTTTCACTTGCACAGATAAAGGCAAAGGAACTGCTTCCTCCTTGATAAAATGCAAGTTGTTGCCTTACTTCGTCTTCGCTCACCAGAGAAGTTGAAAGATGAAGAAGTCCGCTTCCTGTGAATCCGCCGAGGGTTTTGCTTAAACTGTGAACCACAATGTCTGCTCCGCATTCAAGGGCAGTTTGCGGGAATTTCTCATAGAAACGAAAATGCGCACCCAAAGCTTCATCAACAATTAAAAGCATATTTTTGCTGTGGCAAATTTCAGATGCTTTTTTTATGTTTGCACAAACACCATAATATGTGGGTGAGGTTATGAGAACCGCTTTTGCATCTCTGTGTCTTTCTGTAAGGTATTCAAGTTCTTCTGTATTGATTCCGCCGCATATGTCATATTTTTTGTTGTAACTTCTTTTTATAAATATGGGAATAAGGGCAAGATGCGTGATGGCATTAATGACAGATTTGTCACATTCGGAATCCACAATGATTTTATCGCCCACTTTGCAAACTGATGCGATAGCGGCATAAATTCCGCAGGTCGCACCGCCTGTCAGATAAAAAGACTTGTCGGCACCAAAAATGTTTGCCACAGCCTTTTCACTTTCCAAAACAATGCTTTTGGGATTTAAAACCTGATCGGTTTCATCAAGTCCCGAAACATCAAATCTGCATAGGCTTTCACCTTTGATTCTCACTCGTCCTTTATGTCCGGGCGACGTAAACTGAATTCTGTGCTTTGATATATATTTCATAAGACCGTTATAAATCGGTGGTTTCATATGATTTCTCTCCTGAATATTATTTCAATAATTCTGCCACTTTCTTTGATGCACTAAATGCTATTGCACGGGTGGCACCCTCATCCTTATATACAACATAGTAAGTGTCTTTTTTTAGATTCGGACGAACAAAACTCTTGATTCTTCCCTTGTGAAATTCTTTGCATTTTTTTCTGTCTTTCGTTACTGTCTTAATGTTTGAAAGGGCAACCAATGCCACAATTGATGTGCGCTTTGAAAGAATTTTTCTGACTGTCAGTTTATTTTCGGAAACTTCATATTCGATTTCCGTAAGCACCTTTGTTATTAAAAACCAACCAAACCACACGGTTTCCAAAAGACAAATAATTTGCATAATAAGATGATTTTCAAATTCAAAAAGAATTTGTGAAATCCCCCACAAAATTGTGAAAACATACGTCCCAAAGAACCATATGACAACTGCAAGTATTGGATTTACAGAAGCTTTAACTCTTTCTTTATACATAACTTTCACCGTATATTCCTCTCACAGATACCTCGCCTGAATTAACAGTTATAATATCTGAATTCTCGTTTTTTATATTTACAGATCCATCTTCATTTATTCCTATGCAAAGACCTGTAAAACCTTCGCCTGTTTTGGCATATATTGCCCGGACAAAAGAATTAATGGTGATGCATTTTTCGCAGTACTCTTTCAAAATTTTTGATTTTTCAGTTAAGATGCATTTCTCTGTTTGTTCAAAAACATCACACATAAGACGATTTTCGTCAATTTCCTTTGATATGGTATCTTTCATGGATGATGCATAGGGGAGGTCTTTTGAACAGGGGGAATTATTTGTGTTGATTCCTATTCCAACATTAATAAACCCTGCATCTGTGCCTGAAAAAACAGTTTTTGCAAGAATTCCGCAAAGTTTTTTCCCGTCTTTTGAAACGATATCATTTGGCCATTTTATCATGCAATTGCAAGTTTTCTCTATTGCCTTTTGCACACCGAGAGCGCAGACAATTGTGGAAAACTGAAGGTCAGGCAAAAAGTGGTTTGCAGAAATGATAAGGGAAAAATAAAGTCCTCCCATTTCTGATTTCCACACTCTTCCAAGTCTTCCTTTTCCTTCTGTCTGCTCTTTTGCAACAATCACAAGACCGTCGGAAAGTTCAACTTCTTTCGCTTTGTCAAAGGTTGATGTGACCTTGTCAAAGTGAAGAATTTTTTTCCCTATGAACTTTGAATTCAGAATTTTTTGAGTATCAGATATGGAAAATCTGTTTTTCTCACTCATCATCATTCACCTTTTTAAGCTCTGATTTCATATTTCCCTCATCATCTATGATAATTTCGCCATAACTTTTAACGCAGCCCGGGTTCATAACCGTAAGACTTCCATCTTCAAGATATGATTTGTGGGTATGACCGAAAAGCACCACGTCACATTCTTTTTTTATGGCAGTGCTTTTTAAAAGGGCAAGTGAACTTTTAACATTGAACTTGTGACCGTGACATATGAAAAACTTTTTTCCGCCAAGGGTAAATGTGCGCTCATCGGGGAATGAAGCATCCCTTGTCCAGAAATCATTGTTGCCTTTCACAAAAATAAATTTCTGTCTTGGAAAAATGCTCTCCAGGTCTTCGCAGTCTCTCACAACATCTCCAAGATGTATACAATAGTCATAAGTTCCTTTTTTAATAAGGTTTACTGCGTTCATAATCTGACCGTGTGTGTCGCTTATCACAAGTATCTTCAAAATGTTCACCTCGCACATAGATAATTTATTATAACAGAAAAAAACCATCAATGCAACTGTTTGAAAGTGAAAAGTTTGACGCAAATATAGTATTTTTAGGTGTGATAGTGTATGGACAAGAAAAGCGGCTTCGCCGCACCGCCTGCGGCGGGAGCGCGGAGCATTATCGCTTTTCTTAAGCCATGTGCATTTTTGAAAAGCAAATTTGCTTTTCAAAAAAATTTGCACGGCAATATAATTGTTTTTTACTGTATAGGAAACTTCGTTCCTATACAGTAAAAAAGGACAATGTCTCAGGTAAATGAGTTACCATTAAATCTGAGGCATTGTCCTTTTTGATTAATAAAGTATTTCCTTGAACTTTTCAATGTTTTTATTTAAGGTTGATTCCTTTGAAAAAACACTTGATGTTCCTGCAACAAATATGTTTGCTCCTGATTCCATCATAAGTTTGGCATTTTCAAAACTTACATTTCCGTCAACTTCAATTTCAATATTTTCATGTCCTTCTCTGTCAAGATACTCTCTTAATGACTTTATCTTTTTGAGTGTTGATTTTACTAACTTTTGCCCTGCAAAGCCCGGATTGACTGTCATAACCAAAATTGCATCAATATCATCAAGCAGATTCTCAATGACGCTTATGGGAGTACCGGGATTTAAGGCAACCATAGGCTTTGCGCCTCTTTCCTTAATCATATTTAATGCTCTGTGAATATGGGGTGTGGACTCATAATGCACCGAAACATAATCATTTTCACCAAAATCGAACCAATTCAGTTTGTTTTCAGGCTTGTTTATCATAAGGTGAATATCGAGTGCAATGTTTGTTTTGTGTTTAATTGCTTTGATAAAATCTGTGCCAAGTGTATAATTTTGCACAAAACTTCCGTCCATTATATCAATGTGCAACAGGTCAATATTTTCATGTTCAAAAGTCTTTATGTATCTGTCAAGTTCAAAAAAATCCACACACATTATGGAGGGGGAAATCTTATTATGCATTACTGTTCATCTCCGTTCATATTTAATATAACTTTGTTGTAAAATACACTGCGCTTTTTCATCATTTCAAAAGCTTCGTTACAATCAGAGAGGGGGAACTTGTGGGTTATGAGAGGCTTTACATCTATTGCTCCCTCTGCCATAGCCTTAAGACTTTCCCTCCAGTCATTTTCCGCATCATTAAAAGATGAGTTCCATGTTCCTGATATTTTAAGTTCTTTTCTCAAAATGTGCCAGTAAGTGGATTGTGTCATGGAAACGTTCCCTGACGGATTTCCCATCAGTACCATACTGCCGTGGGGTTTTACCGATTCAAGACATTTTTCGAGGGCATCGCCGTGACCTGTTCCCTCAAGTGCACAGTCAATCAAAACATCATTTTTGTATTCTTTGAATCCAAGGGTTTTGGCAAATTCTGTTTTTCTCTCATCCACATCTATATAAAAAACGTCTTTTGCGCCAAACATTTTAGCCCACATACCTGCAATAAGACCAATGGGGCCGGCACCTGATATGAATACATTATCACCATTTTGTATACCGAGTTTTAATATGGCGTGTCTTGCCACGGATACAGGCTCACACATTGCTCCCTCATCATAACTTAAGTTTTTCGGCATAATGAGTGCGTTCCATCTTTTCACGACAATATACTCGCTCATTCCTCCGTCACGTCTGGAACCGTAGTAGTCATAGTTTTCACATGTGGCGTAACTTCCCTCTTTGCAGCTTTTGCACTTAAAGCAAGGCAACAGGGGAAAGATAACCACCTTTTCTCCCGAAATTTTGTTTTCGGGATCATAGACCACTTTTCCTGAGAATTCGTGCCCTATAACAGTCGGGAAATGATATGTCCCCTTTGTGTATACCCTTGAAATATCACTTCCGCATATACCACAACTTTTAACTTCTACAATCACTTCATCGTTTTTGCACTCACAAAGTTGAATGTCTTCATATCTTAAATCATTTACGGCATGGAGATTTGCGGCTTTAAAAATTTTCTTCATAAAAACATCCTTTACAAATATTTTGTTTTGTGATATATTGTAATGTAAACGAAAACAAAAGACAATCTTTGGCGTAATATTTGATAAAAAATCAATTAATACAATCACAAACAAACAAATACGAAAACAAAAGAAAGAGAATATCATATGTTTAATTTGGAACGGCAAGAAGAAATATTAAATGTCTTAGAGAAAAACAAAAGCATAAGTGTGAACAAATTGTCTGAAATGTTGTACGTCAGTCCGCCCACAATCAGAAGAGATCTGACGGTTTTGGAACAACAGGGAAAGGTTAGAAGAACTCACGGAGGCGTAGTTTTGAGACAAACAGCAGAGAAGGAAATACCTTTGATGCTAAGGGAAGACCAAAACGGCAAAGCCAAACAAATAATTGCAAAAAAAGCGGCAGAATATGTAAATGACGGAGATGTGATTTTTCTTGATGCTTCTTCTACAGCGGCACACATTATCCCTTACCTGAAAAAGTTTAATGATATTATTGTGGTTACAAACAGTCCCAAAACCTCAATGTGTCTGGGAGAAGAGAACATAAAGAATTATTGCACGGGAGGATTATTACTTGCTTACTCTGTTGCATATGTAGGTAACGAAGCTGAAAAGTTTATTTCAAATATAAATGCAGATGTATTCTTTTTCTCCAGCAGAGGTTATGTGGAGGATGGATATATTACAGATTCATCAATAGAAGAATCAACCGTAAAGAAAGCCATGATGAAAAACGCTGACAAAATTTATTACTTATGTGATAGCAGCAAAAAGGACAAAAAATATATGTATAATGTCTGTGCCACAGCAGATGTAACAGGCATTATTGACGAATTGCCGAAATGATATTCAATGTTCTTTGATGTCGCATTTCCCAAAAAGTTGTGGATGTTTATATGATTATATAACAGGGAAGATGTACATATAGTTTCATATTTTAAAAGGCAGAAACGTAAATTACCGTTTCTGCCTTTTAAATAGTAGCCTATGTTATCTGTTTAATGATCTGATATTAAAGCTTAACTGCTTTTCCTGTTGAAATACTTTCGTAAACTGCATTCATAGCTTCAATGGTCTTTTTATGCCATTTAAGATTTATGAGAGGAGTTTTGTTGTTTCTTATGTTATCAACAAATTCATCAATAAGACCAATCCACTCGTCAAAATATGTGTACTGAACGGTGTAGCGATCGTTGGGGCAACCGTTATGATAAACGTTGGGGCCAAAGCAATCGGTCATGATTGTTCCCTTTTCACCGTTTAACGTGATATTAACTTCCATTCTCTTGGGGAACACTTCCCAGCCCGGACCCGGAACTTTTAATCTCTCTTCCATTTTAGACCATGAGGGGTCAAGAGAGAATATTGTTCCGTCTTTCATTCTGCCTATAACAGAGAGCATATCCTCTTCTTCAATATCAGGGCGGATATTTGGTGCAACCTCAGCATAAATGCTTTCAAAATCGCTGCCTGTCATATGACGAATCATATCAAAAATATGGGGATGATCGCAAAGAGCGCCGCCTCTGAAACGGCTGTCGCCCTCTTTTATTGAAACACGTTTACCATAACTCTTTTCGGGAACACCCTGCCATGGAAATGCCCACACGGGAGAAAGAGTGATGTTTGTAGCGTTAAAGGACTTGATTTTGCCTATTTCACCATTTTTAACAAGTTCTTTAAGGCGGGCAATAACGGGATTATAGTGCATTTCCAGTTCTATCTGGCACACAAGATTGTTTTCATCAACAAGCTTTATCATTTCATCGTATTCTTCCATATCAAATGTCGGGATTTTCATAGAAAGAATATGTATGCCTCTTTCGGCACAAAGCTTCATCTGACGAAGATGCTCGCTGTTTTCACTTGCGAGTACTACAGCTTCAATTTCAGGATGTGCGTCAAGCATCTCAAGTTCACTATCGTAGCAAGGAATACCCTTTACACTATTTAAAAATATTTCTTTAACTTCGTCATTTGCAGTTGCAACTGCAACCCAGTCAAGCTTAGGGTTATCCATTAAAGTCTGATAGTATTTTCTTGTATGGCCATGGGTCATACTCATCATAGCAATTTTCAAAGGTTTCATAATTACATTACCTCTCTTTCGCCACTTTTTGCGGATTTCTTTGCCATGTCAACAAGTTTTAAGAGGTTGGCATCTATTGCGGTCATTTCGTCATAGTTTTTATTTTGTGCAATACCAAAGGCTGCTCTTACAATTGCAATTTCTTCTATTGAAAGACCATAAAGTTCAAAATCCACGTCGGTATACTTTTTGTTTTCACTGCCGAAAACATATACAGAATCCTGTTTGAGTTGTGCATCTACAACAACATCACAGGCAATACCCCTTTGTGAAATAATTTCGTGCTTATCTTTTGGTATTTCACCGCATGCCAGAGTTGCAGAAATTTCAATTGTGCAAACAATGTCATCTTCTGTGGTTGCAATAGAATTTAACACATTGTCATTTTCCATAACCATTATTGATTTTATTTTTCTCTGCAGAACATACTGACATATATCAAGTTCGCGATAGAGTTCTTCATATATGTCTGTGCCTTTTTCTACGATTCTTGCAACTCTCATTACACTTATGCCAACTAAGGTGCCATTATTTACAATGTTTTTTAATTCTAAAAATCTTCTTTCGCATCTGTGGGAAAGAAGGGGAATTACTTTTCCATCAATAACAACTGTTTTTTCATTTTTTAATACAGCTTTGACATCTACCGAATATTTTTCGAGAAGAAAATTCAGTTTTTCCTGTAATTTATTCATCACAAATTCCTCCTTATAGCATTTTAATTCTCGGCTTATATTTTTCAAGATATGCAGCATTTTTTTCGTCGCCTCCGGGTGTGTTGGCACTTGACCACACAGGCGGTGTGATGCCTCTGTCGATACACTGCTTAACACATTCAATTTCAAGAAGATGGGCAATGTAGAAATCAATTATATTTGAAACAGGGGCAATGGGAGTATCGAGCCCGGGAACATTTACAACAGCATCACCAACGGGGTTAAAATCTTCAATGCAAACATCTGCATAATCAAAGAGATTTGTTTTATTAGGATGGCGGATAAAGTGGTCTTCGGGCATTTCCTTCTGCCAAGCTTTACTTGACACTGCAATAATTTTAACGCCGTTTTTCTTTGCTTCCATTGCTGCATCAATTGTGGCAGGGTTAATGCCTATGTTATGGAAGATAATTAAAACATCATATTTTTTAAGGTCATAATATTTCATAATTGCACTGCCATAGTTTACAGTTCTTTCAAGTTCAAGATATTTAAGCGCCTGATTAAAAACCGAAAGACCTGTTTCCATTATCGGGTTAATGCAAGCAAGTCCGCCTGCACGGAAAAACATTTCGCCCATGCAAAGTGTTGTGTGTCCGCCGCCGCCATAAACATTTATAAGTCGGTCATTAGCGATGGCATCACACATTAATTCTGCCGCTTTTTTAATGTTTTCGCTTTGGGTTTCATTTACCTTTTTGAAATTTTCCATCAAACTTTCAAAATATCCAAAATCATTCATTTTTCATCTTCCTTTCTGTTTCTTCTCTATGTGGAATTGCATTTAACACATATTTTCTGCCAACACTAATTCCCGAAGCCGTCACCGCATATCTGCAGGCTTCTTTTAAATCCATACCCTCTGCAATGCATACCGCAAGGACTCCATTAAAGGTGTCTCCTGCTCCTGTGGTATCGACAACTTTTACCTCTATCCCCGGAACCGCTTCTGAATTATTAATTACGCATCCTTTTTTTCCAACAGTTGTGATACAGTTTTTAAAATGGTCTGTTTCTATCGCTTGCATTTCCTGTTCATTTGGCGTTACTGCAAAAATTTTACCTGACATTTCATCAGAAATGTTTCTTATTGGAGCAGGATTTAAAATCACTCTCACATTGTGTTTTTCAGCAAGCTTCACAGCAGTTTCATTTACTTCGTCAGGAACTTCCTGCTGAAGAAGTAAAACATCACTTGAAGCAATTTCATTTTCAAAAGATATTACATCTTTAGCGGATAACTGGGCAGATTTATGCACAGTAACACGATTTTCCCCGTTTTTATCAGTGAGAATAAAAGCAAGGGGAGTTGACTTGCCGTTTTTTGTTTTACAATAAGCATTTATGTTGTTTTCTTTTAATGTCTGTATGCATTTTTTGCCATTTTCATCATCGCCGACAGCGCAAAGAAACGAAACTTCTGCACCCATTCTTTTTGCCGCTATTGCCTGATTTATGCCTTTACCACCTATTTCTTCATAAACAGAATCAGCAACAAGAGTTTCACCGGGTTCATGAAAGTGGTCGGCATACATAAAAACGGAATTACCGCATATTCCTATAACTGAAATTTTGGGCATATTCACACCGCCTTTAAAGATGCTTGATTCTTGGCATATATTCTTTAATAAGTTTTTTGTTAAATTCTGCTCCGCCTTCAACATTGCCACTCATATATACAGGAAGAGATGCGCCGTCTTTGCCTGCAATATCTGCACCTTCCATGAGAATGGTCTGAAGTATAAATGAACTTGCCGCTGTTGATACGCTTCCCATTTTCGTTTCTGCTCCCGATATATCTATAACTGCATCGCCGTGAGGAACGCAGTTATCTATATACATAGAAGCAGTTTCATAGAGCATAGGCGAATCCTTTTTATCAGCAAAATATGCCGAAGAAACAACAGCAATATTGTTAATACCCTTTTGCGATGCAACCTCTGCCATTTCAACAGGAACAGCATTTTTTCCCGATGTTGAAACAACGATAAGCAAATCCTTATCCGTTATACAATATCTTTCAAAAATGGCCTCTGCAATGCCTGACATTTTTTCCATTTTACTGCTTTTTGCAGCACCGTTATGAAGCATCAGATCGGTATCAAGCATTGCACTTACATTCACAAGTCCGCCTGCACGATAAAAACAGTCAAGACCTATTAGATGTGAGTGTCCGCAACCGAAAATATAGATAATTCCATCGTTTTTGATGACTTCGGAAACCATTTCAGATGCTTTTGAAAGTTTATCCTTTTGAGTGTTTAGAATTTTATTCAGAATATCGGTAATGCTTTGAAAATATGTATCTCTTATCATTTCTTTAATACTCTCTTATAGTTTCTGCCAATATTATCCCAAAGTTCAATCGGATCCTTTGCGGCAACCACTGTGCCATATCCGCCTCTGTATGTCCAGGTTGCAAGTCTGTCAACACCAAGTTCTTCATACATATCTACAACTTTATCAATCTGTGCAAAATCATCAGGACGTTTGTTATAGCCCATAATCCATCTTTCAGACTGTTTGCCATATTTTTTAGCCATTGCAACGGTTCTTTCTGTGATTTCTCTGAAGAAACTTTCAGGAAGCGACCAGTTGATAATGGTGGTAGAAAATACATCAAAATATGGACAGGATGCAACCATATCCCAATTATCATATCCACGAAGTTCGGTTACATAGTATGAATTAAGTGTTGCATGAACACAACAGGTTATCTCTAAATCAGGGTTTAATTCTTTTAATGCCTTTGATGTATCCGAAAGAGTGAACAGTGCTTCTCTCCATCTGAACTGTTTAACATCGTCATTCATAAATTTTGGCATTTCATAACCGTAATAATCTTCAAACTTCTTCATACACTCAGGACATCTGCACGCCCAGTCATCACCTGCACCACCTGTGATAGATGCATAAGACTTGGGATATGCATAGTGGGGTTCGTCCCAGAAAAATCCGTCAACTTCTGTGTTTTTAGCAATTTTCAGACAGATATTTTTGAAATAATCTCTGAATGAATTTGTGTTAAAGCAAGCAGCATTTAAAACTTCGCCTGTGTATGCAGAAACCTGACGATGATGAATGTTATTCTGCAAAAACAGTGAAACCTGCTCACCGCCAAAGTATTTGCCGATGCCCCAGGTGTCTGCCAAAACACGAAGTCCGACTTCGTGTGCTGTTTTTACGATATTGTTAATGTTTGGAAACCAGAAATCCATATCAAATTCTGTAATTGCCAGAATAACAGTATCGCATCCATGCTCAACCATTTCTTCAAAATCTTTTTTTGCGTGCTCCACATAGTTGAATCCATAGTAACTTACAGCAGTGTGTTTAATCGCCATTTTCTTTTATCTCCTTTAATAATCTAAATTTTTTTACCTGTTTGATGTGCAGTAAATCCACATTTCTCATAAGTTCTTTTCGGAACATTATGACATTTTTCCTTAAGAATTACCGATATTTTAATATCACCTTCATCCATATCATAATCCCGGGCCTGTCATTTTCTCTGACCAACCGCATTTTTCGTATTCACCGTATGCCGGCAATGCTTTTCTCGCTACATGTGCACAGTAAATTCGTTGCATTTCCATATCTCCCATTACTTTTTTATCATAAGCACAAGCTCCGGCATATATCATTTCACGAAAACCACATTGCAATGTATTCCAGGTAGTAATGATTACACCATATAATCCGTTAGAGAGAACCGTTTCTATTGCTTCGTGTATATTGGATATTTGATACCATGGACAACAAAGGACATCAAAGCCATGTTTTTTTAATTCCTTTGATGTTTTCCAACTGCATTCAAATTCCCCATGATATTCCCAATCGGCAATAATGATTTTTTTATTAAGTTTTTCTAATAATGTTTCAGATACATCCTTATCCGAAAATGCTACATAACCTTTAAACTCATCTGGTGAAAGCAACATATCATGCCACATAATCATTCTTCTGCCTTTAGATAAAAGGTCTGCACACACGGTATTGAGATATTCAGCAAGTTCTTCAGCATTTTTAGTGTTATGAGCATAAGAATAAGCCTCATCGCAGCCAATATGGAAATACTTTCCTTCTCCGCATATATCAATTAATTCTTCTCTTACTTTTGACAATAAAGAACGAACATCATCTCTTTTCAAATTCCATACCCAACCATAAGATTCAAACAAATATTCCATTTGCGGATTTTGATCCAGAACAACATGTTTTCCATTAATTTCGCGACAAGCAGAAGCATGTCCGAGGTGATTGAACATCGGAATAATTTCCACTCCCAAAGCATTTGCTTCACTTACAATCTTTTTTATTTCTTCCTTACTGTAAGCAAACGGCCATGATAATTCTTTCATACAGTCATATTTCAGCATACCCCAAAATTCAAATATAATATGTGAATATTTTGCAATCGCACAGGAACGTACACATTTTTTCAAAAAATCAAGCTTCGTTTCGGGGAATATGCATAAATGAACACATCTGAAAGCAATTGACGGATTTTCGGTTATACAGCAATTTTCAATGTAAAAATATTCTTCATTTGCAGAGTATTTGATTTTTTCTAAAAATGTTAAAAAGCCACGCATTGTAGCAGAATAATCGCAACCTTCTATATATACTCCATCATCAGTAACATTTATAACGAACTCTGCATTTCCACGATTTGATTCCTTATAATTTCCCATAGTAATACAGTTGCTCTTCAAGTTGCGTATAATATTCCATTTTGCACCGTATGTATAATTTTGCATAAGCTCTTCTATTACAGAGTTATCAGCAATTAACGGCATGTTTATTGTTGGTGTAGTTTCTAAAATATAACTCATATATAAATCACCTCTTTCTTTATAATATATAACTATTTTATCGCATATTAATGTAATGCACAACTGTTTGATTAACACAAAAAGTGGACTTTTTATAACTTGACTATTACCATGGATTTAAGATATAATACCATCATGGGAGTGATTTATATGTCTGTTATAAACGAGAATATTAGTATTAAAATCAGAGAAGTTCGTTTTATATCATGGGATATTGCATCTGTAAGCGTAGCAGCAAGACCATATCACGCATTGGCATTTCGCCTCTGCGGAAGTGCTTCGTTTTCACACGAAAATCTGAATTTAAGCACAAATGTAGGGGATGTATTTTATATGCCGGCAAATTGCTCTTATAAAGCGACATATCAGAAAAAAAACGAAATATTGGTCATACATTTTGAATCTGACCTAATTTCAAAAATGGAAAATTATCAATTAAATGATTCTCATATAATATCAATACTTTTTCATAGACTTTATGATATCTGGAATAAAAAAGAAGACGGATATTATTATTCTGCGTTGTCTGTGATGTGCGAAATTTTAGAAAATATATCGGTTCAGCAATCTTCTTCTTTGCGTAGCGAAACAATGAAAGCATTTGAAGATGCTGTTGAATATATGGAAAAAAACTATACATCCAACGAATGTTCAGTAAAAGAAATGGTTGCAAAAGCACATATGAGCAATACATATTTTCGTAAGCTTTTTTTAAACAAGTTCAGCATGACTCCAACCAAGTATTTAGTATCAAAGCGTTTGATCCATGCTGAAAAACTCCTTTCGACAGGAAAATACTCTATAAAGGAAGTGGCTGAAATGTCGGGATTTTGTGATGTCAAATATTTCAGTCGTGTTGTAAAAAAAGAATATGGAGTTCCACCATCTAAATTATATTGTCATATCACAAAAAACTGATATGTCCGGAACTGTAACAAGCAGGGAAAATGTATATCAATTTCCTGAATATTTAGGATATCCTAAGACCATAAAACGTGACGATGTAGACATTGCCCCCACAATCGGTTCGTCGGGAACCGCCGAACCCTACGAAAAAAGGCAGAAACGAAATCAATCGTTTCTGCCTTTTGAATATTAGCCTATGTTATCTGTTTAATGATCTTCGATACATTCAATAGCATTTTGAAGTACGTCTATCTGGTTCAGTACCTCACGTTCTTTAACAAGTGTTATATCATATTTCAAGCAATCATTTCCGGTTTTAAACGCTATTATTTACCGAGTTTATCTTCCTTCATCCGAAATCACCTCAAAGCAGATTATACCATACATTTGCACGTAGTGCAACATCGTTATTGCGAAGCAATACATCATTTGCAGAAGGCAATATCATTTACGACAAAGGAGTAACATCATTTTGTGTCCGTTGAAGAGAAATGAGGTTGACCGCAAACGGTCAAATGATGTATTCGCTACGTTCAAAATGATGTTGTGCCCTACGGGATTCGAACACCCCAAGAGTACTTCCTCGCTTCGCTCAGGGCGCCCATGCGCACCCAAGGCTTGCTTTTATTATAAATTTGTTTAACATAGTACTTTTTTCAGGATTGTGCAGTGCCATGGATTCTCATTCCCGTATGGGAACAAAAAAATAACTCCCGCTTTTGCGAGAGTTATTTTTCTTATGACCCCTACGGGATTCGAGCACCCCAAGAGTACTTCCTCGCTTCGCTCAGGGCGCCCATGCGCACCCAAAGCTTACTTTTATTATAAATTTGTTTAACATAGTACCTTTTTTCAGGGTTGTGCAGTGCCATGGATTCTCATTCCCATATGGGAACAAAAAAAATAACTCCCGCTTTTGCGAGAGTTATTTTCTTATGACCCCTACGGGATTCGAGCACCCCAAGAGTACTTCCTCGCTTCGCTCAGGGCGCCCATGCGCACCCAAAGCTTACTTTTATTATAAATTTGTTTAACATAGTACCTTTTTTCAGGGTTGTGCAGTGCCATGGATTCTCATTCCCGTATGGGAACAAAAAAAATAACTCCCACCTCTGCGAGAGTTATTTTCTTATGACCCCTACGGGATTCGAGCACCCCAAGAGTACTTCCTCGCTTCGCTCAGGGCGCCCATGCGCACCCAAGGCTTACTTTTATTATAAATTTGTTTAACATAGTACTTTTTTCAGGGTTGTGCAGTGCCATGGATTCTCATTCCCGTATGGGAACAAAAAAATAACTCCCGCTTTTGCGAGAGTTATTTTTCTTATGACCCCTACGGGATTCGAACCCATGTTATCGCCGTGAAAGGGCGGTGTCTTAACCACTTGACCAAGGGGCCTTATCGTCAATCAACGTATGCTATTATATCATATGGTTTTTGGTTTGTCAACACTTTTTTAAGTATTTTTTAAAAAAATTTGCACATAATTTAAGAAACATAAATGAGATTTTTGAGAATAAAACACAAAAAGCAAAGCTTAAAAAATATAAAAAAAAGACTTGTTTTTATGCCTTATTTGTGGTATATTATTTTATATGTGCAATGCGGTATTTTTTATTAGATAAAAAAATATTCGTTTCTACTATTAAAGGAAGGCGTGAAAAACATGAAAAAAATTACAAAAATTATGGCACTTGTGCTCACATTCAGTTTCACACTGATGTGTTTTGCAGGATGCGGTCTTATCAAGGACATGGATGAATTAAAAGCACTGGAAGAATCCAAGAAATATGAAGCAGAACAGAAAGCACAGATGGAATCTGTGGTTCTCAAAATTGCAGATAATATTGAAGTAAACGGTGCATACTATGGTTGGTTCTTCAACACCGCATATAATGCTGCATACAGCCAAGCAAGTCAGGCACTTTCAGCAGACAGTTCTGCTGCAAGTGATGCAACACCGGAAGTTGATATGGATGCAATCAAGGCAGATGTTCAAAAGCAGATTGTAGACATCAAAATGGCTTACAAAAAAGCAGTTGAAGCAGGAATTGAACTTACAAAAGAAGATGAAGAAGCAATTGCAGAAAATGTGAAAAACATCAAAACACAGGTTGCTCAGGGAACAGCACAGATGGGAATTTCCTATGAAGACTATCTGATGCTTATGGGTACAGATTCTGAGACAGTAAACCAGATTGTTAAAGAAGAATATATAGGAAATCTCTACCTCGCATCTTTGGTTTCTGACAGCTATGTCAGTGCAAAACACATTCTTGTAAAATTTGGCGATGAAGACCGTACCAAAGAAGAAGCAGAAAAGATTGCAAACGAAATCAAAGCAAAACTTGACTCCGGCGACGACTTTGACAAACTTATGGAAGAAAAGAGTGAAGACGGAAGAGACGCATCAGGAAAACTTGCATCTCCCAATGGCTACACATTCTCAACCGGAGAAATGGTTCCCGAATTTGAAGCAAAAGCATTTGCAATGAAAGACGGCGAAATCAGTGAACCTGTCCTTGTAGAGTCCGAAGGCTATAATGGTTTCCACATCATTAAAAAAGTTCCCACAAGTGTCACAGGTGTAGCATCTGCACTTTCTTCATCACAAAATACAGAAGTATTTACAAAAATCAATGCAGAAAGAGAAGCACTCGCTAAGGATGTAAAAGTTGAAGAAACAGATAAAATTAACTTCTACACAGAAACAATGAAATAATTAAGTTCCAAATGAAAGGGCATTCCCAAAAGGATGCCCTTTTTGCTTGTTTAAAAACTATTTTCCTCAACAAGTGTTGAATGGTACTTTTCTAAGATTCTTTCTTGCATAAGTTCTCTCATATCCATATTGATGGGATGGGCAATATCCTTATATTCGCCCTCAGGTGTTTTTCTTGATGGCATTGCTATAAAGAGTTTGTCCTGACCGTCAATAATTTTTATGTCGTGTACCACAAAAGCATTGTCAAAAGTTACGGAAACAACCGCTTTCATTTTCTCTTCCTGATGCATTTGTCTTATGCGAATATCTGTTATATCCAATGTAATACCTCCGTTAATTGATTGTTGTAAACTGCTGATTTTATTTTGCTCTCATTTTTAATTATAATACACATAAAAGAAAACAAATTTTGTGTAATATTAATGTTTATTTTTGATGACCAATAGTGTATAATGTATAAAGAGTTACATGACTGGAGTTGTATGAATTTTGAAAAATTTAACATATGTACATTTTATAGGAATCGGCGGCATCAGTATGAGTGCCATTGCAAAGGTTTTGCTCCATAATGGTGTCAGGGTGAGTGGATCAGACTCAGGCGAAGGCAAAGCAACTGAAGAACTCAAATCTCTGGGGGCGACAGTTTTTTGCGGACACAGCGAAGATAACATCAAAAATCCTGACCTTGTGGTCTATACCGCCGCAATAAAAGATGACAATCCCGAACTTAAAAAAGCAAGGGATATGGGAATTAAAACAGTTGCACGCTCCAAGATGCTTGGAACAATTATGAAAGAATATAAAAAGGCGATAAGTGTGGCGGGAACTCACGGTAAAACCACCACCACATCAATGATGACCTATGTTCTTATGAAAGCAAATCTTGATCCCACGGTTATGGTTGGCGGAGAACTCGACATCATAGATGGCAATTTTAAAATAGGAGACAGTGAGTATTTTCTCACAGAATCCTGTGAATATTGCAGGTCGTTTTTAGACTTTTTCCCGACAGTTGGCATAATCCTGAATGTGGAAGAGGATCACCTTGATTATTATCGTGATCTTGATGACATAAAAGACGCTTTTACAGATTTTGCAAATCTGATTCCAAAAGACGGTGTTCTTGTGGCACTTGCTGACAGTCAGAATGTTTCCGATTGCATAAAAAACACAAAGGTAACCCCCATAACATATGGGTTTGAAAAAGGTGACTACAGAGCAAAAAATATAACCTTTGATGACTTTGGATATCCCACATTTGATATATATAAAAATGATGAAAAAGTTGAAACTCTCACTCTTTCAGTTGTCGGCAGACATAATGTTTTAAATGCCACAGGCGTTTATGCAGCATCCATTGCCATGGGAATATCAAAAGATGCCATAAAAGAGGGGATAGAAGCCTTTTCGGGTACAAAGAGACGTTTTGAGAAAAAAGGAAAATGCAATGGTGCACTCATAATTGATGACTATGCTCATCATCCCACAGAAATTGCTGCAACCTTTGACAGCGTGAAAAAAATAAAGCACAACACAGTGTGGTGCGTTTTTCAGCCTCATACCTACACCCGTACGAAAGCACTTTTTGATGATTTTTCAAAAGTTCTTTCAAAAGTTGACAGAATGATTTTAACAGATATTTATGCTGCAAGAGAAAAGGATACAGGAGAGGTAAGTTCAAAAATGCTTTCCGATTCCATAGACGGCAGTATATATATCAAAGATTTTTCTGAAATTGCAGATTTTCTCAAAAAAAATGCATCCAAAGGTGATATAATAATCACCATGGGTGCAGGAAATGTAGTAGATATATGTGATATGATAAAAGAATAAAAAGGTAGTGCAAAAATTCATTTGATTTTTTGCACTACCTTTTTACATTTAGTTATCTTTTAACCGAATATGACCCGCAAATCATAATAATACCGTCAGATGTCATCTTGATTCCTCTGCCGTCATCAACAGGGATAATCAAAAGATGGTTAGACGGAGCATCAACACCGTCTGGAAGGTCATAACCCAAAGTTACGTCAGCAATTCCGCCCTTTTTCGTTGCAACAATTTTTCCGCTTCCCATTCTGAGAATCATCTGACAGCTTCTGTCACCTATGATTGTCTGACCTTTTGATACATTGACAACATTAAAATATGTTCCACCTTCAACAGTCACATTTTGTGACCCGGCTGAAGAATTTGCAACAGATGAATCGACATAACTCTTCATCTGAGGAATTAAAACATCTTCAACATAGGAAAGTGTAATGAGTGGGTCATCTGAACCACCCGGTTCTGCATAAACCGGAGTTATGCAAATAACCAGGGCGAGAACAAATATCACCGTAATTGCTTTTGAGAATAAATTTTTCATTAGTATACCACCTTTTGTCAAATTTTAAAACCAGGGTCCTTCCATATCAAGACCAAGGCTGATTTTTAATGCATCACTGATTTTGTCACAAAGTCCCGGATCCGCATGACCTGTTTTTTCTTTCAAACGTCGCTTATCAATTGTACGGATTTGCTCCAAAAGGACAACCGAATTTTTTGAAAGGCCATATTTTTCACCGGGAATTTCAATATGCGTGGGTAATTTTGCTTTGTTTATCTGAGAGGTAATTGCCGCAACAATCACGGTAGGACTGTATTTGTTGCCTATGTCATTTTGAATAACTAAAACAGGCCTCACTCCGCCTTGTTCCGAGCCCACAACGGGGCTTAAGTCAGCGTAATAAATATCACCACGTCTGATTGCCAATATCATTCACACTCCGCAAGCTTATCCTCGTAGAGCTGCAGCTGACGGGCATCTGAATCAAGAGAAAATTCACAATATTCAAGATTGAACTTTGCCATTTCCTCATATCCTTTTTTTAATTTCTGAATAGTTTCATTTCTTTTTCTTTGTTTAATATAAAGCCTCATGGCTTCTCGGATAAATTCACTTCTGTTAATGTTTTGAGAATGGGCTATGCTGTCTGCTTCATCAAGTAAGGTATCAGGCAAGCTGATTAAGATTTTTTTCTGCCGTGCCATTTATCTGCGCCCCCAATCTGTAAGGTGAAACCTTTTATACCATATAAACATTATATATCGTTTTAGCACTTCTGTCAAATACACTTTATGCCAAAACGAGCCCAAAGGAATCACCGCTAAGATGTGAACGCTTCTATATGTACATGGCAATGCCGTCACACGTTTGCTGCTCTGCGGTGATAATATTATTCCCCCGATTTTTGGAATTTAAACTCATTAAATACAATTTCTGTATGCATAAAGCTGTCTTTGTCATACACCTGCATTTTAACAGGCAGAGCATCATCACTTCTTACCCATAGTTTCATATGGGAACTTGTTGGTGTTGGATTTATCACATCACATTCCAAAAGAGTGGTTTCAGACGGGGAATTTTCTGAAACAGACATGCTCACATTTTCTGATTCATAATAACTTTTAAAAAATGTGTTCACAAATATGTACATGTCATCAGGTGAAGACGGTGCTTCGAAGCTATTATCTCCACGGGATATTCGTGTTCTTTTTTCATCCATGGAAATTTCCATGTTGTCAGATTTAACTATGTATGAATCTTTGTTTTTATCATAGGAAACGTCACATTCATACTCGCTCACGCCTCCCTTTGTATATGCGTAAACACTGCATTTTGCAGTGTATGAATTGGGAGAATAGTACGTTGCGTGCACAAGTTTATGAATGTTTTCGTCAGTGTTTTTGCTGCCGCATCCGGAATGAATAAACATTGCAAATAGCAGCAACAGAGCTAAAGCAAGATTTTTTTTGATTTTTGAATGAAAAATATAATCTCCTCCGAAAAAAGTAATCTTCAAATTTCTTCGTCGGTTTGTTTTATAGCATATGCCAGATATTTAATTATATCAGAAGCTATCAAAGAATATTCCCCATATTTTAAAGCTGCCATATCACCTGCGACCGAGTGAAAAAATACTCCTGAAAGGGAGGAAAGGAGTGGCGTGTTTCCTCCTGCGCAAAAAGATGCGACAGCCCCTGATAAAACATCTCCCGAACCTGCTGTTGCCATACCGGGGTTTCCAAAAATATTTGTATATATTTCACCATCTGCACTTGCAACAACAGTCTCGTGGGATTTTAAAATAACTGTGCAACCATATCTGATCGCGAAGTCAACTGCTTTCTGATGCTTGTCTTTCAAAATTTCATTGCAACCAAATCCTGTGAGCTTTGAAAATTCTCCGATATGAGGTGTGATAATAATAGGGCAGGATGCCTTTTTTAAAACAGACACATCACGGGAAACAGCACCAAGTCCTCCTGCATCTATCACAAGAGGCACTGAGGATTTTGTAATGATTTCTGTCATGAGTTTTTCAGAGTTTTTTGTAACTGCCATACCGGGTCCTATAAGAACACAAGACGAAGAGTTTACTTTTTCCCGGACTTCCTCCCAGATACCATCGCTGAAATCACCGTTTTCAGATGTGACAGAAAGCGTCATTACCTCTGTGAGTTTAACTTCAAAAATATGATTCAAATCTTTCGGACAGGCCACAGTAACCAAACCGCACCCGCACCGCAGTGCCGACATAGCACTCATGCACGGTGCGCCTGTCATTCCAATAGAACCACCAATCACAAGGAGTTTCCCACAGTCGCCTTTGTGGATATCTTTTTTTCTTTTTTTCACGGCATCTTTAACAAGAGAAATATCAATAGGGTTTGGGACATCGCTTTTTCTTTTGTTTTCGAGAGTTTTTTTGAACAATGACTCAATGTCCATATTTATCACCTCAGATCACCACTCTTGGTGCATATGTTTTAAATGTATCTATCATTCTTCCTGTAGGATTGAATATAAGTTTCATCTTCTGACCGTTCTTGAAAAATACCGCATAATAATCGGTATAAGTAGATGAATTGGCGGAAGCGTTGATTGTGTAAGAAAAATCCTCTGTTTTATGAAGTTTTTCCTTTTCATCACCCATCTTACCGAATTCTATAAACGATTTTACATGAATTGTAATAATACGTTTTCTTTTTTTTCTGTGGGTTATTTTATCCACATCAAGTTCACCGTTGGTAAGAATATATTCATATTCCACATCAAATGAAGAAATGATTTTATATGCCCCGAAATATATTCCTACAATTGTAATGGGCCACATTGAAATAAGATAAGACGGTAAGGCGATAAAAACAAGTGTAATTGCGAGAACAATAAATGTTGCGGCAATGACCACAAGAAATGCTTTTATGTAATCACCTTTTTTCTTTTTTTGCTTAATCATATATTCAATAAAAGTATCCAAAGTAAAAACCCCTTTCAAGATCTGTCTGATAATTATATCACAGCGGAGATTTCAAATCAATAGTCTTTGAGCAATTGTGAGGCATCTGTAATATGCGAACGGTTAAATCTTTTCATATTCCAAAGTTCGTTTTTTTCTCCTGTCAAAATATTATAACCGGATTCGCATCCCAGACTCATTTTATAACCGGAACATCTGAGTACTGACGTCATTTCACCGGATTTAAGACCGAAAGGATACACATATACATAGGGAGACTTTCCTGTGGCAGATTTTATCGCATTGTGTGCCTTTTTTAAATCTTCATAAAACATTCTTCTGTATTCTTGCGGACTTTCTTTTTCTTTTTTTGCACTTCCTTTTCTTTCACTGTTAAAAGTGTGGAGATTGTATGAGTGATTCTGAAAATCCACAAGTCCGCTTTCTGACATTTCCGATATCTGATCCCAGGTTATATGGGCATACTCTGTGTGATTATCGGGATTAATGCTATGATAATCACTAAGTGATGCAATAGGGGATATAACCGCTTTTGCGTCGTATTTTTTTAAGATTGGATATGCAAAGGTGTAATTATTGAGATATCCGTCGTCTAATGTTATCATAACACATTTTTCTCCCGGTATTTTCCCGTAATTAATAAAATCTGAAATATCATTCGGCAACACAAATGTAAATCCGTTTTCTTTTAAGTAAACAATATCTTTTTCAAATTCGCGCATCTTTATAACATACGTACTTTCTTTGCCGTCTTTTGTAAATCCGTGATACATTAAAATGGCAAGTTTAAATTGCTCGGGTCTTGAGCTTACAGGTATGTTTTCTGGGAATGATGCGGAAAACATAGTAAGCACAAACAGAAACAAAAGTGTTGAAAGTTTTTGAATTATAAGTCTTTTCAATTTATTTCCACCCTCATAAATCTATCTGTAATGCCGTATTGCTCAATATAATGATTATAGCATTGATATGATAAAAATGATGAAAATATTACATTGTGTACATTATGTATTTCTCGGAATTGACGGTGAGCCCCTCCTTCGGATTCACACACTCTTGAAAAATGCAAGAAACCACAAACTTTATTTCGCGTTTTATGTTTCTCCGGCGCTGATATGGATGGTGGAAAGGCGGCAGGGAACTTGATTTCATCTGTCATATTCGCAGACCTGTTCACGCCGTATGCTAAAAGCCTTTATCCGTATGAGGAATATTCATAAAAATCTTTATTACAAGACGGTTTTTTTATATTTTTTTGGCGACATCCCCATCATAGTCTTGAATTTTTTTGAAAAATACACATAATCTGTATATCCGCATTTATATGCAATTTGCTCTAAGGTGAAATTTCTGCCGTATATGTCAATCAAAAATACGGCGTGATTGATTCTCAGATTTGTTAAAAATCCGTTGGGGGTTTTGCCGGTGATTTTTTTGAACTGTGCCCGTATATAGTCGTTGGCATAGCCGCTTTTTGCAAGAATGTTTTCAAGATTTATGTCGCTTTCAAAAAATCTTTCGGTAATTTCACTTGCAATTGCGTTGACTAAAGACGCCATAGCATCACCCGTATTTATATACTGCATAATAAACTGAACATATGCATTGCAAAGACCTGAAAGAAATTCACCGTCTCTATGCCTGTTATCATACATCATCCCCGCAAGATTTCTTCCTTCGTTTTTCTCGTTGTCAGACAAAACAATCACGTTTGAAAAGTGAAAAAGATTCCCGAAATTATGTGAGACAGAAATGTTTTTGAATCCTCTTTCTGAAACTGAACCGTGTGCTATGCCCGGCGGAACAATTATAATAGTTCCCGGAGAAAAGGGGAAATCTTTGTGAGTTGTTCTCATATATCCGCTCCCCTCAAGATACAGCATAATCTCATAATCCTTGTGCCTGTGCATAGGGTATGATATTACACCATCGCCTGTACAATTTATTTTCATCCCTATCACCTCTTTTAATTTATCATATCACAAATCTATCTTTTATACAAGTTTGTTTATGTATTATTATATTTTCTTGTGCGTATACAGTGTTAAAATATATGATAAGGAGATGATATTATGAAAAAAATAAAGGGATTTCAAAAAGGAATGGGAATAGGTGGATGGCTCACAAACTACAAGCGTTTTAATGTTCTTCCCAATGACAAGAGACTTGATATTACAATAGGGGATATGGAACATTTTGAGACGTACATAAAAGAGGAAGACATAAAGTATATTGCATCCCTGGGTATGGATCATATCCGTTTAGGTTTTGACCAAATAGTTGTGGAAGAAAGCGCGTATAAGTACAGGGATAATATTATAAATATTCTCAAAAACTTTGTAAACTGGTGTAAAAAGTATAATCTTCGCCCTGTTCTTAATATGCATAAAGCAATAGGAAACTACTGCGATATTCTTGAAGAAAAAGGACTTATGCAAGACAGTGAACTTCAAAAAAGATTCATTGCCCTGTGGCTGAAACTTGAAGAGATTTTCAAAGATGATAACGATATCGTATTTGAACTGCTAAACGAAGTTGTAAATTCAACTGCAGATGAATGGAACAATTTTGCCAAAAATACCATAGATGCAATCAGAAATGTCAACAAAGACCGTGTGATAATCATAGGTGGTATTGAATGGAACAACCCGCCGGGACTTGACGGACTCAGAGTGTATGATGATGAAAATATAATATACACATTCCATTGCTATGCACCTCACGAATTTACCCATCAGCAGGGTGTGCTTCAGGCAATGCAACTTTACTATAACAGAAAACTTGAATACCCCTCAGAAGATATTGAAAAATACAGAGAGTATTACCGTGTTCATGGGATTTTTGACGCATATAAGGACATCGACAGAATTGACATTGAATTTTTGAAAGATTACCTTGAACCTGCAAAGAGATTTATCCAAAAAAATCCCGACAAAGTTTTATGGTGCGGAGAGTTCGGAACAATTCGTCATTGCAACATAAAATACCGTGAAAACTGGATGAGAGATATGATAACCATATTAAAGGAGTGGGACATTCCATACTGCGTATGGAATTATCTCAGCACACCCAACGACGGCAACAGATTTAGCCTTGTGGATGATGACACACGTCTCATACTCAGTGAAGAAATGGAAAGAATCATAAGAGGAGAGATAAAATGTATATGATGCTGATGTTTTTGAGTGTTTTGCTGTCATCTCTCAGAAACATTTTTTCCAAAGGTATTTCCGACATTTCTTTTGGCACAAAAGAATTTTTTCTGTTACAGTCCGTAACTTTTTTATGTGCAGGGTTGTGCCTTTTGGGTGTATCTGAAAATGCATTTGACGCTATATCACTTGTAACGGTAGGTTATGGAGTAATATACGGCATAATGCTTATAGGTGCTCAATATTGTTATACCTGTGCCATGAGAGGCGGAAATATGGGAATGTGCTCAACAATCTATTCCATGGGTTTCATTTTGCCGACTCTTTCAGGCTTTCTTTTCTGGAGGGAAAAACTGAAAATTGCAAATCTTCTCGGCATAGTTTTAGTCATTCCCATAATTATAATATCAGGACTTTCACCCGAAACAAACAAGAACCAAAAATATAGTGACAGCAAGTTCATTTTTCCTGCCGTCCTTGCAATGATTTCATCAGGCGGTCTTGGAATTATGCAAAAAGTTCAGCAAAACTCAATCTGGTTTTACCAAAAAGAAATCTTTCTGATATTTGCTTTTTTGCTGGCTTCTTTTGTATCCTTTGTTTTATTTCTGACCGCTAAACCGTCATCACAGAGAATTTCACCGAAGAAGTATTTTTATGGGGTTATAATAGGCGTGGCTTTTGGTTTTTCCAATCTTTTAAACACTATCTGTGCGGGAAAACTTAAAAGTGCGGTGTTTTTCCCTTTGCTTAATGTGTCCACCATACTTTTTTCCGTCATATCAGGCGTAGTTATATACAAAGAGAAAATCACATACAGAGACATACTGGTGTTTCTGCTTGGTGCATTGGCGATAGTTATGATTAGCCGTTGAAGATTCGAATCTCCGACGGCTAGCCTGACAGAAGTCATCCGAACCTGATTTTATAGAGGAAGATTTTCGCTTGAACTTCATTAAAATACTCATAAATCCGTCAGGATTCATTGCGTTTTTGCCTCATTCAATCAAAAATCTTCTCGCTAAAAATTCTACGACCTGAAAAACCTGTATTTTTGGATAGATTTTGGTGCGGAAGACGAGGGAAGGCTGACGCCTTTCAAGGATGACAATCCAAAAGATGCCGAAAATACTGTTTTTCAGGCAGGTTCGGATAACTCCTGTCAGGCTACAGTATTATAAAAAGAGAAAACGTCAATTATTTGATATAATATATCATTGACTATCTGACTGGCGAATGTATATAATTATTTTCAACACATCAGAATAAACAGAAAACATAAAAATATATTGAATTCTAAAAACGGTTATGATATTATTTTGATGTAATATTATTGACGCGTATATTGGAGGAAAACAGTATGAGCGAAAAACTTGAAAAAGCAGCCCGTGGCAGAAGAGAACTTATGAAAAATGCAGTTGCTGCATATGCAGGGAAAAATTCTGTATTGCTGCATGGTGAAAAATCATATATATCAGAGGATTCAAAGGTGTGTCCATATGAAAAAGATAGTCTTCATATGATTCCTCTTGACTTTTTCCTTAAAACAATCGGGAAAGAAAATGAGAGAACTTCATTTGAAACATCTGAAGAAAAAGATGGAGTTTTATATGCATCACTTGAAGAACTTTGCAAAATTTACGGAAAGTTTTTACATACAGAAATAAACGGTCTTATGATATATTCTGATGATGATATTGAGAAAGAACTTGACTGGCAACGTAACACAGATGTTATGAGAAATATCTGTGAATCCTTTATGTTTGAAGATATTTCAGGAAAAGAAATAGCTGCTTTGATTGAAAAAAATCACCCTGATCATCACCATCCGAGACTCTTGTTTTCTCAGGAAAAGATAGATTTTATAAAGGGAGAACTTTCAAAAGAAAACGGCGATAAAGTTTACAAAAAAATATTTGAAAATATAATAACTTATGCAGATAAGTTTATGACTGAAAACAGTTCAGGCTATGAAATAAGAGATGGAATCAGACTTTTGTATGTGTGTCGTGAGAATGGCGAAAGGATGATACTTTGTGCTCTTGCCTACCTTTTGACAGGAGAAGAAAAATACGCAAAAAGGGCATATCTTGAAATGTATAACTGTGCCTGCTTTATAAACTGGAATCCCTATCACTTCCTTGATGTGGGGGAAATGTGTGCAAGCCTTGGTATGTGTTATGACTGGCTTTATAACTGGATGGACGAAAACGAAAGACTCTATATCCGACGTGCCATATTCCAAAAAGGTATAATGCAGATTATTGATGACTTTGACGATAAAGAAAGAAAACGTTCCTGGAACTGGAGAGGTGACCTTGCGGATAACTGGTGCCTTGTAATTTCGGGCGTAGGTCTTAGTGCAATGTCAATATTTGATGAACTGTCAGAGGAAGAAAGACCATATGCAGAGCGTGCGATGGAGCAGACTCTTCTTGATATGAGACGTGCCCTCAGTCTTTTTGCACCCTATGGCGGCTATGAAGAAGGATTTAATTACTGGGGCTATGCAATGGAATATTTCACCCAGACCATAGAGTCTCTGAAAAATGCCGCAGGAAGTTATTTTGGTTATGTGGATGTTGTGGGAATGAAACTTACAAATAAGTTTATGATGGCAGTCAACGGCTCTGTCAGTGTGTTCAGTTATCACGACTGCGCAAGACCCGGCTCAGACTATCCTCCCCAGATGATGTTTTTAGCAAAATATTTTAACACTCTCCACGAGGCAAAACCGAGAATAGAGATGATTTTAAACGGTGGTCTTCCAGGGGAAGGTCACGATGTATATTCGGATCTTTTCTGGTACGATCCGAAAATGCTTGATGCAGGCAATAGTTCAGAGGTTAAAGATGTGTTTTTGCCTATTTCCGAAATTGCAACAATGAGAAGCGGATGGACAAAAGACGATATGTTTGTGGGATTCCACTGTGACAATCCTCTGGGTGACGGAAAAGGCCACAGCCATATGGATGTTGGAACATTTGTCATGGATGCCTTTGGTGAAACATTCTTCATTGACCTCGGTGCAGATAATTATAATGTTTCCGACTACTATAATACCTACCGTGTAAGAGCAGAAGGTCACAACGTTCTTGTGTTCAATGCTGATGAAAGACACGGACAGAAAAAAGGCGGAATCGGTGGAATTGAAAAATATGAATTTGGTGAAAATGAAAGTTTTGCAATCGGTAACCTTTCAGATGTGTATGACGATGACATCGGAATTGAAACATACAAAAGAGGGGTGAAAATAGGCGAGGGCAAAACGGAAGTAAGTGTTCAGGACGAAGTTAAATTAAATAAAAAAGCCTCTGTATGGTGGTTCGCTCATACAGAAGCAGATGTTGCGATTTCACCTGACGGAAAAAGTGCAATTCTCACAAAAGGCACAAAGAAACTGAAAGCAACACTAAATTGCAATGCTGATGCAAAATTTACTGTTATGGATGCAAAACTTCTTCCAAAGTCACCTGTAATTAAAGATCAGGAACCAAATGACGGGGTCAGAAAACTTTCCATGTACCTTGAGGAAATAGAAGAACTCAATCTCTGTGTAACATTCTCATCGCCCGAGGCTGAAAAAAGAGATTTTGTTCCGATGGAAAACTGGTGCAGTAAATAACAAAAGGAGAAAATTATGAAACTGTTAACTTTAGAACAACACCGAAAAAGAATTAATAATATCAACGAAGCCGAAAGGGATAATATAACATATACCAAAAGACACAGAATAGTTGATTATATGCCGGGACAGTCAACCTATAACCTTGGGGATTATCCTGCAAAATTTTCCATTGAGCCAACAGAATATGATTATAATCTCTTAAAAAGTATGGCAGAAAACGGAGTTGAACTCATTCAGATTCACGAAGAGTGGAATGACGCCATAAGACATCTGGGAGCAGATAAATTTACAAGCCACGATCCCGAAGGTATGCAGAAATTTGTTGACCTTTGTCACTATTTTGGCATAAAAATAATCCCCTATATTTCAACGGGATATTTCCACATATCAGATCCTGATTACAGAGAAGATTTCGGACGCCCGGGATGTGACTATGCTTTTCGCTCTCTCTATTCAGACTTCAGAAAATGCTATGCCGGAAGTGCAAGCTGGAGAGAATATATGCTCAAAAAGACCTTTGAAGCAGTTGATAAATACGGTTTTGACGGCATATATAATGACTGGGGATATGACGGACTCGATATCCAGCAAGAAAAGGATGTAAACAAAGATGTTTATGACATAAAATTTCCTTATGATCCTGAAATTGAAGACCTTCTCTGCCTTGTGTACAATGAGGTGAAAAGACGAGGAGGCGTGTACAAGGTTCATGCAGACCTCAACAATCGCCCCAATACCAAAGACAGAGTGTATGACTATCTGTGGATAGGAGAGGGTGTAAAAGGAAAGAACTTTGGCATAGGCAAAGAATATCAGCCCTACATAGTTCCCTGTCAGCATATGCATTTTAATGAATATCCCACCCTCGATTACTACTATGCCACAACCATTCCTTTCATGCAGTTCCCACTTCTTAAATCAGGACGTCCGTTCTATGGAAAAGCCATAGATGTCCCCGGTGTTAAATACTACACACCCATAGAAGATACCTTTGAAGCCAAAGTCCAAAAATATATGAAAGACCATCCCGACGGTCCATATGTATACAGTCTCTGGTCAGGAATTCCCGACGATACAATGGAATATTCAAGATGGTCAAAATTCATGGCACTCTACAGACCAATGGTTGAGCAAAGCAGCATTGCCTATATTGAACTTCGTGACAGTGCGGCAATATTGTCCAAACTTCCCGGTGATGTGTATGTTTCAATGTTTGTAAATGAAGATATGTATCTTGTGGCATCAAATCTCACAGATGAGGATTATACCCTTGTTCTTAAAGATAACTGGAAGGACAGACAAAGTGATAAGATCAGTAACTCTTTCACAATAAAGCCCGGTGAGATAGTATTTTTAGTTAAATAAAATTGCACCTCGGATTTATTAAATCATTTTATCAGAAAAACAAGACTAACCTCAACTTTTAAAGCGGGTTAGTCTTATTTTTAATCAAGCTGGTGATCGGACTTGAACCGACGATCTATTGATTACGAAAGGGAATTTTTTATACAAAAATCTTTCGCTCGCAAACCGCAGTATTATTAGTCCTTTTCTACCAACTTTAAACTACTAATGCATAATAGACACTTTCATTTTTTTATAACAATTATGTACTTTTCTATTTATGTTATACCATATTTGACGGAAAAAACAACCCCCATGAATAAAGAATTATCGCCGCTTTCAATAAAAATAACGCTATCCATTTACTTTGAAGCTCTTATGTGATATAATTGTAAATAATTATATTAATGGAGGGCTGTATTAGACTCAGCAGAAATAGTTTGACCTCAGTTTTCACATAAATAATCAATTCTGTCAGGACTTATTTTTTAAAGGTAGGAGATGATAACGGTGATTTACGAAAATCTGATAACATCATTAACATCCGGGGTGTCTCTGGTTTTGAGAATGTTATCATAGTCCGATAAAGAGCCATCAAAACATCCTTGACATACCTGTGATATTATGGTACATTTAACTTAAGAATTTAATTTCTGAAATGTGTATTTTGCCTTTTTAAGGACTTTTACATTATGATTTTATAATTTGTAATTTTTTCGGAAAATTAATGGTAATATAGATAGAACATACGGGAGATTTTCCCCATTATGACACAGGAGGGAGACCATGTCTGCAGAAGAAAGACGCAGTCAAATTGAAGCACTGTTAAGAGAACACAAGGAACTGGATGTCAGCTATATTGTAAATAGCTTTGATGTATCTAGTGTAACCATCAGAAATGATTTGATATATCTTGAAAGAAATGGCATCGTTGAGAGGAAATTCGGGAAGGTAGTGCTCAAAATGGACTTCCCGAGCTTCAGTATATTTGATCCTCATACAATTAAGGAACTTGATGCCAAGGAAAAAATAGGAAAACACGCAGCAAGACTCATTAATGATAATGAATCAATTCTGCTTTATACTGGTAGCACAACTCTCCAAATTGCAAGGTTTTTCCCGAAAGATAAGCATGCTATCGTTGTTACTAACTCATTGAGTATTGCAAACGAGTTACGCAAGGAAAGTCTTGCAAAGATTATCTTTTTAGGTGGAAATTTAAATATTGAAACAGGATCAACTTATGGAATTGGTGCTATAAAGCAACTGGAATACTATAATATCGATAAGTTGTTTCTGGCTGTTGACGGAATTAGTGCAAGCGGTGGAATCACAAACGATCAACCTTTTGAGACGGATATCAATAACGCAATGATAAATAAAGCAAAAGAGGTTATTGTTGTTGCAGACCATACCAAAATCGGGGTAGATAGATTTGTAAAATTGCAAAGTCTCGACAAGGTGGACAGACTTATCACAACATCCAAGGCAGATGCCGAAGAACTTAAGCGAATCAGCGCATTAGGAGTTAAAATAGATATTGTTTAATCCAATACGCATTTTGAAACGGCAAAATAATCTTGAAAGAGCGAAATCCACTTGTGGATTTCGCTCTTTTTGTATAACGAAAACCACGCGATAGTCGCGTGGTTCAATAGAGGTTAACCGATGAGTAATAAATCCTCCGATTGTGATATAATAGTTTTGACCTGCCAGTCAAATATAAAACACAATCGG